>JBDZVU010000176.1:0-2105 GCA_040255845.1 Nitrospiraceae bacterium | reverse complement strand
GTCATGAGCGAAGGCCTGCGGCCGTCACGGCCCGGACTGCTCGGCTCGTGACGGGCCGGATCTCACGCAACGGGAACGCGACCGCACAGCGAGAGGGGGAGGCGCCATGCGGGCAAAAATCCTCATCATCGACGACGACCCGGACATCGTCTTAGGGCTGGAAAACCGCGTGACCTGGATGGGTCACGAGCCGATCACCGCGGAGAACGGCAAAGACGGCCTCCGACTGCTGCAGCAAGAGCAGCCCGATCTCGTCCTCCTCGACATTCAGCTGCCGGGCCTGTCGGGGCTGGAAGTACTGCAGCACCTGTCCGGACAAAACCGCCAGGACGAACCGCCGAACCGATGGGGCGGCGGGGCCATCCTGCCGCCCATCATCATGCTGACCGCGTTCGGCACCATCGAACTAGCGGTCAAGGCCATGCAGCTCGGCGCGGCGGACTTCGTCACCAAGCCGTTCACCGGCGATCACATTTCCGTCGTCATCAACAAGGCGCTGTCGGCCCTCGCGCTCCGGCGGCAGGTCGACGTCCTCCAGCGGGAAGTCGAGGCGCGCTACGGGCCCATCGTGGGGGAGAATGCCAAACTGGCCGCCCAGTTGAGCCTCGCCAAGCAGGCGGCAGCCTCCACCGTGACCGTCTTGATCCTGGGCGAAACGGGCACCGGCAAGGAAGTCGTCGCCCGGGCCATCCACGGCTGGAGCCCGCGCAAAGCGAAGCCGTTCGTCGCCGTCAACTGCGCGGCCATTCCAAAGGACTTATTGGAGAACGAGCTGTTCGGGCACGAAAAGGGCGCCTTCACCGGGGCGGTCAAGCGCGAAGCGGGCAAGATCGAGATCGCCGAAGGGGGCACGGTCTTTTTGGACGAGATCGGCGACATGTCACTCGCCTTGCAAAGCCATCTGTTACGCCTCCTGCAGGACCAAACGTTCTACCGCGTCGGCGGCACCCAAGCCGTGCATACGGACGTGCGGTTCATCGCCGCCACGAACAAAGACTTGAAGCAGGCCATCAAGCAAGGGACCTTTCGCGAGGACCTCTTCTATCGGCTGGAGGTGATTTCCATCACCCTGCCGCCGCTCCGTGAACGGATGGACGACGTGCCGGCCTTGACGGAACACTTCCTCAAGCAGTCGGTCAAGTTCGGATTCTCCTCGCCGCCCACGATCAGCGACGGCGCCCTGACCGTCCTCAAACAGTACCATTGGCCGGGCAACATTCGGGAACTGGAGAACGTGCTGACCCGCGCCGTCATTCTGTCCGCCGGCGGGCGGATCGAGCCGCACCACCTGCACTTGTCCGGTTCCGCAACGACACCGGCCCAGGGGGCCGACCCGACCCCGAATCTCCGTTTCTATCACGAGAAGATGGAGGCCTACAGCCGGAGAATCCTGGAAGAGGCGCTGCAACGCAACGATTGGAATCAGACCAGGGCAGCCGAGGAGCTGGGGCTGCAGCGCACGTATTTCACCAAGATGCTTCGGCAGAAGCACATCGCCGGCCGGCCGCCGAAACCCGAGGGCACCCCTCCCCCGTCCGTCTGACGCCGCGCGGCCGCTGTAGACAGGTCCGGCCGACGTCGGGTATCATCTGCGGACTTCCTGCACCAGTGGCGGTGTAGCTCAGTTGGCAGAGCAGCGGACTCATAAGCCGCGGGTCACCCGTTCGATCCGGGTCACCGCCACCACCCCAAATTCGCTCCTGCTCCTCTTAGTTCCCATAACGGCTGTCTGTATGCTCGCTGTGAGCTGTGGCGGAAATGCCGTAAGGCCAGCAGATAAAGCGTCAGGTTCTAGAGATCCCTCTGACCGGAAAAGACGCTCGCTAGAAGATATATGCCCCATAAATCCTGGCGCGCAGCTATCCTTAGATAATACCTAAGCGAATAGTGCCAAATGTCATAGGCGCCGGGACTTCTGACGTTGCGCCAGTCATTCTCGGCGTCTAGAATACCTTTCGCCGTTTTCTTGATCCACTATCAATCGGCAGCTGCATGAAGGTAGTAAAGGTAGAGTATCGGAACTTTAGATGCTTTGAGTCACTTACCTTGTACCCACAGGGACATGTTTGTGTTGTTGGAGAACCAGGGTCTGGCAAGACAACAAT
>JBDZVU010000119.1:0-7842 GCA_040255845.1 Nitrospiraceae bacterium | reverse complement strand
ACGCTCAGAGCCAGCGTCTCACGCGGCTGGCATACGCCGTGAACTCGTCTCGGAACAACGCCATGAGCGCCCGCTCCTCGGGCTCGATCTGAAACCGGTTCAAATACACGACGAAGACGGGCAGAAAGAGACATGTGAGCGCGTGGGACAGATAGAGCGCCCACGCGAGCAACAGAAGCAGAAAGCCCAGATACATGGGGTTGCGCGTCACCGCATAGATGCCGGAAGTGACGAGCCGGGACGATGTCTCGGGCTTCATCGGATTGACGGTGGCGCCCGCCCGATGGAAGGAGACGACGCCCCACAGCAGAGCGCCCACCCCCATCCCCGCCGCCAGGATGGACGCGACGCCCTGCGCCGGCCAAGCAACTTCCAATGAAGGCACCCCTCGAGCCGTAGCCCACATCAGCAGAGCCGTGATGGCGACGAGCAGGAGGGGCGGGATTTTCAGCTCAAGTAGCGGTCCTACACGCATCAGCGAGACAAGGCTGCTCCTGCCCTTAGCGCTGCGGACGCAGGAACCTGGGCGACGCCCTGGCCCCCTTGACTCCGAATCCAGAGAAATTATTCATTCCCTTGCCGGCGAAAGGCAAAACCCGGCATGCAGCAACGCACCCTGCAATGGCCGGGCAGCAAGGCGGCATGCCGACCGCAAGTGGTTGACTAACCGAGAGGGAGTGTACCATGGCGTTGATGGAGAAACTGAGAGAGATCGTTCCCTGGAAACGAAAAACGGTGGAGCCTCTGGAGGTCTTGTCGTTGCGGGACGACATCAATCAACTGTTCGACCGGTTCCTGATGTCGCCCTTCGAGACCGGATGGTCCCGTTTCGCGGGAGGTCCCGCCCTCGACATGGAGGAGACGGACGAGGACGTGCTCGTCAGGGCCGAAGTCCCGGGTCTTGACCCGAAACACCTGAACGTGACCGTCCGGAACGGCATGCTCCAGATCACTTACGAGCAGGAGCAGGAGTGGCGCGACAACGGGTACGGCATTGGCCGTCGATACGCGGCCTTTCGCCGCATGATCGCGCTGCCGGAAGGCGTCGACGCGTCGAAGGCCGAGGCCTCGTGCAAGCACGGCGTGCTGCTCGTCCGGATCCCTTGGAGCGAAGCTGCCAAGGAAGGCTCGCGCCGCATCCTCGTCAGCATCGAGTGAGGTTCCAGCCAGGCGGGCGTCCGGGCGACGCCCGCCGGCACTGCCCACCGGCCTCTATCCCATGCCAGGCCTCGATCGACACGTGATCAACTGAAGCACGTGGTCACTTGGGCGCGGTCAGCGCATCTTGCGCGACGTGCCCGCTCATGGATTTTTCGACGATGTTCTGTTCGATCTCCCACGCGATGACCCGCGCCAACTGCTCTGCGGAGAGCGCCCCCATCGGCAACCCCTGCGTCTCGCGGTAAAAGGGATCGTCCGGCGCCGCCGTGCGATACGTGTTCAGCAGAATGGCGGCCGGCTGAATGCGGCGGTTGTCCTTCCCCACCGTCACGGCTTTCTCCTCCGGGAGGACGCGCGTGCGGGTGGCCCAATCCCGCTGATCGATCTTCACGAAGGCGACGTTCCAGATTTTGCCGTTCAGCAGGCTGCGGACCGCCTTCGGGGTCCGCTCGGCGAAATAGGGATCGCGCACGATCCGCTCGAGCGCGTCCCGAATTAAGACGTCATAGTACTTAATGGCCGAATCGGGTTGAGCCGGTGCCACGAGCCGCGTGGTTCCGGTTTCGTAGTACGGCTGCCCTTCCAGGCTGTGCAGGTCGTCCACGGTTTTGAGATACGTGTTGAAAAGCCCGTGGAGTGTCCGGCGGCGTTCTTCCGGCGACAGCGCAGGAAGCTCCTGATCGGTTCGAATGGGCGCCTGCTTGAGATCGCGCTCGATCGCCACGGTCTTGGCGCGCGGGGCGGTATCGGCCTTGCTGATCACCCATTGAAACTCGCGAGCCAGCACCGGCGCGAGCTGGTCGGGATGGCCGACATACCCCCCCTCGTAGAGCGCGGAGGCGCTGATCAGCAACCGAACCCGGCCTGGATCCGCCGTGCGGGCGACCAGAAAGGCAAACGTCTTCCCTTCGCGATTGACGACGGTCGGCTCAATAATGATCCGATCGAGCAAGTCTTTTCTCACCGCCTCGTCCACACGGGGAAACTCAGCTCGCTGGCGCACGAGCATGGTCAGCGCGTCCAGAACCGTCCTCACCACCGTGTCATCCATGTTCGCTGCAGGCTCCGCCCGTTCAGGCGAAGCCGCACCGCGACGGACGAAGATACGAAACGAGGCGCCCGGAACCGCGATGCCGCTGCCGCCGTCGTCGAGGGCCTCGAAGGAGCGCTCCTCATGGCCTTGATGGTCCGCGCCCGCCGGCGATGCGGGTGCAAGCAGGACCGCGAGCAATAGGACGGTCGTCATGCCGTGGACCCATGCCGGCTGGGATCCCGTCACCTGCGCCATCACTTGTCCTCCCTCGGGTGGGCAACTTCCCGCCGCCCCACATTATCTCTTTTACCTATCTTACATCTGAACGAACCGCAGCTCATACAGCGGTGGGGGTCGATTTTCTTGGCCCCTGGGCACCATGCCACATCGGTTCGCTGCTCCATCCCCCTAGGGGCGCCGCTCCGGGATTCATGGCTCATCATCTGCGTTGGGGGGCCTGCGCAACGACTCCAGGGGACCGGGGCCATGCGCGACATGGAGGGAGCGTACTACGATATGAATAGTAGAAAGCCGAGACCCGTCCCATGATCACCGTCTTGCTGTGTGAAGTCCATCCACTTATCCGGAATACTCTCCGAAGTGTCTTGAAGGACTGCGCCGGAGTCGCGGTCGTCGGGGAAGCGAGCAACGGCCGCGAGGCGGTGGCGTATGTTACGGAGTTGAAACCGGACGTTGTCGTGCTGGACGTCAGCATGCCCCGTCTGGATGGGCCGGAGACGACGACGACCATCAAACATCTCGATCCCACCACTGCCGTCATCGGATTGGCGGCGATTGATCTGTACGGCCTGAAGGCCCAGGCCATGAGAAGGGCCGGCGTCGCGGAACTGATGTTCAAGGAAGAGGCCGTCGACAAACTGTGCGCCTCGATCGCCAAGGCTGCCGCCGGATTTCGACGGCCGCCCGACGTCATGGCCGCGTGAAACCTGCGCAGCGCTCCATCCCTCGCCATATTCTCATATTAGCTCGCCGCGTTCTTCTTAAGAAGGTAACCTTTGACAGGGGTACCGTGACCCTGTAAGGTACCGCCGCCTCTGCAGGTCCGACAGCACTCCCAGAGCTTCACTCCCGTCACCCGGCTGCGCGTCCTTCACTGGAGACTGAGTCTATGCGCGTCTTCCTGATTCACGTCCGTGATCCACAGTTCTATGCCCACCCCGCCGACACGCGGGCCCCGAACGGAAATATTCGCGTCATGGGCTTCCCACCCATCGGCATCATGTCTCTCTCAGCCGTCGTGAAAGCTGCCGGGCACGACTGTGTCATGTTCGACCAAGCCAATCCGGAAACCCCCAACACCGCCATCATTCAGGCGATACGACGGGAGCGGCCCGACCTCGTCGGCCTCAGCTTTCTCAGCACGACCAGCTATCCCTACGCCAAGCTCCTTGCTCGGGAAATTCGTGCGGCCGATGCCGGGGTCAAACTGGCCTTCGGCGGGGTCTTCGCTACTCTGAACGCGGATCTCGTGAAGCGGCAATGCCCTGAAGTGGATTTCGTGTGCCGTGGAGACGGCGAGCAGCTGCTCCTGGATCTCCTCGAGCATCTCGAAGACCCCAGCGGCGTCGCAGGCGTGACGTGGATGAGGGATGGGCAGGTCGTTCAAAACCCCGGCCGGCCCATTGAGCGGCATCTCGACCAATGGCCGTTCCCGGACAGGGAAAGTCTCAAGTTGGATTTTGTGGAATCGATGCCGCTGGACGTGCCGGCGGTATTATCCATGGAACGGTTCACGACCATGCAGACGTCTCGAGGATGCCCCTGGCCCTGCGTCTTCTGTGACATTCCCATCTTCAACGAGGGCAAGTGGCGCGCGCGCACGCCGCAGCACGTGGTGAAGGAGTTGGAGCATCTCGAAGCCCACGGATATGGATCGGTGTATTTCGTGGACGACCACTTCTTGCTGCAACCCAAGCGGATCGAAGCCATTTGCGACGGGATCACATCAGCCGGTCTTTCGATTCAATGGGGCATCGAGGGCCGGGTGGATTCCGTCGCCCAGCATTTGTTTCCGGCGATGGCCCGGGCTCATTGCCGGACCATGATGTTCGGCATCGAAAGCGGCAGCCAGCGCGTGCTCGACCGGCTCAAGAAGGAGCAGACGCTCGACGACGTGCGGACTGCGGTGACCAATGCCAAACAAGCCGGCATCGAGATCGTGCACGGGTTTTTCACCGTCGGTAACCCGGATGAGACGATCAGCGATATGCGGGCCACCTTTGAGTTCGCCTCCCGCCTCCCGCTCGACACCTTTGCCTTCAACCGTCTGTGCGTCTATCGCGGCACGCCGCTCTGGCGGGAGTATCTTCAACGGGGGCTCGTCCGGGATGACGTGGATTGGTACAAATACTTCAAATGCTCCGAACTCGATCCCACTTGTCTGCCGGGACACGTCATCAACGAGGAACGGCAGGCCGGCCTGCGGCGGCTGTTTCTCTACAAACTGACGCATTACCCATGGCAAACGTGGCGCCTGCTGCGCCGCTTCTTGCGGTATATGCGGGCGTCGGACGTTCTGTATCTCCTGGTCAAGCCGTTTCTCGGCCAGCAGCGAGGCGCGACGAAGGCGGAGGTGTTGTCGCGCGCGGTGGAACACGGGGAACGGAAGGACGTGGCCGGTCAGTTCACCCACTTGAACGATGCGGCCTTTCACGACATCGTGGAAGCCGCGCGCCAGGAACGGCTGCGCCTGGAAGAGCCGCTCGGCGCACGAGAGTTGCCCATGGCGCCAGGGCATTAAGCCATTTGGCTGATCCGGTGCCACCCTGACGGCTTGACTTCCGCCTCGGCGACGCGCTTTTCTAGGAGTATGCCGTGTTGTCAGAAAGGAGCGCACGATGCCGACCATTCGCCGATCCTGTCTTGCATGGGTGCTTGCCTGTGCCGTTGTGGCTAGCGCCCTGACGTCCTGCAAGACGAAAGCGCCGGCCGGGGCGCCGCCCCCGGCGCCGATCGATTTTCAGCAGGCGCTGCTCTACGCCAATCGCTCGACGCTCGCGTACGAACAGGACGACGTCATCCGCAGCAAGAGCGCGCCGACCGCACGCATCAGCATCAGTCCGCCGGTGGCGTTGGGGGTCAAGGCGTATGTGGAGGTGGATGAAGCGGCGCGGCTGCAATGGATCGCGGTGCGGGGCACGTCAAACCTGGTCAATATCCGGTCGGACGTCGACTACAACAAAGTCGTTGAATCCCGTCTGCAGATCCCGCTGCACAAAGGCTTTGCCGATGCCGCGCTGGAGATCTACCGCTTTGCCAAGCCGCTGCTGCACAAGGACTATGAGACGCGCATCACCGGACACAGCATGGGCGGCGCTGCCGCCGTCATCGTGCTCATGCTCCTGAAGGAAGACGGCTACAAGTTGGGCACCGCCATGACGTTCGGGCAGCCGAAAGTGACCAACCGGGATGGAGCCAGAAAATACGGCTCGTTGCCGCTGCTCCGGTTCGTCACGGAGAAGGACCCGATTCCCCTGCTGCCGCCCTTCGAGGTCTTCGCCGTGCTGGACGAGGGCCCCTATCGCCACTTTGGACCGGAGGTGGTCCTGCAAGAAGGAGGAGACTATAAATACTTCCCCGACCATCAAGCCGGCCGGCTCTCGGTGCTGTCGTTCTGGAACAACCTCAAAAATCTCAGCATTCAAGACGTGCCGGAGCATTATATGTCGCGGTATCAAAATCTGATTCAGCAACAGGTGCCGCCTCAAGCACGCTAGCGCGTGACCCTCACCTGTGTTACGGTTGCGTTCTCTGCTCAGGCCGAGAGCGTCCGATTGACTTGGGTGCCCTCGACCGGTAGAGTGCAATCTCCCACCGAGTTCTCTGATGCATACTTGTCTGCGGTCTCGTGGCCGGACCGTGGGAGACGCAATCCTGCACACAAGGAGATTCATGGCACGTCCAGGTAAAACCACGCAAGCCAAGCGGCAACGAGAGAAAGATTTGCAGGAAAAGCGCCGGGAAAAAGAAGAGCGGCGGCGGCACCGAAAGGCCAACAAGGTCGATCGTCCAGCGGTGGACGGGGCCGATCCCGATCTCGAAGGCCTGAGGTGGGGCCCGCAAGCGCCGCTCTACTAGGCTAGCGGCCTTTCTGAAACTGCCGCGGGATCCGCTCTGGCGGCGGCGACGGCCGAGACGCGGGCGCCGAGGAACCGGAAGAAGAGGACGACCAGGCGTCGTTGCCGGAGCTGAGCAACCCCCGAACGAAACCAGCCAGGAAGGATGCCGTCAGATCTAGCATCGTCGACGGCGGGCTGACCGCGGCTGCGGCGGCCGGCGGTGTCCGTATCCGGATTGCAGCAATTCGACCGGCCAGATCGTCAATTCCTGTATGGCGATCAAGGGGGTACGCATAGTCGTCGGCCCCCGGCTCCAAGGGCCGTACGATCTCGCCTTCCACCATCCCACGCACGGTAATCATAGGTCCCGGCGTGAGGATCGCCGGATCGAGGAATGTCGTCTGTCTGGCCAGAAACCGTCCCTGAGACAGGCGCCGGTCTTCCGCCGGCCGTCCGTCAGGCCTGATGGGCGCATGCAGCACTTCGATCTCCGTCATCCCCTTGAGGCGCTTCGCGCGCAGCACCGTTCCTGACAGCGTGACCGCCTGCCCCTGCTGCAGATCCAATTTTGCCGCAAGCGGCCCATCGTTCTCTGCGGCCGTCATCCCGCCTGAATACTGCGACAGTTCGACCGTTGTCGCGGAGGATCCGCCCTCTCCCGGTTCGTACCCCAGGCGTTGCCGTTGATGGATCGACTCAGCGCAGGAGACGAGCAAGAGACTCGCCGCAGCGAACCCGACCGTCGCTCTACTCCACATACTCCTGACCGTCGTCAAAAGTGAAAGGACAGTCCGATCACCAATTGGTTCACGCGATAGTCGCCGTGGAATCCGCTGTCCCCGGCGAAGGCTTCCGTGAAACGCAGGGTTGCCAGTGTGTACTTGTATTCAGTGAACACCGCGACGCGCGGCAGGACAAACGCCCGTAAGCCGGCCAGCAGGTTGAGGCCCACGGTGACGTCGGTATCCGTCTGAGTCGTGTCCGAAGACCCTAATCGGCTGACCAGAATAGCCGGACCGATGCCCCATACGGTTGAAAAGTCAGGCCGGGATAGCGCAGCAGCAGGTGCATCCCGATATTCGTGACGCTGAGATGGACGCCGGGAATGTCGTCCAAATTTTTGATGTGGGGATTGCTGTGCAGGACGTCGAGCTCAACGCCGAATTTAAAGTGCTCCGGGTAGTAACCGATCTTGGCTCCATAGGCGTAGGTCGTCTTGAGATCGAAGTCCGGCGCGCTCAGCCCCTCCAGAATGCCCGTCCCCCGTATCGCGCTGAGCTCATCGGCGAAATTCAGCCCGAATTGCCCGGCCACATACCCTTCGGCTGAGGCTGCGGCCGGCAGCCCCACCCACAGCGCGAACAACGCGATCAGGACCTTCATCGGTCACCCCACGGCTTTTAGTAGGGTGAATGGAGTAGAAGGTTACATAGGTACAATTTGGCAATAATTGCGCCTGGGTGGATCAACGAGCGGCCGGAACCAGGGAAGGTCGAAAAAAATCTGGATTGATCGTGTCTTGCGACGTGAAGCTCCGGTCAGGTCCTCATTCGCGCAGCCACGCCGCCA
>JBDZVU010000118.1:0-7996 GCA_040255845.1 Nitrospiraceae bacterium | reverse complement strand
ACACCGCGCTCGTCCCGGCCACCCGGTCAACGTGCTGCGCACGCTGATGGCGGTGGAACGGGCGTTCGGCTGCGTTCCAGACGATGCCGTGCCGCCCGTCGCACGGGCGCTGGGAGTCAGCGAGGCCGAGGTTGCCGGCGTCCTCTCGTACTACCCCGATCTGCATCGAACCCCGCCCGGCCGCCACACCCTCCGACTGTGTCTCGGCGAAGCCTGCGTCGCGAACCGGTCGCCGCGGCTGCTGGCCGACGTGCGGCAGGCGCTCGGCGTCGGAATCGGAGAAACCAGCGCCGACGGCCGGGTGACGGTGGAACGGGTCTATTGCCTCGGTAATTGCGGCGTGGGGCCGACTGTCATGCTGGATGATCATATCTATGGGCGTGTCACCGGCTCGGAGCTTCGAAGGATTCTGGAAGAAACCACCTAACGCCATGCCTCTTCGGATTTATCTCTCCAATGATACGTCAGCGCGGGCGGCGGGAGCCGAGCGCCTCGCGGAGGCCTGGGCCCGCGAGCCGGAGCTGGAAGTCGTCCGCACGTCGAGCCGCGGCGCCTTTTTCCTAGAACCCCTCGTCGAGCGCGACACGCCCGAGGGGCGGCTGCTGTGGCCTCAGGCTCGGCCGGACGACCTCCCGCGCATCCGCGCCGGAGACGGCGGCGTTCCGCTGTCGCGGATTCCGTTTCTCGCGGAACAGCAGCGGGCCGTGTTCGCCAATTTCGGGACGGCGGAGCCGTTGTCGCTCGCCCACTATCAGCGCCACGGCGGCTGGCGCGGCAGCGAACGGGCCATGGGTTTGTCGCCGGAGGAGTTGATCTCCGAGATGAAACGCTCCGGCCTCCGTGGACGCGGAGGAGCCGCCTTCCCCGTCTGGCACAAATGGGATATCGCGAGGCGCACCGAGGCCGATCAGAAGTACGTCGTCGCCAACGCCGATGAAGGGGATGCGGGCACCTATTGCGACCGGATGATCATGGAGGGCGAGCCCTTCCGGCTCATCGAAGGGATGCTGATCTGCGCCAAGGCGATTGGCGCAAACCGTGGCTACGTGTATTGCCGCTGGGAATACCCGGCCGCCGCCATGACGATGCAGCGGGCCGTTGCCGAGGCGGAACGAGCCGGCCGCTTGGCGGTGGACGGCCGTCCCTTCCGGCTGGAAGTCTTTCGCGGAGCCGGATCCTATGTCTGCGGCGAAGAAACCGCGCTGCTCTCTTCGTTGGAAGGCGGGCGGGGCATGGTCAAGGTGCGGCCGCCCTATCCGGCCGTGAGCGGCCTGTACGGTAAGCCCACGGTGGTAAGCAACGTGCTGACCTTCGCCACGGTGACGGAAATTCTGGCGCGCGGCGCCGACTGGCATGCCTCGCTCGGCACGGCCACATCGAAAGGGACCATCGCGCTTCAACTCGGCGGGCGCATCAAGCAACCAGGCCTGGTCGAGATTCCCTTTGGGGCCACCCTCGCGGAGGTGCTGGAGCGGTTTGGCGGAGGCATGGCGGACGGATCCCGGTTCAAAGCCGTGCAAGTGGGCGGGCCGCTGGGCAGCCTGTTCCCCGAATCACGGCTGGAGATCCCGCTGTGCTTCGACGCCTTCAACGAAGCCGGAGCCGTGCTGGGACACGGCGGCATCGTCGTCTTCGACAAGGAGACCGACATGGTCGAGCTCGCACGGCACTACATGACGTTCACCGCGGAGGAGTCCTGCGGCAAGTGCACGCCGTGCCGGATCGGGTCGGCGCGAGGCCGGGAACTGCTGGAGCGGATCGAGGCCGGGCGCGGCACGGCCGGCGATCTGGCGCTGCTGGCCGATCTCGGCGAGACGATGAAGGCTACGAGCCTGTGCGCCCACGGGGGACGCGCCCCCTATCCGGTTCTGACCGCGCTCGAACATTTTCGGGACGAATTTACCAGACGATTCTCACATGGCGCCGTCCATCCCGCTCACCATTAATAATCGGCAGATCTACGCCGATGCCGGCGACACCGTCTATACTGCTGCGGCCAACGCCGGCATCGCCATCCCGAGTTTGTGCGCCTCCGCGCAGCTGTCTCCCTACGGCTCCTGCCGCCTCTGTGTGTGTGAAATCGACGGCATGAAGGGGCTGCACGCCAGCTGTTCGATGCCGGTGCGCGCTGGCATGACGGTCAGGACCGAGAGCGACCAGCTGACGAAACATCGGCGCAATCTCGTCGAGCTGTACCTGTCCGAACGTCCGGCCGGGCAGCGGCTCGAGCAGCTCGCGGACCTAGCGAAGGCCTACGGCGTGACGGAGGTCCGGTACCCGCCTGGAGCGGAGCGCGCGCCGATCGTCGACGACTCCAGCCCGTTCTTCACCTTCGACAACCAACGCTGCATTTCCTGCGCACGGTGCGTGCGCGCCTGCGACGAAATCCAGCCGGCGTTCGCCGTGTCGCTGGTGGGCGCGGGTTTCGCCGTCCGTCCCGCGTGGGGCGCGGCCGGGCTCGACGGCGGGGGAGGGGTGGCCTCCTCCACCTGCGTCTCCTGCGGCGCCTGTGTGAAGGAATGCCCGACCGGAGCGTTGACGGAGAAGACGATCCTGCAGGAAGGGCCGCCGACCACCTTCGTGCGGACGACGTGCGCCTATTGCGGCGTCGGCTGCGCGCTCGAGGCGGGCCTGCGCGACGGGCGCGTGGTCTCCATGACGCCGGCGGACGACGGACCTGCGAATCACGGGCACGCCTGCCTGAAAGGCCGGTTCGGCTGGACCTACAACTATGCCAAGGATCGCATCACCGAGCCGCTGCTGCGCGAGGGATCGAGTTGGAAGCGCGCGGGATGGGACGAGGCCCTCGACTTCATCGCACGGTCGTTCAGCCGCCTCAAGGACGAAGCCGGTCCGGATGCCGTGGCGGCGATCTCCTCGAGCCGCGGCACGAACGAAGAGAATTATCTGTTCGGCAAATTTATCCGCTGCGTCATGGGCACCAACCATATCGACAACTGCGCCCGCGTCTGCCACAGCGCCACCGTGACCGGCATGATGGAAACCTTCGGCGCGTCGGCGGCCACCAATTCGATTCGGGATTTGGACGCGGCCAAGCTGATCTTGGTCGCAGGCGCCAACCCGACGGAGTCTCATCCGGTCCTTGGCGCCAAGCTGCTCCAGTTGGCGCGGCGCGGCGTGCCGCTGATCGTGATTGATCCAAGGCGGACCGAGATCGCGCGCGCCGCGACGGTGCATTTACAGTTGCGGCCGGGGACCAATGTCGCGTTGCTCAATGGGCTGGGTCACGTGATCGCGGCGGAGGGGCTGGTCGACCAGGCCTTCGTCGAAGCCCGGACGGAGGGATTTGCGGACTGGCAGTCGACGGTCGAGGAGTATCCGCCGGACCGCGTCGCCGACCTCACCGGTGTGCCAGCGGACGCGATCCGCCGCGCGGCTGTCATGTATGCGACCAGCGGCGCCTCGCTCTCGGTGCATGGATTGGGGATGACCGAGCATCGCTGGGGCAGCCACGGCGTCATGGCGCTGTGCAACCTGGCCCTTGCGACCGGCAATGTGGGCCGCCCCGGCACCGGGATCAACCCGCTGCGGGGGCAGAACAACGTGCAAGGCGCGTCGGACTCGGGCTGCCTGCCGACGCATTACGTCGGCTACCAACGGCTGAACGATCCCGCGGTGGCCGCCCGCCACCAGACGATCACCGGCCGGCCGCTGCCGTCCCGCCGCGGGATGAAGATTCCCGACATGTGGGACGCGGCGCTGGAGGGCCGGCTCAAGGGGCTGTGGATTATCGGGTACGACGTGGCGCAGACCGACCCGAACCTGAACAAGGTGCGGGCCGCGCTTGCGCGTCTCGAGTGCCTGGTCGTGCAGGATCTCTTCATGAGCCAGACGGCGAAGTTCGCGCACGTGGTCCTGCCCGGAGCCTCGTTCCTGGAAAAGGACGGCACCTTTACCAATTTGGAGCGGCGGATCCAGCGCATCCGGAAAGCGGTGGACCCGCCGAACGGCATCCTGCCGGACTGGCAGGTCGTCTGCGAGGTGTCCACCCGCATGGGGTATCCGATGCGGTACGGGCATCCTTCCGAAATCATGGCGGAGATGGCGGCGTTGAGTCCGATGCTGGCGGGCGTCTCCTATGAGCGGCTGGAACAACCGGCCGGCCTGCAATGGCCGGTGCCGGATCCGCAGCATCCGGGAACGGCGCTCATGCATGAGGAGCGCTTCGCGCGGGGCAACGGCCGCTTCGTCGCGGTGGACTATCTGCCGCCGGGCGAGGAACCGACGCCGGACTATCCCTTCGTGCTCATCACCGGGCGGCTCCTCGAGCACTACAATTGCGGGGCTCAAACCCGGCGGACGGACATCATCCACCTCGTGGACAGTGACGTGCTGGAAGTTCATCCGGAGGATGCAGCGCGGCTGGGGCTGCGCGACGGCGACTTGGTGCGGCTGGTAAGCGCGCGGAGCAGCGCGGTGCTGCCGGCGAGGGCCAGCAGCCGGGTGCGGCCCGGCGAGCTCTTCACGACGTTTCATTTCCCCGACAGCGACGTGAACAGCCTGTTGTCCTCCAGCGCGGACGACAGTTCCAAGTGTCCGGAGTACAAGGTGTCGACCGTGCGCATCGAACGGCTCGACGACGACGAGGAACTCGATCCGGAGGACGAGGCTGAGCGCCGCCGTGTGCACAGCCGGCTTGGGATGGTCCCGTGAAAAACGACTCCAGCGATGTTTCACCGTCTGGGGCCCCGGCTTCACATTCCGCGCACTCCATCCCCCTCTTCGACGCCTACGCCCCCTCGGAAGTCGCCAGGCGCGTGCGCGATGTGGGAGTGGCGAAGGCCACGGCGCCCGTCGCGACCACGTTTATGCTGGCGGTGCTCGCCGGCGCCTTCATCGCGCTCGGCGCCCTCTTCTTTACGGTGACAATCACCGGAGCCGGGGGACCGGCGGCGGCTGACGGACTCCGGCGGCTGGCGGGCGGCGTGACCTTCAGTCTCGGCCTGATCCTTGTGGTGGTCGGCGGAGCGGAACTCTTCACCGGCAACAATCTCCTCGCCATGGCTTGGGCATCGCGCCGCGTGACGACTCGGCAGGTGCTCTGGAATTGGGCGGTCGTCTACGTCGGCAATGCGGTGGGTGCCGGCGGAACCGCGCTGCTGGTGTGGGTGAGCGGCGTGCACCTGATGGGCGAAGGAGCGGTGGGGGAGACCATGGCGCAGGTGGCTCGTGCTAAGGTCGCGCTCGATCCCGCCGCCGCCCTCGCGCGCGGCATGCTGTGCAACGCGCTGGTGTGCCTGGCGGTCTGGCTCTGCATGGCGGCGCGGGGCGTGGCCGACAAAATCTTGGCCATCGTCTTTCCGATCAGCGCCTTCGTCGCCTGCGGATTTGAACATTCCGTCGCCAATCTGTATTTTCTCCCCCTGGGGTGGCTGTTGACGCTTGGTGGCGGCCTTCCCCTCTCGCTGGCCGGTGCGGTGGCCAATCTGGTATGGGTCACGATCGGCAATATCATAGGCGGAACCTTGCTGGTGGCACTGATCTATTGGTCGGTGTATCTTCGCGGCGAGGTTGGGACGGGAGCGCAAGCGTCGTGACGAAAGGACTTATGGCATGAAAGTGTTGGTGGCGACCGACGGTTCCAAGTACGGACGATGGGCCATTGAATGGATAGGGAGGCTGCCGTTCGTCACGCAGCCCACGGTGCGGGTGCTGCACGTGGTGGACGTGGCCGGCCTGCGGGCCCCTTTCATGATCCAGCCCGTGATCGCAGGGACCGAGCGGTTCATCAAACAGGAGCTCAAACGCCTGGAGACGGCGGCGAAGACGACCAAGAAAGAAGCGGCCGCGCTCGTGGCCACGCTTGGGTTGCCGGGCACGGTGACGGTGGACCGTGGCGCGGTGGCGGCGACGATCCTCAAGCACGCCAAGCGGGACATCGGGCTCCTCGCCATCGGCTCGCGCGGGCTCGACGCGTTGGACCGGTTCATGCTCGGCAGCACGTCGACTCATGCGATTCATCACGCGCCCTGCTCGGTGCTGGTCGTGAAGGAATCGCCGCGGCCGCTGCGCCGGCTCGTGCTGGCGGTGGACGGCTCGCCGGCGTCGGACAAGGCGGTGCGGTTTCTCATCCGCACCATCGACCCCGGCACGGAAGGGTCCGATCACGAGCCGATCATGGTGACCGTGGTGCACGTCATGCCGTTCCTGAAGTTTCCCGAGGTCCGCGAGGCCGGACGCGCGATCGCGCAGCGCACGGTGGACAAACTCGCCAAAGCCGGCTTCCCGGTGCAGGAGGCGGCCCGGCTCGGAAAACCCGCCGACGAAATCCTCACCGTCGCCAAAGAGCACAAGGCCGACCTGATCGTCACCGGGGCGAAAGGGTTGGGCGCCATCAGCCGCGCGCTGCTGGGCAGTGTCTCGACGCGGGTCGTGCAGCACGCTACCTGCTCCGTGCTGGTCGTGCGGTAGAATCACCCGTAGAGTTACGAGAATCCCTACAAAAGAGGGCTAGGACAAATGCCTTAGCACCGCCGGTGCAGGCTTGACGATCCGCGATCGTGCGCATAGACTACGCGCCGTTGCATTGCGGCACCATCTCCTACGAAGGAACCCACACGATGAAACCATCGATAGATCAGCAAGCGTTGCCCCAGCGGTTGGTCACAGGCCTGTCCAAGATTGGGTTGGCGATGAAGAGCCGGCCGTGGCGGCGGCAAGGACAAGAAGGAGTGGGGCCGCTGCAGGTCCAAGTGCTGAGCTTTTTGTGCGGGCGCCCCACGCAGTCGGCCACGGTGTCGACGATCGCGCGGGAACTGTCCGTCAAGCTGCCCACCGCGTCGGAAGTGATCAGGACGCTGGAGCAGAAGCGGTTGGTGCGGCGGCGCCGCGAGGAGGCCGACAACCGGGTCGTGAGCGTTCACTTGACGGCCAAGGGCGCGAAGGCCGGCCGCGTGGTCAACGGATGGCCAGAAATTCTGTCGGCCGCGGCGCAGCAGCTTTCCGGACAGGAGCAGATCGCGCTGCTGACCATTCTCGTGAAGCTGATTCGCTCGCTGCAGGTGCAGGGCGAGATTTCCACGGCCCGCATGTGCGTGTCATGCGAGCACTTCCGTCCGTACGCCCATCCCGACGCGCAACAAGCCCACCA
The DNA here is from genome assembly GCA_040255845.1 of Nitrospiraceae bacterium. Classification (GTDB taxonomy): domain Bacteria; phylum Nitrospirota; class Nitrospiria; order Nitrospirales; family Nitrospiraceae; genus Nitrospira_D. The sequence goes on along the minus strand of JBDZVU010000118.1, from coordinate 885 downwards.
TTGTCAATTCGTCGACGCCGCCTTTGGCGATCAGGCGTTGCGAATCGATTGTCCGGATTACTCCGCTGCCGCCGCCCCCCAAGCGCAGGAGGCGTGGAAGCGGTTCCTGCAGGCGAGGCCGGCTTAGAAGGGTTTCTCTCCCGAAACCGACGGCCGTTTCGCGCCGGGTTCGTACAACTCGTGGTCCGCCTCGATTTGGGCGAACAGGTCGTTCAGCGCATCCTGGAGCGCCGCCTGAATCGGATCCCGGTCCGACGCCGTAACCCACCGCACGGTGGAGCCTTCGGCCTCGTGCGCGGCCTCATAGGTCTTGATCAGCGCCCCGCCTTCCTTCATCTCCGCTTTCAGCCGGATGCGATAGATATAGCGATCGCGCGAGCGCATGGCGAGTTCCGTCTCGACCGCCATGGCGAGGTCGCCTGAGTCCTTCGACACGGCCCGAAACGTTCCGCGCTGCTCGGCGTAGCGGCGCAGCGTGTCCCCGAGCTCGGCCTTCGGCCATTTCAGGAGCGCGATCCCCGGCCTGTGATCCGCTCCGATCATCGAGAGGCCGCTGAAGGTCAGCTGGACCGTTCGCGGAATCTGAATCGGCGACGGACCGGGCGGCACCGGCTCCACGTGGATGTGATGTGCGCACCCGGCGATCAACCCGGAGATCAGTGCGACGAGCAATGCCTGGAATTGCCGGAACGGTACGGGCAGGCGAGGGGACATCGTTACGGAGTCGGCACCTGTCCGGCGGAGGAGGGCGTGAGCAAGTCCAGATCCTTGAGCGCCCGGGCGGCCTGTTCACGATAGACCCGTTCGGTCGGATTCGTATAGGTGTCCATCACGCGCTGGTAGCTGGCCCGCGCGCGGTCGGGCTGCTTCTTGATGGCGAAGTAC
>JBDZVU010000028.1:32104-34633 GCA_040255845.1 Nitrospiraceae bacterium | reverse complement strand
AGAGGACCAGCACTTGCCCGTCACACGCCGGCCCAGCACCGATCCCGATGGTCGGAATGGTCAGCGCCTTGGTGATTCGTCCCGCTAAGTCCGCGGGGATCGCCTCGAGGACGAGCGCGCACGCGCCGGCGTCCTCCAAGCCCTGCGCCGCGTTCATCAACGTCTCGGCTTGGTCGCTTCCTTTCCCCTGTACTTTGTACCCGCCGAATGCATGGACGGACTGAGGCGTCATGCCGAGATGCCCGACGACCGGGATCCCTATACTGGTCATGGCTCGAACACGGTCGACGACAGCCACCCCACCTTCGAGCTTCACGGCAGCCGCCCCGGCTTGGAGGAAGCGCCCGGCATTGCGAAGGGCTTCTTCGACGCTGACTTGGTAGGAGAGGAACGGCATATCGGCGATCACCAGCGCATCGCGCACCGCACCTGCGACGAGCTTCGTGTGATACAGCATGTCCTCCATCGTGACCGCCAGTGTGTTCGGCCGTCCCTGCACGACGACGCCGAGGGAATCCCCCACGAGGATGACGTCGATCCCCGCCTGCTCCACGATGCGGGCGAACAACGCGTCATAGGCCGTCACGACGGCGATCTTCTTGCCCTCTTTTTTGGATTGCCGCAGTTCCGGGACGGTCATCAGCCGAGTTCTGCTTTGGTGATAATCTCCGCCAACCGGTGCGTGGCCTTGATCGCCATGATATGAACCCCATCGCAATGCGGGCGCACCGCCTTGATCGTCCGCACGGCGATCTCCACGCCGGCATCTTCCGACTTATCCCCTGCCGCCCGCAGCTCGTCGATCATGTCCTGGGGGACGGCGATGCCCGGGATATTGGCGTTCATGAACTCCGCCATCTTGGCGTTCCGCAGCACGATGATGCCGGCAAGGACTTTCACCTTGTAGGGCCGGACCGCGCGCATGAACCCGGCGAACTGATCCGGATTGAAGATGGCCTGGGTTTGAAAGAACTGGGCCCCCGCTTTCACTTTCACTTCGAACTTGGCCAACATGGGGCCCAGCGGATCGGCTTCCGGAGTGACGGCCGCGCCGATCATGAAGGCCGTCGCTCCGTCGAGCTTGTTGCCGGCCATGTCGCGGCCGGCATTGAGGCCCTGCACCAACTGCATCACCTGGACGGAATCCAGATCGTAAACCGGCTTCGCCTCTTTGTGGTCCCCGACGGTCGGGTAGTCGCCGGTCAGGCAAAGAATGTTGCGGATGCCCAGCATGTGGGCGCCCAGCAAATCGGATTGCATCGCGATGCGGTTGCGATCACGGCAGGTCAGCTGCATCACGGGATCGTGGCCCAACTCGTACAAGAGCCGGCACACCGGCAACGATCCTGCCCGCACGATCGCCGCCGTGTTGTCCGTCACGTTGACCCCATGGACGCGGCCGACAAGCTGTTTGGCGTTGTCGAGCACGGGCGCGATATTGGTGCCCTTCGGCGGGTTGTATTCGATCGTGACGGCGAACGCGCCCCTGTCCAACACGTCCCTTAGCCGCTGCGGCTCGCGACTCATGAGAGGCTCCTTCAGAATCTAAATCTTGCCGGCGGCACGTTTCGCCGACTCGACGGTATTCTCAAGCAACATGGCGATGGTCATGGGACCGACCCCGCCTGGAACCGGGCTGATCCACCCCGCCTTGCCGCGTACCCCGTCAAAATCCACGTCGCCGCACAGCTTGCCGTCCGGGGTCTTGTTCGTCCCCACATCGATGACGAGAGCCCCTTCGCGGACCATGTCGGCGGTCACGAATTTCGCCTTGCCGATGGCGACCACCAGCAGCTCCGCCTCCCGGCACACCGCGGGCAGGTCCTTCGTCTTGGAGTGACAGATCGTCACGGTGGCATTGCGTTGCAGCAGCATGAGCGCGAGCGGCTTGCCTACGATGTTGCTTCGGCCCAGGACAACCGCGCGCTTTCCTTCGATCGCGACCCCCGTCGATTCGATCATCTTGATCACGCCCTTTGGGGTACAGGCCTCGAAGACCGGGTGGCCTTCCACCAAGCGCCCGAAGTTGTACGGGTGAAAGCCGTCCGCGTCCTTGTCCGGAGAGACCGCTTCGAGAATGACTTTGCTGTCGATGTGCTTGGGCAACGGCAGCTGAACCAAGATCCCGTGAATTTTCGGATCCGCGTTTTTCTTCTCAATCAGAGCGAGCAACTCCGCTTGCGTGGTGCTTGCGGGCAACTTGTGATCGTCGACGTGGATGCCCGCCAGCTCGCAGGCCTTCTGCTTGTTCTTGACGTACACCTGCGAAGCGGGATCGTCACCCACGAGAATCGTGGCCAGGCCCGGTCTAATTCCTGCCGACGCGAGCAGCGCTGCCGATTCCTGGGCCAACCGGTCACGCACCTGCTGCGCCAATGCCTTCCCGTCTATCAATTGTGCCGCCACCATGTCCTCCGTGTAGAGGATCAGCTTCGAGCCGAAGCCCCCGCCGACGTCGGGGGAGATGACGCGGATGGAGCTCTCGGGCAGGTCCATGAAGCGCGCGAGCCCGGTTCGAAGCATGTGCGG
>JBDZVU010000028.1:0-32094 GCA_040255845.1 Nitrospiraceae bacterium | reverse complement strand
GTCCAAAGGGAAACCCGGGCACCTTAGCAGGGCAATTTTAGGCAAGTCAATGCAGTGCTTGCGGTGCGGTGGTGCGGGCGCTGGAGGCGCATTCCTTGACACTCCAATCCAGCGTTGGCTACGATGCATCACCATCTGCGCACCAATCCGACCTTGAATACTTCCAAACAGGCTCTTCGCGTCACCCGCCTTCTCCGTTGGACTGCTTTGGCTTGCGCCGTCGCGGGAGTCCTTCCGTGGCCCGCTCAGGCTGTGCAAATCGCGGGGCTGCAGTCACCCAACAGCTTCGTGGGTGACTCGCTCGGGAAGGAATATTTCATTTCGAATGTGAACGGCGAGCCGGATGACCGCGACAACAATGGCTTCATTACCAAGCTCGACGGCGACGGGAAAATCATCAGCCTGAAGTTCATCCAGGGCGGGGTCGACAATATTGTCTTGCACGCGCCCAAGGGCCTGGCCCTCGCCGGCGACATCCTGTATGTCGCGGACCTTGACGAACTGAAGGGGTTCGACAGGACGACAGGCAGGCTGCTCGTGACGGTCAGTTTTCCGGCCACGCCGCGGCGGGCCTCACTGACCGACGTCTCCCTCGCGCCGGATGGGCTCCTCTATGCCTCCGATCAAGCAGGCAACAACATCTACCGCATCGATCCGAAGGCCAATCATCGGGTCAGTCTGCTGCTTCATGATGACCGGCTCGCCGGACCGGCCGGGTTGGCAGTTCATCCCAAGACCAATCACATCATTGCGGTGAGCTGGGACAAGGGCTCCATCCATGATATTTCGCCGGAGGGACAGCGCACCGAGCTCGTGTCAAACGGCTTCTTCACCGGCCGGTTTCAGAACTTGAGCGGCATTGACTTCGACCGGTGGGGGAACATGTATGTGTCGGATTTCACCAAAGGGAAAATCTGGCGCATGACCCGTGACCAGCGTTTTCAGGTGATCGCGGAATATCTGCCTTCCCCGGCGGACATCAGCATTGACCGGGCGAGTAATTTAATCCTGGTGCCCTATCACTACGCCCATGCCGCTGAAATGAACGGGCTGGAGGCGCCCTCTGAGGGGAAGGCCAAAGGCGAAAAGCGAACGCTTGCGGACTACGGGTTCATCCCGCCGCCTCCGAAACCTGACGCGGATAAGCCCACGGCCAAATGAGCACCTGTTCGTATTGCCACCAGCGGAAGGGGAAGCGCCCCTGTCCGGCTCTCGGCGGACTGATCTGCAGTCTCTGCTGCGGAGAGCATCGGCTGGTACGCGTGTCCTGCCCAAGCGACTGCTCGTACCTCGACACCGGCAGCGAGTACCAACAGAAGCGCCTGGCCGATCAGTTTATGCCTGCCCGACGGGAATGGTACCGGGAGTTGAGCGAACTGGGCGGCGGCAAGGCCGTCGCGCTCTTCAATTTGATCGAGGTCGTGACGTTCAGCTACTTCGAAGGCCGACGCGACGGACAGGACGCCGAGGTCGTCGCGGCCATCCAGGCTCTTCGCCGGACCCTCAGTCCCCTCCACGTACCGACGGCTCCGATGCCGGTGTTCGCCGAGCATCTGAAGAACGAATATGAGACCTTCAAGAAACAAAATTCCGAACAGATCGCCGACAGCAGCACTGCTCCTGAGGTCTTGGACCGGGCGATCCGGTTCGTGTCTCAGTTTTCAGGGACTGATTTTCAGTCCCGCCGGTTCCTCCACGGCTTGGTCGGCTACGTCAAAACCTACCATCCACATATCGCCGAACACTTGCGCAAGAAGCATGAGCCCGGTCACATCGTGCTGCCGGGGCAATCGCTCATGCCGCCCGCCAATCCCGAACCGCACACGCACGGGCCCGGCTGCGAGCATCATCACTGATCATCAATTGAACGGGTTTATCCGCAGGCCAGTGGGCACAGGCGGCGGCACGGCCGCCGGTGGCTCGGCTGCCGGCGGAGGGGTCGACGGCGGCAGGCTCGTGGACGGCGGGGACGATGGTGGCGAAGACGATGGCGGCGGGGGAGGTGCCGGAGGCATGTACGTGACCACGTTACTTTCAGCCGATTCGTTGTTGGCGAAGTCGTACGCCGTAATGACATAGTACTGCGGTGTCGAGGGGGAACCGATGTTGTAGCTCGTCACATTGCCCAGCGTCGCAAGGAGCGAGGCGGTTCCTTGAGCGCGCCCGCATGGCTGCTGGGTACAGCGATAGACCCGATACCCGGCCAAGTCGCTTTCCCTGTTCGCATCCCAGCGCAACGTGGCTCCCCATACCGTGCCCGACCATACCACCATGAGCACCGCGATAACCTTCAATCGCATCTCCGCGATCCCCCCTGTGAAATTCGCCCCTGCCCACGAGCACTCGATCAGCGCGGGGCGTACGACGCTGACTGTCCGCAGCGTCACAGCAAGGGATATGCCTAGGGAGGGTACAAGAAAGTGCGGCAAACTGCTTTCTTCAACAGTTGTACATACGTAGGTTGGTTCCTGCATGCAGGGTGCAGGAGACGACGAAGATCGGAAGGTCTTCGTTTTCGGCCGATTACCTGTGCAGCCGTGCTCCTACAGGTCCAACAGGTGAGGCCCGCCAGGCGTGAAGCTTCTCGAGACTCTCGAGCACCCGGACTACTCGACGATCGTCACCGTCATTTCGACGCGCTCTTTGGGATTGTCGCGCTCATCGCGGGGCAAATTCACGATCTTGTCGGCAACCCCGATGCCCTTCGTCACTTCCCCGAAGACCGTATACTTACGGTCCAAGAACCGGGAGTCCTCCACCACGATAAAAAACTGTGATCCGGCCGTGTCCGGATCCGAGGCGCGCGCCATGGAGACGATGCCTCGCTTGTGAGGAATATCGCTGAACTCCGCTTTGATCGTATAGCCCGGCCCACCCTGACCGTAGGTGTCCTTCTTGAGGGAATCTTTCGTGTTCGGGTCGCCTCCCTGGATCATGAATCCCGGGATGACGCGATGAAAGATCGTCCCGTTATAGAAACCGTCCTTCGCCAGCTTGATAAAGTTCTCGACATGCTTGGGCGCGATGTCGGGATAGAATTTAATTTCGATATCGCCGAACTTTGTCTTGATGATCGCCCGCGGGCCCTTCGGACTCTCCGCCTTGGCGGCAGGCACCTTGTCGGCGGCGAATACGCCGGGCCCCGTAAGCACCACACCCATCGTCATCATCACCATGGTCAATCCGATTCGCATCCACATGGCTCCCCTCCTTCGTGCCGCTGGCCCAATCCAGCCGGGCTGCATCCGCCGGCCTGACCCAGGGCTTGCCGCGCCGCGAGTTGTTCCGCTTCCTTCTTGCTGTACCCTCGACCTCTCCCCACCGTTCTGCCGTCGATCCGCACTTCCACTTCGAACAGTTTCTGGTGGTCCGGCCCCGACTCCTGCACCGTCACGTAGCGGGGCAGCATGTCATACTGCCGCTGGCAATATTCCTGAAATCGGGTCTTATAATCCTCGCCACCGGGCTTCGCCTGTTCCGTCTCCACTTCCCGCAACTCAGCTCCCAGCACCTCCAGCGTGAAGGCGCGGCTCGCGTCCAAGCCGCCGTCCACATAGACGGCTGCGATCAACGCTTCCAGCGCATCCGCGAGGAGAGAGGCCTTTTCCCGCCCCTTGGACAGTTCTTCGCCGCGGCCGAGCCGAAGCCGCGCCCCGAGATCGAGCCGCCTCGCCGCCTCGGCCAGACAGGCTTCACTGACCAGGCGGGCCTTCAACTTCGAGAGCGCGCCCTCGCTGAGCTGCGGAAACCGCGTGGCGAGATGATCGCTGATGATCAAGGACAAGACCGCGTCGCCCAGAAACTCCAGCCGTTCATTGTGGTGGCGGGCGCCCTTGCGCTCGTTCACGTACGATTTGTGGGTCAGCGCCTCGGACAGCAGCGCAGGATTCTTGAATTCATACGTGGGAAGGACTGGTGCGTCGGCGGAAGGAGCCGGCCGTTTCATCGACGCCGTACTAGTCATCCGCCCGTCGGAAGATGAGACAGGCGTTGACACCGCCGAAGCCGAACGAATTCGACAAGGCCGCCCGGATCGCCGCGTGCCTCGCCTTATTGGGTACGTAATCCAAATCGCAGGCGGGATCTGGCTGCTCCAGATTGATGGTCGGAGGAAGGACCCCGTGATACAGCGCCAGGATGCTGAAGACCGCCTCGATGCCGCCGGCCGCGCCCAGCAGATGCCCCGTCATGGATTTCGTGGAACTCACCGGGATCCGATAGGCCTGTTCGCCGAACACCGTCTTGATCGCGCGCGTCTCAATGGCGTCTGCCATCGTCGACGTGCCGTGAGCGTTGATGTATCCGATCTCCTCTTTGGGAATGTCGGCGTCCTTGAGCGCCAGTTCCATGCAGCGCACGGCCCCTTCCCCTTCTTCGGGGGGCGCCGTGATGTGATACGCATCGCTGTTCATGCCGTAACCGATCACCTCGGCATACGCGCGCGCGCCGCGCCTGCGGGCATGTTCCAGCTCCTCCAGCACCACCACGCCGGCCCCCTCGCCCAGCACGAAACCGTCGCGATCTTTGTCGAACGGCCGGCTCGCCCTGGTCGGCTCATCATTACGGAACGATAAGGCTTTGGCGGCGGCAAACCCTGCCACGCCAAGCGGCGTCACCGCCCCTTCAGCGCCGCCGGCCACCATCACGTCCGCGTCGCCGCGTTGAATCAGGCGGTAGGCGTCTCCGATGCAGTGATTCCCCGTCGCACAGGCCGTGACGGCGCATGAATTGGGGCCCTTCGCGCCGATCCGGATCGCCACTTGCCCGGAGGCGAGATTAATGATGGTCATGGGAATGAAGAACGGCGAGACCCGCCCGGGCCCTTTTTCTTTCAGAACCTCATGGTAATGCTCGATGGAACCCAACCCGCCGATGCCCGACCCGATATAGACGCCCACTTTGGCCGCTTCGTCGGGCGCAACCTTCAGCCCCGCGTCATCCACCGCCATCTGGGCCGCGCCGACGGCGTAGTGGATGAACGTATCCATTTTCTTGATCTCTTTCTTCTCGATGTACCGCGCGGGATCGAAATCTTTCACCTCGCCGGCGATCTGGGCGTCATATCCGCTGGGGTCGAACCGCGTAATCCGGCCGATGCCTGACTGCCCGGCGCAGATGGCAGCCCAGGTTTTGTCGACACCCGTCCCGAGCGGGGTGACCAGTGCGAGACCGGGCACGACGATTCGTCGTGCATTCCGATCAGTCATGAACGTTCCGGCGGCTTATGACTTTTCCTTGATGTAATCGAGGGCCTTCCCGACCGTCAAAATTTTCTCGGCGTCCTCGTCGGGGATCTCGATCTCGAACTCCTCCTCGAGGGCCATCACCAATTCTACCGTGTCCAGCGAATCGGCGCCGAGGTCCTCCACGAAGGACGCCTCCGGCGTCACCTCGTCTTCCTCCACGCCAAGTTGCTCGGCGATGATCTTTTTCACCCGTTCTTCGACTGTTGCCATCGATCAGTCTACCTCCTTCCCCGGATGACGACTGCTGCGCCTCGGCATGGGGATGTGCCGTAGCTGTGCTGTTTGCCGTTTACGCCATCAACATGCCGCCATTCACGTGCAGCACGTGGCCGGTGATATACGCCGCGTCCTCGGAGACGAGAAAGCGAACGGCGGCCGCGATATCCGCCGGCGTCCCGAGTCGGCCGAGCGGGATTTGCTTCTGCAGGGTCTCCTTCACTTCCGCGGAGAGGCCGTGCGTCATCGCGGTGTCGATGAATCCCGGCGCGACGGCGTTTACGGTGATGTTTCGGCTCGCGTATTCCCGCCCGACCGTTTTGGTGAAGCCGATCACGGCGGCTTTGGACGCCGCATAGTTCGCCTGCCCCGCGTTGCCCATGACGCCCACGATCGAGGCGATATTGACGATACGACCATACCGCTGCTTCGTCATGGGCTGCAAGGCCGCCTTCGTGCAGTTGAACGTCCCGTTCAAGTTGACTTGCAGCACCAGGTTCCAATCCTCTTCTTTCATGCGCAGCAGCAATCCGTCCCGGGTGATGCCGGCATTGTTGACGAGAATGTCGACCTTCCCCCATGCCTTGAGCGTCTGCTCGATCATCGCCTTGGCGTCGCCGGGCTCAGCCACGTTGATTTTGATATTGAGCGCCTTGCGGCCCAGTTTCTCAACGGCGGTCACCGTGTCCTGCGAACGGACAGGATCGAGGTCCGCCACCACCACGTCGGCCCCCGCTTGCGCCAGATTCTCCGCAATCGCCCGGCCGATTCCCTGCGCTGCTCCCGTCACGACCGCGACTCGCCCTTGTAGCATCATGATAGTGCGTCCTGCCTGATTAAAGGTAACGTCTCGTTAGGCCAGCGCCGCTGTGGTCGCTGCCAATGACTTGGGATCATGCACGTTCAGCACGGTGGCGTCGGGGAGAATCCGCTTGGTCAATCCAGACAGCACGGTTCCTGGTCCCACCTCGACAAAGATGGTCCCACCCAGCTTCCGCATCATCTGTACCGAGTCCTCCCAGAGAACTGAGGAGGGGAGCTGTCTGACCAATGACGGTCGGATGTCCGCCGCGTCTCTGATCACGCGCGCTTCAGCGTTGTTGACGAGCGGAATGGACAAGGCGCTCCACTGCACGGCGGCCATATCCGCATCCAGCCGTTCCGCCGCCCGCTTCATCAACGGCGTGTGGACCGGCACGCTCACGGGCAGCGGGATCGCTTTCTTGCACCCTTTCGCTTTGGCCAGTTCGATGGCACGTTCGACCGCGGCTTTTTCGCCGGCAATCACGACTTGGCCGGGGGAATTGAAATTCGCGGCCGTGACGACTCCGACGCTCGATGCTTCGCGGCACACTTCCTTGACCGTGTCCGTCGCAAGACCCAACAGCGCCGCCACCAATCCGGTTCCCGGTGGGACGGCTTCCGCCATGTAGCGCCCGCGCTTCTGCACCAATGCCACGGCGTCGCGAAAGGAGAGTCCGCCGGCTGCCACCAGGGCCGTATACTCGCCGAGACTATGACCGGCAACGGCAACCGGCTGGACGCCGGTCAACCCAAGGGCTTTGAAAGCTGCGACGCTGCTGACGAGCAGTGCCGGTTGAGTATATTCGGTCAGGTTCAACCGCTCCGCCGGGCCGTCAAAGCACAGCGCGGCGATATCGTAGCCCAGAACGCTCGAGGCCTCGTCATAGACCGCCTTGAGCTCGGGAAAGGCCTCGCACAGGGCCTTGCCCATTCCAACGGACTGGGAGCCTTGTCCAGGAAAAACCAAGGCGATGCCAGATGTCATAAGGGGTTAGATATCTTAGAAATACCGCGGAATGTCAACGGGAAAAGTTCTTGCCTTCCGATCCGGTGCGCGTGCCGCGCCGGCATCGGGAAGGCGACAGTTTCAGTGATGGCGGAGCGGCCTACCACCGGATCAACGCCGACGCCCAGGTCAACCCCGCGCCAAACGCCCCCAGCATCACGAGTGACCCTGGAGAGACGCGGCCGGACCGAACCGCTTCGTCCAGCGCAATCGGAATCGACGCGGCCGAGGTATTGCCGTATCGATCCACATTCAGCATCACCTTCTCGAGCGGCAGGCCCAGCCGGTCAATCACGGCCTTCAGGATGCGCACGTTGGCCTGGTGTGGCACATAGAGATCCAGGTCATCCACGCGCAAGCCGCTGGCAGCTAAACTTTCGCGAGCGATTTCTTCGAGTGTCCGTACGGCCACTTTGAACGTTTCATTGCCTTTCATCTTGATGCAATGCAGGCGCTCGGCGAGAACTTTTTCGGAGGGCGGCGTGCGCGAGCCGCCTCCAGGCACCGTGATCAGATCGTTCAGCGCGCCGTCCGACCGCAAATGCGTGGAGAGGATTCCGGCCTCTCCGTCCGCGGCGCTGATCACCGCAGCCCCGGCCCCGTCGCCGAATAGCACGCAGGTATTGCGGTCCGTCCAATCGGTGATGGCAGACATGACTTCCGAGCCGATCACCAACACGTGCCGCATGCCGCTCCGGACGTAAGCATCCGCGACGGAAAGCGCGTAGACGAACCCGCAGCACGCGGCGCTGATGTCGCAGGCGGCGGCTTTCGTTGCACCGAGCTGATGCTGAACCAGGCAGGCCGTGGCCGGCAACGGATAGTCTCCTGTACAGGTGGCCAGCAGAATCAGGTCGAGATCGGCGGCGGACAGCCCCGCCGCTTGCAGGGCTTGCCGCCCCGCCTGGACGGCCAGGTCCGAGCATGCTTCGCCGGACGCGGCGATGCGCCGTTCGCGAATGCCGGTCCGCTCTCGGATCCACTCGTCGGAGGTGGCCACCATCCGTTCAAGGTCGGTATTGGTCAGCACCTTGGAGGGCGCATACGAGCCAGTACCCGTCACGCGCGCCCTCATGTCGACAACTCCACGGGCGGACGCGCGAGGCTTTCCTCGATGTCACGCTGGATCAACTCGTGCACACGTCCTTCGGCCATGCCTTTGGCGCGCCGGATGGCATTCTTGATCGCTTTGGCCGACGAACGTCCATGGCAAATCATGGTGATGCCGTTTACGCCGAGTAGCGGAGCCCCGCCGAATTCGGCGTAGTCAATCCGGCGTTTCAGATTCATCAACGGGCCCGCGATCAGCGGGTACGCCAGTCGGCCCCAAAATGATCCGGAAATCTCCTTGAGGAGCAGCTTCTTGATCGTATCGGCGACTCCTTCGGAGATCTTCAAGGCCACGTTGCCGATAAAACCATCGCACACGACCACATCCGCACCACCACTGTAGACGTCCCGCCCCTCGACATTCCCGATGAAATTCAGGGGACTCGCCTTCAGCCGCTTAAACGCTTCCTTGGTCACCTCATTGCCCTTGCTGTCTTCCTCGCCGATGCTCAGCAGGCCGATGCGGGGGTTGGGCTTTCTGAACAGATGCTTCCCGTACTCGTTGCCCATCAGAGCGAATTGCTCCAGGTGCTGCGCCGTGCAGTCCACGTTGGCCCCCACGTCGAGCATGATGGCCTCGCCGGTCACCGTGGGCAGGCTGGTGGCGATGGCAGGTCGCTCGACGCCCTTTGTGACGCCGAGCACAAAAAACGAGGCCACCATGCTCGCCCCCGTATTGCCGGGGCTGACGACGGCTTGCGCCTCGCCGCTCTTGACGAGCTCGGTCGCGATCCAGATGGACGAATCGCGCTTTTTCCGGGCCACGGCTGCGGGGGACTCATGCATTTCGACCACCTGGGGGGCATGGCGAATCACGAGGCGGGCATCGTGGCACCCCTGCCGCGCACACTCCTGCTCCAGGATCGTTTCGTCGCCGACGAGGATAATGTGAACGTCGAGTTCCTTCGCCGCCTGGAGAGCGCCTTCGACACACGGGGCGGGACCATGGTCGCCGCCGACCGCGTCCAGTGCGATGGTCATGTGAGAAGTCGTTTTCACGAGAGGCGGCGTTGGACAGACTTGAGCACTCTGGCCCCTACAGTGTGGTCAGCGGGCCGCAGCTTAGCGCAGAGAGTCGATTTTCACAACCAACTGGGACGTACCGTGGTGGCCGGGTCTCAGGCGAAGCGGAGCAGGCCGGAAGCAGCTGTGCAGGCGCCTGCTTAGGATTCCTCGACCTGGATGACCGCCTTCCCCTTGTAGGTTCCGCAGTTCAAGCAGGTGTAGTGAGGGAGCTTCAATTCGTGGCACTGCGGGCACACCGACATCCCCGGAGGGGTCATTCTCAGTTTCTGCGTCCGCCGCTTGTCCCGGCGCGCACGAGAGTGTTTATGTTTTGGATTGGGCATGGCAACTCCTTCTCGGTTTCAGTCCCCGGCGAGGGGGCTCAGTCGTTTCTCAACTTGAGGTTTCGCAGGATGTCAAACGGTCCGCCGGTCGTTTCCTCGGGACAGGGGCAGGGCCCTTCGTTTAAATCTTTTCCGCAACGGGTACAGAGGCCGAGACAATCATCCTGACACAAGGGGTGCATCGGGGAAGCCAGAATCAATTGCTCCCGCAACATCGGCGCTAGGTCCAAATGGTCGCCGCTGTACTGATAAATGTCATCGTTAGGCTCATCGGCCTCTATGTCGACCACGGTAGCTGGTTTTCTGATCCGTGAGTCGTCGCGTTTCTGCACCGAGGACGGGGACTTCACCTCACGCTCGTAGGCCACGCGCACGGAGAACGCGATGGGAGCCTCGAAATCCTTCAGACACCGCACGCATTGCCGCACCGCCGTCCCTTCGACGACGCCCGTGACGCAGACCGTTCCCTCGACCGCGCGCAAGTCCAATCCCACGGCCAGCGGCCCCTTGAGCACCGCATCGGCGTCGGTCAGTGCCAGCTCCTCCGCCGTCACGTCCCCCGCCAGCGAGAGGCCTTCACCGGCAATATCAGCTATTTTGGGTGCAAGCAGGTCCATGATCGTCTCCTGTGTGTCCCTCCTGCCCCCCATCATACCAACGTCACACGAGGTCATCACGCCTGCTACCGCTCCTCCGCAAAACTGATCAAGGCGATGTGCCGCGCCCGCTTGATCGCCACCGTCAACTCTCGCTGATGGCCCATGCAGTTGCCCGAAATCCGACGGGGCACGATGCGCCCACGTTCCGTCAAAAAATTCCGGAGCAGCCCGGCATCCTTGAAGTCGATCGGCGCCTTCTCCAAGCAAAACCGGCAGGGCCGCCGACGCTGAAATAATCTTCCGCCACCTTCTCCTCGTTCCATCACTGCCTCCTTGGGCTCCACTCGCTATGCGTGATCATCGTACTCGTAACTGGGGTCCTCAGGAATCGGCGCCTCGCCGCCTGCGAGCGCTGCGCCGCCGTCCTGGCGTTTCGGCATGAACGTCACCGTCTGCGCCACGACCTCGTGCTTGCTCCGCTTTTGCCCGTCTTCCGTCTCCCACCGGCGTTGCTGCAGCCGGCCTTCCACGATCGCCCCGTTGCCCTTGCTCAGGTATTGCCCGCAATGCTCCGCCTGCTTGCCGAAGACCACGATGTCGATGAAACAGACTTCCTCTTTCAGCTCATCCCCTTGTTTGAACCGCCGGCTCACCGCCAGTCCGAAGGTCGCCACCGGCGTGCCGCTGGGCGTGTACCGCAGCTCCGGGTTGCGGGTGAGATTGCCGATGAGAATGACTTTATTAAGCCCGGCCACCGTCAGCCTCCTGTGCTGAGGCTTCCGCCGAACGGCGCGAGACGAGTTCCTTTTCGAGACGGATCGTCAGAAACTTAATGATGTTGTCTTCCAGACGATAGGCCCGCTCCAGCTCGCCAACGGTGTGGTTCGGCGCACGGAAGTAGAAGTACGCGTACGTGCCTTTCCGCTCGCGGCGGACTTCGTACGCAAGCTTCTTCCGGCCCCAATTCTCAGCCTTGATGAATTGCGCACCGGTCTTGTCGGCGACGCTTTTCATTTTTTCGATCAGCGCCCCGGTCTCCTCGTCGGAGACGGACGGACGAATAATAAACAGAGACTCGTAGAGCTCCATGCGGCTTCCTCCTGGACAAAGGCCCCCGAACACGTCGGGAGCGAGGTGTAGGGCGCCGTCAAAGGCGCAATGAACGGAGGACCGTATCACAGGATTTCTCATCCTGTCAATTTACGGAGCGTCATGAAGGAAACGTTGAGCCGGAAGCCGTACGGATTTCCACGGCATTGACAGACCAATTTTACGATGTAACCATTGGATACATTCTGAATGCATCATGGATCGCCATATTCTCTGCGTCCACATTCCTTCCTTTGGGATTACGCTCGCCCGCGCGGCGGACACATCCTTGCGTAACAGGCCGGTGGCTCTGGCGCCGGTGCATACCCCTCGCGCGGTCATTCGCGAAATTTCCTGGGAAGCGTCCGAAGAAGGACTCCAGCCCGGGATGTCAGTCGATGTGGCGCGCCGGATCTGCCCGGGCCTGCGCCTCATTCCTCCGGACGCCTCGCGGCTTCAAGAAGCACACCGTGAGCTCGAGCGCCGGATCATGCCTGTGGCACCAGTCTGGGAATCGATCCGGCCGGGGTCGCTCTTTCTGGACCTGACCGGCACGGATCGTCTCTTCGGTCCCCCCATCGATACCGCGATGCGGATCGGGCGGGAGTTGACCCGCCAACAGGGATGGCCCAGCGCCATCGGGCTGGCCGGCAGCAAGTTGGTCTCGCAGCTGGCCGCTACCACGCTGGAACGCCCGCCCCACGTGCTGCAGATCCACCCCGGCTCAGAGCAGCCTTTTCTCGCACCGTTGCCTGCCACGGTGCTGCCCGGTCTGCAACGCGCCCAAGCATCGCACGTGTCCCGCCGGCTGGACGATTTAAACTTGCAGACCCTGGGAGCGATCGCCGCCGTGTCACGGGACCAACTCGAAGCCGTGTTCGGTGCCGCCGCAGGCTGGCTGCACGACTGGGCGCTTGGCATCGATGCCTCGCCGGTCCACCCTCCGATCCTGCAGCCCGCGATAGAGGAGTCCCTCCAACTCGATCCGGACGAAGTGGACGATCACCTCGTGTTGGGACGCCTGTATGGGCTCCTGGAGCGCGTGTGCATGAGGCTGCGGCACCAGGGGCGGGTGTGCCGCCGCCTTCAATTGACCGTCCGGCACAGCGACCATCACGAACGGACGGTACGGCTTCCCTTGCCGCGCGGCACGTATTGGGAGGCCGATCTCGATCCCCTGTTGACCCGCCTATTCTTCCGGTGCGCCCGCCGGCGTGTCCGCCTCCGGCGGCTGGCCCTCCGGGCGGACCGGCTCGAACCGCCCGCCGAGCAGCTGTCCCTGTTCGACGAGACGGCCGCTCCGGCGGAGCCGGCCGCTCATCGACTCTCACGCGCATTGGAGGCCGTTCGCATGAAATTCGGCGAACACGCGCTGTGGTGGGGAAGGACACGGCGATGACCAGCCCGCCCTTCGTCCATCTGCACGTCCATGCCGACTCCTCCGCAATGCGCGGCGTGCCCTCGACGGAAGACTTGTGCACGTTGGCCCAACAGCACGGATCACCGGCGTTGGCATTGACCGATACGAACGGGCTCTACGGCGCCATCCGGTTTCTGGAGCACGCCAGGCAGCACGCGCTCCGGCCGATCCTCGGCGCCGAACTGACGACGGACCGCCATCGCGTTCTGCTGCTGGCCAAGACCCCGGACGGATACGCCAACCTCTGCCGCCTGTTGTCGGAACGCCATGGCGATCCGGCCTTCGATTGCCTCGCGGCCGTCAGCCGCCGGCGCGACGGTCTCGTGGTGATGACCGACGATGAGGCGGCGCTCACCGCGTGGGCCCGGGAATCCCGAGAAGATTTGTACGTCGAACTCTCGCCGGGATTCGCGATGGAACGGGCCGTGGCCTTCAGCCGCCGCACCGGCCTGCCGCCCGCGGCCACCAACCGCGTCTACCTTGCCCGGCCCGACGACTGGACGACGCATCGCCTGTTGCGCGCCATCGCCCTCAACACCACCCTGTCTCGGCTGCCTGCGGACGCCTGTTGCGCGCCCACGCAATGGCTCATGCCGCCCGCCCGTATGGCGGCGCACTTTCCCCATGTGCCCGAAGCGCTCGACAACACGCTGGCGATTGCCGAACGCTGCCACAGCGATTGGCGGTTCGGCGACACGATTTTCCCCGCGTTCCGCCGCCTCGGCGACGAGGAGGCCTTCACGGCTCTCGCAGAGAAGACCTATGCCGGGGCGCGAGAGCGCTACGGGACGCTCTCGGCGGCGGTGCGGCAGCGGATCGCCAAAGAACTGGCGATCATCCGCGACAAGCGCTTCGCGCATTATTTTCTCGTGGTGGATGAAATCGTCCAGCAGGCCCCGCGCACATGCGGCCGGGGTTCGGTCGCGGCGTCGATCGTGTCCTATTGCCTCAAAATCACCCATGTCGATCCACTCAAGCACCAGTTGTTTTTCGAGCGCTTCTTAAACCCCGGACGCAAGGATCCGCCTGACATCGACATTGATTTTCCCTGGGATGAGCGCGACGACATTCTCCAGTGGGTGTTTCACCGGTATGGTGCGCGGCACGCCGCCATGGTCGCGAACCACAATAGCCTCGGCTTCCGGGCCGCCCTGCGAGAAACCGCCAAGGTGTATGGCATGCCAGCCGACGACATCGGCCGGATCTCGTCGCAGATCATGCGCGCGAAAGACGTGCTGTCGTTCGCCGCTCCTCCCAGCGCCGATCAATGGGTCCGTCGGCTGACGCAGGCGCTCCGATTGACGCCGCCCTGGCCAGACATCCTCCGGATGGCCCTGCGGGCCCAGAACCATTTTCGCCACCTGTCGGTCCATTGCGGCGGCGTGGTCATCGTACCCGACGAGATCCGCCGGTACGTCCCGGTGGAGACCACCGCCAAAGACCTGCCGGTCATCCAATGGGAGAAGGACCAAACCGAAGAAGCGGGTCTGGTCAAGATCGATCTCCTGGGCAACCGCTCGCTCGCCGTCATTCGTGACGCGCTTGCGGCGATTGCCAGGCACACCGGCCACAGGATCGACTATGCCGCCTGGGACCCGTTGTCCGATCCTGCCACGCAAAATCTCATCCGGCGCGGCGATACGATGGGCTGCTTTTACGTCGAATCGCCGGCCACGCGGCTGCTCCTGAAAAAATTGTGGCGCAGGATGCCGGCCGACCGCCTCGCCACCGCGGACGTCTTCGACTATCTCGTCATGGTTTCGTCGCTCGTCCGGCCGGCTGCCATCACGTTCGTTCAGGATTTCGTCCGGCGCGCGCACGGAGAATCGTACGAGCCTCTGCATCCCGTACTGAGAGAGATTCTGTCCGAGACCCACGGCATCATGGTGTATCAGGAAGACGTCACGAAGGTCGCGATGGCGCTGGCGGACTTTTCCGTGGAAGAGGCGGATCAACTGCGCAAGGTCATCAGCAAGAAACACAAGGAACGGCACTTGCGCGACTATTACCAACAGTTTTACCGCGGCGCGGCGAGACACGGCGCCGCACCGGGCACGATCGACAAGATCTGGGCGATGATCATGAGCTTCGCCGGCTACAGCTTTTGCAAACCGCATTCCGCCAGTTATGCGCAGGTGTCGTTCAAGTCGGCCTATCTGCGCGCGCATTATCCGGCGGAATTCATGGCGGCGGTCATCAGCAACGGGGGAGGCTTTTATTCACCGTTCGCCTATCTGTCGGAGGCGCGGCGAATGGGGCTCGCGGTGCTGCTCCCGGACGTCAACGAGAGCGACTGGGCGTATCGCGGCGAGGGGGACCGGCTGCGCATGGGTTTGATGCAGGTCAAGACGATCCCGCAGGATCTGGGCACCCGCATCGTGGAAGAGCGGACACGCCGGGGCCCGTACCGCTCCTTTCACGACTTTCTCGCTCGCGTGGGTCCGAACGAGGCGCAGGCTCGGGCGTTGATCCGCGCCGGCTGCTGCGATTCGCTTGTGGGGGAATTGACGAGGCCGGCCCTCTTGTGGCGGCTGTATGCGGCTTCAAGCCGCCATTCAGGCTCATGGCCGATCCCGGAGGACTATCCGGCGTCGCGGAAGCTTGCCCATGAGATCGAATCCTTCGGATTTTTGGCCAGCCGCCATCCCCTCACGCTCTATCGCGCGCAGATCGAGCGGCTTCGACCCGTACCAGCGTCGCGCATGCCGCGCTTCGTCGGACAGCGGATTACCATGGTCGGCTGGCTCATTACCGAGAAGCCGGTCGAAACCAAGCATGGGGAAGCCATGGAATTTATTACGCTCGAAGATCAAACGGCACTCTACGACGCCACTATTTTCCCCGCCCTCTATCGGCGGTGTCATCAACTATTGGCGCCGAATCGGGCGTATGTGGTGCGGGGGTTGGTCGAAGAAGAGTTCGGCGTGGCGACCTTGACCGTCTCGGATTTGGAGCTGCTCGATGTGCGGGAGACAAGCGATCAGACGCACGCCGATCCGCCCGCGTGGTATGGTGAGGAATGCCGCGCCTCCCCCGTCACTCCGCTGCCGCCTTTCTCCCCGCGACGGTAACCCTCGCCAGTCTCCAATCCGCCGCCGCCGCATGCACCGGCTGCGATCTCTACAAGCAGGCGACGCAAACGGTGTTTGGAGAAGGCGACGCCCATGCCAGACTGCTCTTCGTTGGGGAACAGCCGGGCGACCAGGAAGATCGTGAAGGGCGTCCCTTCGTGGGACCGTCGGGTCGGATCTTGGATCGCGCCTTGGCCGAGGTCGGCATCGACCGCCGGCTCGTCTACGTCACCAACGCCGTCAAACACTTCAAATGGGAGCCGCAAGGCAAACGGCGCAAACACAAGAAACCGACCGCTTCCGAAATCGCCGCATGCAAGCCGTGGCTCGACGCGGAACTGCGGGTCGTGCAGCCGGACGCAGTCGTCTGCCTCGGCGTCACCGCCGCGCAGGCCGTGTTCGGTCATCCCGTGCGATTACAGGATTTCCGAGGAAAGGGGCAGCATCTTCCCTCGGTGGGCATGGTCTTCGTGACGATCCACCCATCCGCCGTGCTGCGTTCCCCAGATCCACAGCAACGGGAAAAGGCCTACCAGTCGTTCGTCACAGACCTCCGCTCCGTCGGCGTGCAGTTGAAGCATCGCGCGGCCTGACAGGCCGCTGCATCAGTAGGAATAACTCAGCTCAAAGAGATGCATGTCGGCGCCCTTGGTGTCATGCCCGTACATCACGGCATCGGAGTAGTGCTGGGCCCAATATCCGAGCGTCACAGGTCCGGCGATCCGGCTGCGAAATCCCACACAGGCAGTGAACTGGAACGGACCGCCGTAATTCTGGTCGCCGAACTTATAGTCGCTCAACAACACCCCGCCTCCTCCCATGATGAACGCAAACTTTTCGTCCTGGCGCCCGATCGCCACGACAGGCACGGCGGCCACGATCGCGTTCGTCTCGCCGGAAGATCGCAATGCACCGGCGCTGACCATCAACAGGGTTCCCACGCCCCATCCAGAGGATGAGTACCAGCTCCATGGAAGTCTGATCGTTCCGATGACGTCGAATTGCTGATAGCCGTTTGGACGATCTTCTCCAAACAAGGACGGACCGCTGAATCCTCCGCGGATACCCACGGACTTCAGGGCCACGTCTCCTGCAGCCGCGAAGGACGGGAAGAGTGTCGTGAGGAGGAAGACCCACCAGAGGGACGCACAGCTCACACGATTCGGATGGCCGCCGTTCACAGGATCTGCATCACCTAGACGTTGAACCGGAAGTAGACGATATCGCCTTCTTGAATGACGTAATCCTTGCCTTCCAGCCGGAAGAGCCCCTTTTCCTTCACTTTCGCTTCCGACCCGCACGCGAGAAGGTCGTCATAGTGGTACACTTCGGCGCGGATGAAGCCCCGCTCCATGTCCGAATGGATCTTGCCGGCCGCCTGCGGCGCCTTTGTGCCGCGCGGGATCGGCCAGGCCCGTGATTCCGTCTCGCCTGCCGTGAAAAAGGTGATGAGATCGAGCAGCGTGTAGGCTTCCCGTGTCAGACGGACGAGCCCGGATTCGGCGAGACCCATCTCCTTGAGAAACTCGCCCCGCTCGCTCTCCGGCAGCGAGGACAGCTCGGCCTCGAGCTGCCCGCAGATGGTGACGACGCGCGCCCCCCGCTTGGCGGCAAAGTCGCGGACCTTCTGAACCGCCTCCTGGTCGGCCTGGGTACCTTCCGAGACATTGGCCACGAACAGCACCGGTTTGGCGGCGAGGAGTTGGCACTCGCTCAGCACCTGCCGCTCCTCCGCGGTGTACGACAGGTTCCCAAGCCACTCGCCTTTGTCCAATAGTCCGATCAACTTCGCCAGAAACTCGAGTTCAAAGGCCGCTTTCTTGTCACCTGCCCGGACCTTCTTCTCGGTTTTCTGCTTCCGCCGGTCGAGGGTCTCCAAATCGGCCAGCATGAGCTCCGTCTCGATGACGCCGATGTCACGCAGCGGGTCGATACTGCCGCTCACATGGACGACGTCGCCGCCCTGAAAGCAGCGGACCACATGGAGCAGCGCGTCGACTTCGCGGATATGCCCCAGGAATTGGTTGCCTAACCCTTCCCCTTTGCTGGCGCCTTCCACGAGACCGGCAATGTCGCGGACTTCGAGGGTGCTGTACGTGGTCTTTTTCGACTTGAAGATGTTCGTCAGGGTCACGAGCCTGGGGTCAGGAACAACGGCAATGCCGGTGTTGGGATCGACGGTCGCAAACGGGTAATTGGCCGCAAGGGCGCCTCCGCCGGTGAGCGCATTAAACACCGTCGTTTTTCCCACGTTGGGCAATCCGATCATGCCGCAGCAGAGGGCCATCAGCCTCCTCTCCGGACTTGCGCGTCTCGCCCAGTGAAAGGACCGTCACCGATCTGCGTCACGCCTCGTCCCGCTCCTCTCGCTCGCGTACGTTGAATTGATTCATGGCAACGGCGGTCCCACGGTGAATCAGACATTCGAGCGCGTCGACCGCCCGGTCCAAACACGGATCCAGCACCGCCATCTCTTGTTCGGGAATTGGATCGAGCACATAGTCCGCCGGATCGCGTCCCGGCGCCGGCCGCCCGATGCCGATTTTAATGCGAACAAACTGCGATGTGCCGAGCGCCTCTATAACGGATTTGATGCCGTTATGGCCGCCATGCCCGCCTGCTTGCTTGATTCTCAGCCTCCCGAGCTCGAGATCGAGATCATCATGGAGGAGGATGAGTTGCTCTGAGGAGAGGGAAAGTTCCCGCAGAAGACCCTTGATGGGAGGCCCGCTGAGGTTCATCCAGTCCAGCAGGCCGGCCAGCTCGATGACTTCCGACCCGAGCCGTCCGGATCCTCGTAGACCTTGGCCCCTCGGAAAGAGGCGGATGGACCATCGGGCAGCGGCCCGCTCGACGGCCCACATGCCGACATTGTGGCGGGTCCGGGCGTACGCTCTGCCGGGATTGCCCAGGCCGACGATGAGCCGCACCGCTACTTCTTCTTCTCAGCGTCCTTCTTCTCGGCTTTCGGGGCTTCTTTTCCGGCTTCCTTTTTCTCACCGGCTTTCTCGCCAGCCGCAGGAGCGGCTGCCCCGGCCTTCGCCGCCTCGCCGCCTTCGCCCGCCACCGCCTCCTTGCCCTTCACGGCCACTTCGGGCTCTCCGGCCGCGCCGGCCGCGCTGGTGAGCAAGGCTTCCAGTTTCGCCTCGGACATCGGCGCCGCGACGCTCACGACCATTTGATCGGCATCGTCGAGGAACCGAATTCCGTCGCGCTTCGTGATTTCTTTCACATGGATGCCTTCGCCGATCTTGAGCGCGGCTGCATCCACTTCGATATGGTCCGGCAACGCGGCCGGGAGACACTCGATGTACAATTCGCGCAGATTATGATGAAGGACCCCGCCCTCCTTGACGCCGGTCGGGACGCCGCCGACGACATGGATGGGGACCTTGACCCGGATCGGCTTGTCCATGGAAATCTCAAACAGATCGGCGTGCAACACCGCCCCCGTCACGGGATCGACCTGGAAATCGCGCAGCAGCGCCGTCCGATTCGGCTTGGACTTGGCTCCCTCCACGGTCAACGAAATCAAGGCCGTGCTGCCGGCTTGCGATTTCAGAATCTTGATCAACTCTTCCGGACTGATCGTCAGCAGCAGACACTCTCCCTGACCGTAGAGCACGGCGGGAACCCTTCCGCTCCGCCGCATCGATCGGGCCGCTCCCTTGCCCGCCCGGTCTCTCACCGCGACCGCCAATTCGAACTTCATGATGTTCCTCCGTCTTCCGTCAAACTCGTGCGTTAGGCGAACAAAGAGCTGACTGATTCGTCCTCATGGATGCGCCGGATGGCTTCGCCGAGGAGCGGCGCCACCGACAGCGCATGCAATTTCGGACAGACTTGCTCTTTTCCGCGCAATGGAATCGTATTGGTGACCACGACTTGATCGATGCATGACTTCTGCAACCGCTCGAGCGCCGGGCCCGACAGCACCGCGTGGGTGCAAGCCGTCCAGACCTCACGGGCGCCTTGATCCGCGCAGGCCTGCGCGCCTTGCACGATGGTGCCCGCCGTGTCGATCATGTCATCGAGCAGCAACACGCTCTTACCCTGCACGTCGCCGATGATGTTCATGATCTGAGCTTGGTTGGGACCCTCACGGCGCTTGTCGATAATGGCCAGATTGGCCTGCAGCCGCTTGGCGAATGCCCGGGCACGCTCCACCCCGCCGGCGTCCGGCGAGACGACCACCAAATCATGAATTTTCTTCTTGGTGATGTAATCGAGCAGCACGGGGAGCGCGTACAAGTGGTCCACCGGAACGTTGAAAAAGCCTTGGATCTGCCCCGCATGCAGATCCATCGTCAGCACGCGATCGGCTCCCGCCGTCGTGATGAGGTCCGCCACGAGCTTTGCCGTAATCGGGACACGGGGCTGGTCCTTGCGATCCTGACGGGCATAGCCGAAATAGGGAATCACGGCCGTGATGCGGTTGGCCGACGACCGCTTAAGCGCGTCGATGATGATCAGCAACTCCATGAGAGAGTCGTTGACCGGCGGGCAGCAGGACTGCACGACGAAGACATCGGCGCCCCGAACGTTCTCTTCGATTTTGACCCGAATCTCCCCGTCACTGAAGGACGAAACGGTGGCTTCCCCCAATCTTTGCCCCAGATAAGCGGAGATTTCGTGTGCAAGCGCAAGGTTGGCGTTGCCAGAGAAAATCTTCAGTTCTCTGTTCATTGGAGCGCCTTAAACCGTTCGACTCTCTACCTAATCCAAGAAGCCTGAACGACTCGAGTGGTTTCGTCTACGGCGGGCAACGGCGGACTCTCGTGAGCCACCAACCATCTTCGCGACACGCTGTCGAGAGCCGCCAAGGGCTGAAACTGTATCGGAAATCTCACAGGCTTGTCAACCAACCGCTATGCCGGCACCGACGGCGACCGACACGCGAGCGAGGAGGATCCGGTTTGGACGACAAAGACTTTGAGACCGGCATCCTCGCGAAATGTCTTCGCGGCCGCCTCCGCGGAACATGACTCCGAAAAGAGTCCGAAGACCGTGGCACCACTGCCCGACAGGAGGGAGGCCTCGGCCCCCGCGGCCAACAACCGGTCTTTGATCCGTCGAAGGACGGGATAGGCTGCAAAGACCAGAGCTTCGAAATCGTTCTCCATCACCTTGACGATTTCACTCCAGGTCAGGTTCGCCGCAGCGTCGATCTCCCTGTGAGCCGCCGACAAGCGGAAGATCTCCGTGCGGGAAGATGCAAGGGTCTGGTAGGCCCACTTCGTTTCCACCGCAAAGCCGGGATAGACCAGAACGATCCAGCGGGTTCCCGCCAGATGGACCGCCCTCACGTGCTCTCCGCGCCCCGTCACAATCGCCGTCGGAGCCGCGAAGAAGAACGGCACGTCGCTTCCCAACGTCTGACCGACCTCTCCCATCTCTTGCGGAGCCCGCCCCTGATTCAGCAGCCGGTCGACGGCCAGGATGGTCGCCGCCGCGTCACTGCTTCCGCCGCCCAAGCCGGCACCCATGGGAATCCGCTTGCGCAGCATGATGTCGAGTCCCACCCCTTCAGTGCGGTGAAGCGCCGCGGCGGCCGCGCGATAGACCAAATTTGTGTGATCGGTGGCCAGCGACGGGTCGTCGCATTGCAGTGTCACGCCGCCGTGCTGCTCGTTGAGTCGGACGACGACCTCGTCCTCCAGCAGCACCGTCTGCATCAACGACCACAGATTGTGAAACCCGTCGGCCCGGCGGTCGAGGATGCGAAGGATCAGGTTGATTTTGGCAGGGGCGCGGACGGCAACGGAGGGAAGGGACTCAGGGGCGCTAGTCACGGCCTCCTTTTATAGCATACTTTTCCAGCCGATAGCGGAAGGATCTGGTATTCAAGCGCAGGAGCCTTGCGGCCTTCTTTTTCACCCACTTGCTCCGCTCCAGGGCCTTCATCAACAGATCCTTTTCGATTCCATTGATCAGCCCCTCCAGATCGAGACCCTCTTCGGGCAAGTCCGTCGGGACGCCATGCTGCGGGGGAGGCGCCACCGGCCGGTGCAACCATCCCCGCACATCGTCGTCCGTGACCGTCCCGCCGTTCGAGAATGCGACCACGCGCTCGATGAGGTTTTCCAGTTCCCGTACGTTTCCGCGCCACTCATGCTCCAGCAGCACGTGCATGGCTTCGGGGGTGAGAGTCGGCATGGGCTTGCCGCTCTCTTTCGAAAACCGTTCCAAAAAATGGTTTGCCAGCAGGGGGATGTCTCCGCTGCGCAGACGCAAGGGCGGCAATTTGATGGGAATCACGTCGAGCCGGTAATAGAGATCCTCCCGAAATGATCCGTCCGCAACGGCCTTTTCCAAGTCTTTATTCGTCGCCGCGATCACGCGCACATCGACCTTGATGTCTTGGTTTCCGCCCACCCGGCGAAATTCACGCTCTTGAATGACGCGAAGCAGCTTCACCTGGATCGTCGGTGTCGTATCGCCGATCTCGTCCAGGAAGATCGTTCCCCCGTTGGCGACCTCGAAGAGGCCCGCTTTGTTGGAGATGGCGCCGGTGAACGATCCTTTCATATGGCCGAACAATTCGCTCTCGAGCAAGGTCTCTGGTACGGCGCTGCAATTGACCGCGACGAACGGGGCCGTGCTGCGCGCGCTGTTATAGTGGATGGCGCGGGCCACGAGCTCTTTCCCCGTGCCGCTCTCTCCGCAGATCAACACATTGCTCTTGGAATCAGCGACTTTCCTCACGACGTCGAACACGCGTTGCATGGCGTCGCTCTGTCCCACCAACTGCGCGAACGAAGACTGGCTCGCCATCTCGCGCTTGAGCAGCATGTTTTCGGTGGACAGGCGCCGCTTCTCCAGCGCGTTGCGCACGATGAGCTGAACTTCGTCGACCTGGAAGGGCTTGGTCAAATAGTCATAGGCCCCCTGCTTCATCGCTTCCACCGCCGAATCTGCCGTCGCAAACGCCGTGATCACGAGCACGACGGTTTCGGGCGAGGCCGATTTCACGGCCTTGAGCACGTCCATTCCGTCGGCCTTGGGCATCCGAAGATCGGTGATGACCAGGTCAAAAATCTCTTTGGCCACGTGCTCAATGGCTTCCTCCCCGTCGGACGCGCATGTGACGGCGTATCCCGCGCGCTTCAGCATGATGCTGAGGACATCGCGTAGACTCTGTTCATCGTCGACGACTAGGATCTTTTCCACGGCTCCCTGCCTTCGTGCCACAGACGCACGCTCGATTCCACGGTGCGAGGGAGGCACACCACAAACCGCGTGCCATGCCCCAGTTCACTGTCCACTTTAATCCACCCTCCGTGCAGATCCACGATTCGATGGACGGCCGCCAGTCCCAATCCGGACCCTCGCTTTTTGGTGGTGAAAAAGGGAAGAAAGATTTTGTCCAGGTTGGCTTTGGCGATCCCTTCGCCGCTGTCTTGAAACGCGATCTCGATGACTTCGGCTTTTCGGCCGCCCGCGTCGATCTTGCGGCTGCCGGTCGAGATGGCGAGACGCCCCCCGTTCGGCATCGCGTCGAACGCATTGGTGGCGAGATTCCAGAAGACCTGCTTCATCTGATTCTGATCGATTTGCCCCGGCAGCGCCCCGGCCGCCAGCGAAGTGACGATTGTGATGTTGTGGCGTGTCCGTGCTTCATGTTGTACCAGATCCAGCGTCTCAGCAAGGACTTTGTTCAAATCATGCTCCGCCAGATCGAGAGCCGGCGGACGCGCGTATTGCAGAAACTCCGTGATGATGGCGTCGAGCCTGGTGGCTTCCCGCACGGCAATATCCATGAGCCGGCTGTTGGTCTCGTCGGTATGGACGTCTTTCCTCAGCATCTGCATCGCACCGGCCAGAGCGCCGAGGGGATTCCGGATTTCGTGCGCCATCCCCGCGGACATCTCGCCGAGGCTCGCAAGCCATGCCTTGCGCCGCATTTCCTCTTCGAGATCTCGAATCTGCGTCAGATCTTTGAACACGCCGACGAGACCCGTTTCCTTGCCCTGCTCATGCAGCGGAGACAGCGTCATGCCGAGGATCAACCGGTTGCCGTCCGAGCGCTTACATTCGACTTCGAAGCGCCGATTCGCCGCGCCCTCGGCCGACCGTTCGTCGGCCTCGTCTCGCGGGTGCCAGTTGAAGACCTCTCGCCACGCCCGTCCGCGCACCTGTTCGAAGCTGTAGCCTGTCGCTTCCTGGGCGGCCGGGTTGAACGACGTGATGCGGCCTTGCTCGTCGGTGGTGAACACCCCGCTGCTGATGCTTTGCACGATGTTCTCGTGAAACGCTTGCAGACGGCTGAGTCCCTGCTCTTTCTCCCGGAGCGATTGATCCGCGTGCCGCAGTTGGTCCGCCAACGCTCCGCTCAGGAAGCCAACCACGAGAAACGCAAGGCTGTACACGCCGAAGGTTTGCAGGGTTTCAGGCCCGCTCAGATGAGTCCGCCCCAACCATCCCCAGGGTTCGAGCAGCCCATAGAGCTGAACGTTCGTCAACGCGCCGAACAGGATGGTGCAGAGACTGGCAGTCAGCACCCCGACCCGCCGCTGTGGGACGAGGCTGGACACGGTCACCGTGATGACGTAGAGAACCGCGAAGGGGCTCTCGATGCCGCCCGTACGGGTGATCAGTAGCGTTTCGAGGAGAAAATCGACGCCGACCTGGAACCAGGCGAAGCGGGCCAGCGCCTCAGGGCTCGCGAGCCTGCGCAGCACCAACGCATAGGGAATGGTCACGGCGTAGGTGAAGGCGATGAGCGCATAGAACGTTTCGACGCGCTCGCCTTTGGTGACCTGGAATGTGAGGGACAGCCCGAGGAGCAGCGTGACCACGACGACTCGCAACCCCATGAGCCATTGGATACGAGTCTTGATGGTGCCCATGCTGCTTTGCACCCGCTCCGGCACGGCTCGGCGACGTGCGAGGCGGCCGGGGATCAGCCGATCGCCGACGCCATGGTGAAGATGGGCAGATACATCGCGATGACGATGAACCCGATGGTCACCCCCAAGAACACCATCATCATGGGTTCGAGCAAGGCCGTCAGCGACGCCACGGCTTGATCGACTTCCTCTTCATAGAAATCGGCGATTTTCCCCAGCATGTTGTCCAGCGCGCCGGTCGATTCCCCGACCGCGATCATATGCGTGACCATTTTGGGAAACGTGCCGCTCTTCGCCAGAGGCTCGGAAATGGTTTTCCCGCCGCTGATGCTGACCCGGGCGTCCAACAGCGCGCCTTCGACGACTTTGTTGCCGGAGGTCTTGGCGCAGATCGTCAGCGCTTCCAGCAGGGGAACGCCGCTCGAAATCAGCGTGCCGAGCGTCCGGGTGAATTTCGCCACCGAGGCTTTTCGAATGAGATCCCCGAAGATCGGCAGCTTGAGAGCGAATTTGTCGACCTGGAGGCGGCCGCTCGGCGTGGCGTAGTATTTTTTGAAGGCAAACACCAGTCCAACGATGACCCCCAGAATGACGTACCAATAGTCCTGCACGAAGTTGCTCATGTCGATGACCATCTGGGTCGGGCCCGGCAAGGCCATCTTGCCGTTGGACATTTCTTTGAACATCTTTTCGAAGACGGGAATTACCCAGATCATGAGGACGGTGATCACGATGACCGCGATGCCGCAAATGGCGGAGGGATAGACCATCGCGCTCTTGATCTGCCCCTTGAGTTTCATGGCTTTCTCGATGTGCTTCGACAGACGGCCGAGAATCGTATCGAGCAAGCCGCCGACCTCACCGGCATGGACCATGTTGACGTAGAGGTCGTCGAAGATCTTGGGGTGCTTCTTCAAGGCATCGGAGAAGGTCGCCCCGCCCTCCACCTGAACCTTGATTTCGCCTACCGACTTCCGCAGCGCTGCGTTTTCCGATTGGGTCGAAAGGATTTCCAGACATTGGATGAGCGGCAAGCCGGCGTTAATCATCGTCCCGAACTGCCGCGTGAAGACGACGAGATCCTTGTCGGTGACACCGGTGCCGAAGCTGAACCGGCTGCCGGCATTCGCCGCCTTTTCTTCCAAGCTCGTGACGACGACGCTCTGTTTGCGCAGCTGCTCGACGGCCTCATCGCGTGATTTCGCGACCAATTCACCCTTTTTCACTGCTCCCGATTTGCTGCGTCCAACGTAGGCAAACGTCGCCATAGGGTTGCGTCCTGTTGTGGCTCCACGAGCCGGTTGATCGAATGGTCCTCGGGTACGAGGCGAGTCTACTGAGCGATCAAAAACCTGTCAAAACAATTACAGATTTTGCTCGATGCGCGGAGAGGATTAGTTCAACGGCGCCGCTGCATTGGTATAGCGGTAGCCGCGATACAGATAGTGAAAGCCGGAGGCGAGCGTGAACACCACCATGACGATCAGCAGCGGAGTCAGCATCGACACCGCCACGCCTCGCCACGTCATGAGAACGACCAGGAGCAGGTAGGTCAGTTGCAGCAACGTCGTCCCTTTTCCGAGAAACGTCGGCGTAATGTCGATCGTCACGTTCGTGAGATGCGCGACGGCCGTGCCAAGCAGCAGGATGACATCACGGCTGACCACGACGATCACCAGCCACGACGGAACCAATTGAAGGACCGACAGCGAAATGAACCCCGAGGTGAGCAATAACTTGTCGGCGAGGGGGTCCAGGATACTGCCGAGCTTGGTACGCTGATTCATGCGCCGGGCGATGGCTCCGTCGACCGCATCCGTGGCGCCGGCCACCAAGAGAGCGGAGAGGGCCAGGCCGTAAAATCCGTATGTCATGAAGCCGATGTAGACGGGAATGAGCAGAATGCGGAGGATCGTCAGACTGTTCGGGATGTTCATGCCAGGATGGAGAGTCAGCCTCCGAGCGGTAAGGAATCGCATCATAGTGACCGGGTCAGGGGTTGTCAACGCGGTTGCAGTCGCTCCAAGGAGCCCCTATAATCCACCACTGCCGTTGCATGGCGTGGAGGAGTGATGAGTACGCTTCCGCTAATGTTGAAAAAGCAGGGGCTGGTCGAGAAGCACCAGCTTGAAGGCGTGGATCCCAGCGACCGCTACTTCAGCCGCGCGATCCTGGTCAACCGAACGGCATCGGGCTATGCTGCCAAAGTCATGTACGAAGCGCTCACCGTCGAAGGCGGGTCTCACCCGACGATCGCCGCGGCGGTCAAGGAAGTGGTGGAGAAGCTGCAGGCCTTGGGGTTCAGCCGGCTGCGATCGCGGGCCAACTTCAAGGGGAACCGGTATCTTGCCGAGAAGGAAACCTGGATCGACTACCCGGACCGCCCCTAACCCCTTCCTGCCGTCTCTTGATACACCAGGTCATGAATGATCGGACGGAACTCCTTGATCAGTTCATTCTTTCGCGTCGGATACACGCGATTTGACAGCAGCACCACTTCCAATTCTCGCTCCGGATCAATCCAAATCGACGTCCCGGTATAGCCGAGGTGTCCAAATGATCGGGCTGAGAAGTATCGGCCCGAGGTCGACGGTGCGGAGGGCGTATCCCACCCTAGGGCCCAGCTCGATCCCGGCACCTGCCGGCGAGCCGTCAAGAGCCGCACCACGTCGCGGTTGAGTAATGATGGTTTATCCGTCCACGCGTCGAGCCAGGCTCCGCTAACGGTCAGCACGGCCTCTGCCGTTCCAAACAGTCCTGCATGGCCGGCAACTCCTCCCAACGCTGCCGCATTTTCATCGTGGACTTCGCCCCGCAGGACGCGTTGACGCCAGGTGTCGAACCCCGTCGGCGCCGTGCAGGCCTTCAATGGGTCGGCTTCCCCGCTTGGCAGGTACTGTAACGGAGATGCATGAAGCGGCCTCGTGATGCGGTCCCGCACGAGGCGATCCAACGGCGTCCCGACGAGACGCTCGGCCACGAATCCCAGGAGCATGAAGCCCAAGTCACTGTACAAGCTCTTGCGGCCCCGCTCATACACCGGTGCCTCCGCGAGGATCAGATCCAACGCCTGGCTCGCGGCGCGGGCTCTCGCTTCCGGCGTCGCAGGAAGCGCAGCCTCGGGAGACATTCGTTCATACAGCGGCCTCCACCCCGGGAGACCCGAGCTGTGTGTGAGCAGGTCGGCCAGCGAGGCCGTGCCGATCGCGGCATCGCGGGCCTCTGGAAGAAACCGGTGCAGCTGGTCATCGATCTGGCAGATACCGTCCTGAATCAGCAACGCGAGAGCCGTCACCGTGGCGAGCGGCTTGGTGAGAGAGGCGAGATCATAGACGGTCCCGGATGAGACGGCCCCGTCAGCCGGCTGATCGGACAACGTGCCGCTCGCGACCATGCACGGCGGACCTCCACCGTGGCGGAACGCCAGGACCGCGCCAGGAAACACCCCGCGTGCGACGGCATCGTCGAGCGAGTTGCGAATGGACAGGGAGACGCGCATGGGAAGACGGACGACTCACCCGAAGCCGCGTCGAGGCGTGTGCGCGCGCTACCGGGTCGGGCTCGATTCCCCTTCAAGCTTCTCGGCGGACACGGCACCGCTTTCCTGATACGCTTCGCTGGCCTCGACGTCGAGCATCCGTTCAAAGGTATGCAGGGTGGCCCGCATCCGCTCCACCATCAGCAGCCGCTGCTTATGCAGCTGCGAGAGATCCCGCTGCGTCTGGGCCAGTTCCATCCTGGCCTCTCGTAGGATCTCGCCGGCCTTGAGCTCGGCCTCCTTGATGGTCAACTCGGCATCACGCTGCGCGCTGCGCTTGACGTCGTCGGCGAGGGACTGGGCGGACACGAGCGTGTTGGAGAGGGTCGATTCCGTCCGCTTGAGCTCCGTCACCTGCTGCTCCAAGAACGCAATCCGCTCGCGGAGCACGGCATTGTCACGATTCACCGACTCGACGGTCTGGGCGACCTCCTCCAAAAAGCGGTTGACCTCGTCGCGGTCGTACCCCCGAAACTTCGTCCGGAACACCATCTGCTGAATGTCGAGCGGCGTGATTTTCATGACATCCCCCATTGGTTGGCTTACTGAATCCGCAGGGCTAAATCCTTGAGCGACTGCACGACGGCGATCTGGAGAAACGTGATGGCCACGATCGCGACGAGCGGCGAGAGGTCAATGCCCATCCGCCAGCCCAGCCACCGGCGGATCGGCGACAAGACGGGCTCCGTGGCACGGTCCAGGAACTGCACGATCGGATTCCACGGGTCGGGATTCACCCACGAGATGAGCGCCCGGGCGATGATAATCCACATGTAAAACCATAACGCGTAATCCAGCACCGTGGCGATGGCGAGCATGACGTTTCCCACGACGAACATCAGCGACCTAACTCTTGGGAGCGCTTGGTGGCGGCTTCCACAGCGTTGATCAGGGTCGCACGCAAGCCGCCCAATTCTAATTGATGCAGCCCTGCGATCGTGGTGCCCCCCGGGGACGTCACTTGATCCTTCAGCCGTGCTGGGTGTTGGCCTGTTTCCAGCACCATGCGGGCTGCGCCGAGGACCGTTTGGGCGGCGAGCAGGGTGGCCGCCTCACGCGATAGTCCCGCCTTGACCCCGCCGTCTGCCAACGCCTCGATGGCGAGGAAAACGTAGGCCGGGCCGCTCCCGCTCAAGCCGGTCACGGCATCCATCAAGCGCTCCTCGACGGGGATGGCTTTTCCAATGGACTCGAATACCCGGCGGGTACACTCGAGATCCTCGTCGCGCACGTCCGGTCCCGGAGTCAGCGCGGTCATGCCTTCACGCACCATGGCCGGTTGATTCGGCATGGTCCTGATGATCCTTGCCCCTGGACAGCCGTGGGCAATACGGCGGATTGGGACGCCGGCAAGCACGGACACGACGACACGTCCAGCGAGATCGCGACCGATTTCGGCGAGCACTCCGTCGAGATTCTGCGGCTTGATCGCGAGAAAGATGACCTCCCCCCACAGTGCGGCCGCTCGGTTGTTCCTGCCGACCTGAATGCCATACCGCTGTTTGAGGTGCTCCACGCGTGCCGCGACCGGATCCGTCGCCCAAATCTGGTCGGGTCCACAGAGCTGGGCCGACAACAGTCCACCGATCAGCGCCTCGGCCATCTGGCCTCCGCCGATGAACGCGAATTTGTGTGTCAGACGGCGCTCAGCCATGCCGCGCTCCAAAAATCGCCGTGCCGACGCGCACCAACGTGGCGCCCTCTTCAATGGCCACTTCAAAATCGTTCGACATGCCCATGGATAATTCGCGCATGCTGACCGAAGGGAGATTGCGATCAGCGATGGATTGCGCCAAGCGGCGAAGGTGGCTGAAAAACGGCCTCGCGCCCTCCGGGTCAGCAGTCATAGGCGGGACGGTCATCAATCCTTGTATGCGGATATGGGACAGCGCCGCAAGGGCCGGCATGGCGCCCAGCAAGCCGTCCGGTTCGAAGCCGGCTTTGCTCGCCTCCCCTCCGATATTGACCTCCAGCAGAACGTCCTGCACAGCGCCCGACTGGCTCGCGCGCCGATCGATTTCTTGCGCCAATTCCAAGGAATCCACCGAATGAATAAGCTCAAAGAGCCCCATGATCGATCGAACCTTTCGGCGCTGGAGTTGTCCGATGAAATGCCAGCGGACAGGCCGCGCTTTCAGCGCGGCCATCTTGCTCAGCGCTTCCTGGACCCGATTCTCCCCCGCAATGGAGAGCCCCGCGTCCAGCGCGAGCTCGATCTTGGAAGGCGGAACATTCTTCGTCGCCGCCACCAGCCTGACGCAGCCTGGCGGTCGCGCGGCCTTCTCCCGCGCGGCCTCGATTCTGGCCAACACGTCCCTGAGACGCTGGGCGACGGTACCGGGTACGGAGCACTCCATCATCCTCACCGGCGCATCCGTCCAGGATGCGGTATTGTAGCGGAAGGAGCCACCAATTGGCAGTGCCGCTTCTCATCCTTACGCGGGTGCCAGACCAATGGCGCTGACCATCGTGCCGATCACTTTGCCCTCCCGGCGGTAGGAGAAAAACAGGTCGTCGTGGCAGATGGTGCACAAGTTGACGGCGGTGATGCATTCACTCTTCACCCCTGCTTGCCGGCCCTGTTCGCGGATCAGCTGTTTGAGATCGAGATGCGCTTTTCCTCCTCGCGGGCCCCGCACCACCGCTTCCCAGCGGGTGAATCCTTCGCGCAGGCGCTCCAGAACCGGCTCGTCCACTTCATAGCAGCACACCCCTGCCGACGGACCGATGCTGATGTGAAGGTGCGAGGGGTGGCACCCGAACCGATGTTCCATCAACTGAACGGTCTTGGGAACGATGCCGGCCACGGCGCCTCGCCAGCCCGCGTGAATGGCGGCCACCACGCGGCGACATGGATCCTGCACGAGCACCGGCACGCAGTCCGCCGTCCGCACCGCGACCATCACACCGGGCTGGTCCGTGATGAGCGCATCCCACCCTCCGTCGAACCGGTCGGTCGGCGATAGGGCCCGGTCTACGACCAACGCATCGATGCCATGCACCTGCTTGACCGAAAGGAGCCATGCTGCCGGAGGCAGTCCGGGCCGGCGTTGAACCGGAACGCCCACCTCCGCACCGAGGGTGGCGGTGTAGTGCCGCGTGCCGAAGAAATGCCGCACCCCGCTTCGCGGCGGAGCGAACGCGGGCACGGTAATGACCGCTGCGGCTCCCATGGTGCTTCCTCTCCCGTCTTATCCCCTGACGGCGCTAATCCACCTGCTTGCGCAGGAACGTGGGCACATCCCACTCGTCCTCCACCGACAGGGCGGAACGATCCAACGACTCACGCACATCGTTCATCCGCCGGAGGAACGTTGGACGATCGAGATCCTTCAGCGGGCGCTCGGGAATCGCCGTTGCCGACACGGCAGCC
Organism: Nitrospiraceae bacterium; assembly: GCA_040255845.1. GTDB lineage: Bacteria > Nitrospirota > Nitrospiria > Nitrospirales > Nitrospiraceae > Nitrospira_D. The sequence goes on along the minus strand of JBDZVU010000028.1, from coordinate 424 downwards.
GCCGCCAACGCCGGTTGCACCGTCTTCGACGCCCGGGCTGTCGATCGCTCCGCGGCCACCGCCATGGGCGCAGGCTCCTCGTCACGGTCGAATCCGGTGGCGATCACCGTCACGACGAGATCGTCTCCCATGTCGGGGTTGATGACCTGCCCGACGATGATGTTGGCCTCCGAGTCGGCCGTCTGCTGAATGATGGAGGCCGCTTCCTCGATCTCATGCAGCGACATGCTGGGGCCGCCCGTGATGTTGAGCAACACCCCGCGCGCGCCTTCCACGCTGCCTTCCTCGAGCAGCGGGCTGCAGATCGCCTTCTGGGCCGCTCCGATGGCGCGGTTCGGCCCGCGGGAGATCCCCATCCCCATGACGGCCTGCCCGGTATGCGACATGATCGTCCGCACGTCGGCGAAGTCGACGTTGACATGGC
>JBDZVU010000117.1:0-8033 GCA_040255845.1 Nitrospiraceae bacterium | reverse complement strand
TCTGAACCGCACGGACCTGCCCGGGTTTGGGATAGAACTCCAGGTACGGAAAGCTGGTGCCGGCCAGAATGAGCGTATCGCACTCTTGGAGCGCGTCCTGTGACGGCGCCGTTCCCAGCAGACCGATTCCTCCCGTGGTGTACGGGTGATCATCCGGCACGACCGCCTTGCCCAGCAGGGGCTTGATGATCGGGGCGCCGATCTTTTCCGCCAAGGCGATCACTTCTTGGCGCGCGGAGAGGCAGCCCCGCCCCGCCAGGATGGCGACCTTCGACCCCTGGTTGATCAACGCGGCCGCCCGCTCCAACTGCGCCTGCGGCGGCAAGGGGAGCGGATCGACGTAGAGATCGCCGCTGTGCCCGGCGATGTTGGCGTTGGATCGCAGGCCGTTGGCCTTCCATTCTTGAATGTCCTTGGGAATCGTCACATGCGCAACGGTGCGCTTCGCAATCGCCGTCTTGATCGCCTCGTCCACCACGCTGCAGACATGGTCCGGTCCCATCACGCGTTCACTGTAGGCCGCGACGTCCATGAAGAGTTTGTCGAGATCCACGTCCTGCTGGTAGTGTGTGCCGATCAGGTCGTGAAAGGTATGGCCGGTGATGGCGAGGACCGGCTGCCCATCGAACTTCGCGTCGTACAGCCCGTTCAAGAGATGGATCCCTCCCGGACCGGAGGTCGCCAGACAGACGCCGAGCCGGCGGGAGAACTTGGCGTAGCCGCAGGCGGCAAAGGCAGCCGCTTCCTCATGGCGGACCTGAACGAGTTGAAGGTCGTGGCTTCTCGTCCGGAGGGCCTCGAAAATGCCGTTGATGCCGTCCCCCGGAAGACTGAAGATCGTCCGCACGCCCCAATCCAACAGGCGCTCTACCAGGATGTCTGCAACGGTGCCTGCCATGGTGCCTCCTCTCCTTCCCGCCGAAACCCGGGGGACGTCATGACCGCGCATCACGTTCTCATCGCGCGAGAACAGATGACCAGCTCGTCAGCGACGTGCGCGGCACGGATGCACTGGCCGGAAGCCATGGCCGCCCTCTCCGCGGGCGTGGGCGCAGGCCAGGTAACGGCTACTTGGGAATGTGGGCGTGTGGCTTGTCCCAGTCCACCCAACCCACGAGATACCAGATCAACCCGAGCAGCCAGAGGATCGGGATGCCGATCAGCATGAGCAGCACGAGTGTCATGAGGCCCGCCGCAACTTCTGTTGAAGGCGCTGACAGAGCACTTCGTGCAGGACCACCTTCACGTCTGCCCGCAGATCCGCCAGCGGGATGCGTTCGTTGTCGAGAAACTCCCGGTACCCCGCCGTCCGGGACAGCAGAAACGACCGGGTGAGAATCTCCGACGAGATGTCGTCGTAGTAATACCGCACCAGCGTGACCCTCCCCTCGTCCCTCGCGGGACGCGTCTCCTCATGGAAGTAATACGTCGCCATCGCGCGCCGCCGGTCGTTAGATCGACGCCACCTTTTCGTAGAATTGATGATCCTCCCGATAGCCCCCGTGACCCAACCCCACCTCGTCCAACGACGCGACGACGTCGATGTGGTGCACGTACTTCACCATCTTGTAGCCCACCTTGGTTTCAAGCCGCAGCCGGCAGGGGGCGCCGTGCCAAACGGGCAGCGCCTCGCCGTTCATTTCGTACGCGAGTATCGTTTGGCCGTCCTCCATCTCGTCCAGCCTGAACGCCTCGTAATAGTGGTCCGGGGCGTACTCCTCCTGGACGAACGCATGGAACACGATCCAGCGGGCGTCCGGCGCCGGACGGCACATCTCCAAGAGATCCCGGACCCGCACGCCGGCCCAGGCGGCAATTCCGGTCCACCCTTGGATGCAGTTGTGCATGACGGTTTGCTCGTGCTTCGGCAAGCGCTTGAGATCCGCGAGCGACAGCTCGAGGGGCCGCTCCACCAGCCCCGTCACCCGCAACCGCCACGCGCGAAACCCCTCCCGTGCCAAACGCCGGTAGACGCCATCCTCCGGGGGATAGCCGTTCACATGATGCCTGGCGGTGACGGCCTCCTTCGCGTACTGCTGCCGGGAGCGCAGGCGGCCGAAGACCGCGCGCACGAGCGGTTCGACCACCTGTGCGGCGTGCTGCTGAAAGGCGCGCGGCTTCCACCGCGTGTAAAGCGTCGCCGCGACATGAAACGCGATCAGCGCAACCAGGGCGACCGTCGTCACGCCGAACGCCCAGGCCGAGGACAGACCGGACGGGCCGAACATCGTCAGCATGCGTTCCGCATCCTGCGGAAAATGAACGGCCACGACCATGATCAAGTGCACGAGGACATAGAGAATCAGCAGGACCAGCACGATGAAATGGAGGCTTCGCGCTCCTTGCCGCCCCCCAAAGAGGCGGGCGTACCATGGGTACCGGGCGATGAAGGCCGGCGACTGCGCGAGCCCGGTGGCAATCATGACGGGCGCAAGACCGAAGACCACGGAGGCATACACAAGCTGCTGCAACGGGTCATACGGCCGAAACGAAGATTCCGGTGGAACATGCAAGCTGGCGAAGGTGACTGCGCTGTGCCAGGCTTCGGGAACGATCTCCCAGCTTGTCGGGATAAGGCGGCGCCACTGCCCCGTCGCGAACAGCAACCCGACATAGGACAACCCGTTCACGATCCAGAGCGGGACGATCAGGAAGTGCCAGTGGCGGCCTGCGCCGAGGTTGTGATGGCCGCCGGGGATGGCGAAGACGGGCGACACGTCCTCCGCCTCGTCCATCGAGGTATACAACCGGTTCGTCGGCATCTTCTTGGGGCCGAACTTGACCCATTCGCTGCCGGGACGGCAATGATCGTTCCAATAGAGCTTGGGGTGATCGGCAAGAATCTGCAGCCCGCTCCGGATCAAGAAAAACATGCAGAACAGGTTCACGAAGTGATTGATCCTCAGCCACACCGGAAAGCCCAGTTCTGCAGTCTGTGCGTCCACGCGTTGCACCTCGGTCATTAAAAGGTTCTGTTCCCACCATAGCGGACGGCCGGGAGTCGTTCGACTGGCAGTTTCCCGAACGGCGCGCAGCTTCCGCTGTCGCTGCGGACGGCCGGGGGTTTCTCCAGTTCGCTTTTCCCCGGTGGACTGTCTAGCTTCAGTACGGGAGCAGCGATCGCGTCTCATGATCCATCGGCCCAGACGAGAACCCATTCCCCATGTGTATCCGCCCGTCGAGTGGGAGGTGGTGGAGCGCGAGTTCATGCCGTCGCTCCTGAGCCAGGGGGAAACTATTTTCTCGCTGGGCAACGGGTACCTCGGCATGCGGGGCTGTTTCGAGGAGGGCGGCCCGATCGGGCAGCACGGCACCTTCATCAACGGCTTCTACGAGTCGTGGCCGATCGTCTATCCGGAAACGGCCTATGGCTTGGCCACCACCGGCCAATCGATCGTCAACGTCACCGATACGACGATCATCAAGCTGTACGTCGACGACGAGGTGTTCTGGCTGCCGCACGCCCATCTGCTGCGCTTCGAGCGGCGCCTGAACATGCGTGCCGGCACGCTGGACCGGGACATCGTGTGGGAGACGCCGGCGGGGAAGCAGGTGTCCATCCGCTCCCGGCGCCTCGTGTCGTTCAGCCATCGCCATGTCGCCGCCATCTGGTACCAGGTCACGCTCCTGAATGCGGATGCGGCCGTCGTGTTGGCCTCCGAGATGATCGCCAATGGGCCGTCGCCCCGCACCGACGGGACGGATCCGCGGCACGGCAAAGTCTTCCCCGGGAAGGTGCTTCATCAGCGCGCCAGCCGCATGCGGGATCAGCGCATGGTGCTCTGTCATGACACGAAGGAAAGCCGCTTGATCCTGGCCTGCGCCGTCGACCATCGGCTGCACGCCGTCGCCACGGCCACCTGGAGCACCTCCGTGAAGGAAGACCGGGGCCAGGCCGCGGTCACCCTCGAGGCCCGGCAGGGCGAGCCCATCCTCCTCGAAAAATACATGGCCTATCAGACGAGCCGCACGGCGCCGCCAGACGAGATGTGCGAACGCGCCGAGCGGACGTTGGATCGTGCGCTTAGCGTGGGCTTCGACGGGTTGCTGAGGCAGCAGCGGGCCTATCTCGATCAGTGCTGGAACATGAGCGACATCGCCGTGGCCGCGAACCCGGCGGTCGCCCGGCGGTCGACGCTCGAAATGCAGCAGGCGGTCCGCTTCAGCCTGTTTCACATCATCCAGGCGTCGGCGCGCGCCGAAAACAGCGGCATCCCGGCCAAGGGCCTGACCGGGCAGGCCTACGAAGGCCATTACTTCTGGGACACCGAAATCTACGTGCTGCCGTTCCTGATGTACACCGAGCCTCGCATCGCCAAGAACCTGCTGCGGTTTCGCTACAGCCAGTTGGATTGGGCGCGGGCGCGCGCCCGCCAACTCAATCAGCACGGCGCGATGTATCCCTGGCGGACCATCAACGGCGAGGAAGCCAGCGCGTACTTCGAAGCCGGCACGGCGCAGTATCACATCAACGCCGACATCATGTACGCGCTGAAGAAGTACGTGGAGATCACGGGGGACGAGGCCTTCCTCTTTCATGAGGGCGTGGAGATGCTCGTCGAAACCGCCCGCCTGTGGCGCAGTCTCGGGTTCTACTGCGGCCAGAAGGAAGGCAGATTCTGCATCCACGCCGTGACGGGCCCGGACGAGTACAACGTCATCGTGGACAACAACACCTATACCAACCTCATGGCGCGTGAAAATCTGCTGTATGCGGCCGACAGTCTCGAACGGCTGCGGGAGTCGCATCCCGATCAGTTCGCGCGGCTGGTCCACACGGTGCAGCTCGACTGGCGGGAAGTGGGCGAGTGGCGGCGCGCGGCCGAGCACATGTACGTGCCGTTCGACGAGGCGCGCGGCATCACGGCGCAGGACAGCCACTTCCTGGAACAGCAGCGCTGGGATTTCGAGCACGTGCCGGCCGACAAGTACCCCCTCCTGCTGTATTTCCATCCCTTGACCATCTATCGCTATCAGGTCATCAAGCAGGCCGACCTGGTCCTGGCCATGCTGCTGCTGCCCGACGCCTTCACCCCGGACTTGAAGCGCCGGAACTTCGAGTACTACGACGCCCTGACGACCGGCGACTCCTCGCTGTCGCCTTGCATCCAAAGCATTCTGGCCGCCGAGATCGGGGACATGGAGAAGGCCGAGCGGTACGCCGCCCTCGCCACCTTGATGGATCTCGGCGACGTCGCGGGGAACGTGAAGGACGGCTGCCACATCGCCGCGATGGGCGGCGTGTGGCTGCTCCACGTCTACGGGTTCGCCGGGTTGCGGGATTACGGCGGCCAGCTCCGCTTCAATCCCCGGATGCCGTCCGCGTTGGATCAACTGAGCTTCCGCCTCACCGTGCGGGGCCGGATCCTGGACGTGAACCTGGCGCCGGCCGCGACGACCTATACACTCGCGCAGGGCGACGAGCTCGCCTTCTGGCACGAGGACAAGCCGTTCCAGCTGACGACGGAGACGCGGACGTTGACGCTGCCCAATACCTTGCCGTGCCGGCGGTCGGGCGACGGTCAGGAAGCGGCGGCCTGATGCCGGCGATCGATTGGACCAGGTTTCGCGCCGTTCTGTTCGACATGGACGGGGTGCTGACGCGAACGGCGACGTTGCATGCCGCCGCCTGGAAGCGACTGTTCGACGAGTTCCTCCTCGCGCGTAGCGGCCCGGGGCCGGCCCCGCGGCTCTTCGACGAGCAGGAGGACTACCGCCGGTATGTCGACGGCCGGATCCGTGAAGACGGCGTGGCGGCGTTTCTGGGGTCGCGCAACATCTCGCTCCCACCGGGCAGCCCGTCCGACGGTCCCGACGCCCCGACGGTGGCGGGTCTGGCGCAGAAGAAGGATCGCTACTTCACGGCGCTGCTCGAGCAGCGGGGCGTCGCGGTGTACGAAGATGGTGTCGCCTTCCTGCAGGCCGTGCGCGCTGCCGGCCTGCAGACCGCCGTGGTCTCCGCCAGCCGCCATTGCGCCGCCGTCCTCGCGGCGACCCGGCTCCTCGACTGCTTCACCGTGCGGATCGACGGGCAAGAAAGCCGGCGGCTGAGGCTCGCCGGCAAACCGGCCCCCGACACGTTTCTGGAAGCGGCGAAGCGGCTCGGCGCCGCGCCGTCTGAGGCAGTCGTGCTGGAAGATGCGCTCGCGGGAGTCCAAGCGGCCCGGCGGGGAGGATTCGGCCTGGTGATCGGGGTCGACCGTGCGGATCACGCAGCGGCCTTGCAGGCGCACGGAGCGGACATCGCCGTGCCGGATCTCCGCCAACTCGTGCCGGACCTCACGGGACGGGCCGCGGCCTAGGTACGGGAGGGAAGGGCGGTGACCTGCAGGGCTACAGGCCGCGAAGCAGCGCCGACCACAGGGCGGGATCGGGCTCCGCCGCTCCCACGAACCGGTTCAGCCCAAAGACGAGCAGCAGCACGCAGCCCATCAGGATCCAAAACAGCTCGCGATCACCACACCGGCTCCAGAGAGGTTTCACGTCGAGCTCCTTCGCTCGGGTTTTGCAGATACGAGGATGGGCAGCAAGGCCTATGCCTTGGGTGGGACATCCTATTTTCGCTGACTTATGGTATGAGATCGTCATCTGGTGAGCGCTTTCGCACTGCACGCACTGTGCGGAGGCCGTACGGCAGGTCGGCAGGGGGCGCGTCGTTGGAAGGAGACGTCATGGCTTGGTGGTATCTGATCGGGGCGGGACTGTTCGAAATCGTGTGGGCCAGCAGCCTGAAATTCACCGAAGGGTTTACACGGCTCTGGCCGACGCTCGGCACGCTGGCCGCGATGGCGGTCAGCATCCTGTTTCTGGCCGAGGCGGTGAAGACCATCCCGGTCGGAACCGGCTATGCCGTCTGGACCGGCATCGGCGCGGCCGGCACGGCGGTCGTCGGCATGGTGCTGTTTGAAGAGTCTCGTGATCTGATCCGGCTGCTGTGCCTGGTGGCGATCGTGGCCGGCGTCATGGGTTTGAAACTCTCTTCCACCAGTTAATTCAGGTCATCAGCCCGGCTGACAACTAGGCGGCCAATCGCCGGTCAGCGGAGCGCAGCCGGTCCCGGTACACGCGTAATCGATAGCCCAACACCATCATCATGACGCCGAACAGCACGGCATAGGCGCCGAACACCCAGACCAGGCCGATTGCGCCCGCGTCGGGCGCGATCACGAGCAATGCGCCGAGGCCGATCGTCAGGACCCCGGAGAGCCCGAGCAGCCATTCGCCTTCGATTTCCTTCCGCAGCCGCACGGCGGCCGCGATCTCCAGCGCGCCCGTGATCAGCGCCCAGGCGGCGATCAGCATCACCAGCGCCAGCGCGGTGATCCCGGGCCAGACGAAACTGATGACCCCGGCAGCCACGCCCGCCAAACCGGTCAAGAGCAGTGCCCACCACGGCGGATCGCCGGCGCGCCGTCTCCATGCCGCAACAAGACTGAACACCCCGTCCAAGAAGGCAAAGGCGCCGAATAACCAGACCAGCGCAACCAAGGTGGGCAGCGGCAGGAGAAAGGCCACCAGGCCGAAGAGGACCGCAAAGAGACCGCGCAGACCGATCGCCCACCAGTGATCCGCCAGCCTCGCCAACATGGGGGTCTCTCCGAACGCCATCGGGTGGCCCTCGACTCTTGTTCAGAAGGTAGTCCTCCGCGCCGCCGCGAGACATCGGCGGGGACCCCGGGAAAGGGTGGAGGCGGCCCTAGACCCGAATGCGCCCGAACTGAACACCGTCGCACCGGGACGTACGATTAGGTTCAGGCTTGTTGGATTCCTCCTTCTCTCCTGACCCGGGGCAGCCCATTAAAAGCTTGAATATTCAGGGTGCCGCCTCCGGGCGATGGGGCGCCGTTCTTGCTCACGTGTCGCCCCTGCGACATCACCGCACACGGAGGACGGCATGGACACACGAACGTCGGCATTCGAATATTATGAGCGGGGCCTGGTGATGAAACAGCTCAGAAGCTTCGACGCGGCGCTGGAGGATTTTCGCCAGGCCGCCAAACATCCCCAGTTTGCCGGAAAAGCACACGCGCAGA
>JBDZVU010000116.1:0-8072 GCA_040255845.1 Nitrospiraceae bacterium | reverse complement strand
TCAGCGGCCCGAGTTGGCGCACAAGGAGCGGCAGGAGATCTCCATCATCGAGCAGTATCTGCCGAAGGCGTTGAGCCTCGAGGAACTCGACACCATCGTGGCGTCGGTCGTGACCGAAACGGGCGCTACCTCCATGAAAGAGATGGGACGCGTCATGAAGGACGTGATGGCGCGGCTCGTCGGTCAGGCCGTAGACGGCAAGCAGATCAGCGACTTGGTCCGTTCGAAACTTCAGCGTTAGACCCGCCTGCTATACTTGCCAGATGATTTGGTTGGACGGCGGGCGCTCGAAGGGCGACCTATGGCGATCCTGATCGTCGATGACTCCCAAGATCAACGTCTGCTGCTGGGCTCCATTCTCACTAAAGCCGGCTACGACGACATCCGCACCGCCGACTCGGCGCAGGCGGCGTTTTCGGTGCTGAACCTCGACCATCCCCATTCCGTCACCTCGGTGGATCTCGTGCTGATGGATCTCCTCATGCCGGGCATCGACGGCGTGTCGGCCTGTAAGCGGCTGAAAGCACACGAGGGCTTACGCGATATCCCCGTCATCATGGTGACGGCGAACGGCGATCTGGACAACCTCAAGGAAGCCTTTGCCGCCGGCGCCATGGATTACATTACGAAGCCCGTCAAGACCGTGGAACTGCTGGCACGGGTCGCCTCGGCGGTGACGCTGAAGCACGAAATGGATTGCCGGAAGAGCCGCGAAGCGGAATTGCGGCGGAGCAACGAAGAGCTCCAGCGGGCGCTCAAAGAGGTCAAGGTGCTGCGGGGCCTCATTCCCATCTGTGCCTCGTGCAAGAAAATCCGCAACGACGGCGGCTTTTGGCAGCAGTTGGAAGAATATCTCGGCGAGCACTCGGAGGCCGAGTTCAGCCACGGTCTGTGCCAACCTTGTATCAAAAAGCTTTATCCTGGCGTTTACCAGGGGTAGCTGCTACGATTTTTTTCACTCGCCGCGCCACAGGGCCTCGTTGATGCCATGAGCATACTCATTGTTGACGATTCCGCCGACGACCGTCTCCTCCTGCACTCGATCCTCTCCGCTGCCGGCTACGAAGACATCCTGATGGCCGACTCGGCCGCCGCCGCGTTCAAACTCCTGGGTCTGGACGGCGGCAAGCAGCCCGCCGCCCGGGTCGATCTCATTTTGATGGACATCATGATGCCCGCGACGAACGGGATCGAAGCCTGCCGCCAAATCAAGGCCGTCGACCGGTTCCGCGACACTCCGATCATCATGGTGACTGTCAAGACGGATCCCGTCGATCTCCAGTTGGCGTTTGCGGCCGGGGCCATGGACTATGTGGCCAAACCCGTCAACAAGATCGAGCTGCTGACGCGCGTGCGCTCCGTGCTTCGCCTGGTCCACGAAATTGACCGCCGGCGGGCGAGGGAGCAGGAGCTCTTGGAGGTGATGCGGCAGCTGCAGGAAGCCAATCAGATGCTGCTCCGCCTGTCCTGTCTGGACGGATTGACTGGCATCACCAACCGGCGGCAATTCGATGACTTCCTCGACCAGGAATGGCGCCGGGCCGTCCGCGAATCGACGCCGCTGTCGCTCATCATGTTCGATATCGACCGATTCAAGATGTACAACGACACCAAGGGCCACACGGCGGGCGATGAGTGCCTCAAGCAGGTGTCGGCCGCCATCTCGAGCGCGGTCAATCGCCCCGGAGACCTCGTCGCCCGTTACGGTGGCGACGAATTCGTCATCGTCCTTCCCGGCACAGGGATCGACGGGGCCGCTCAAGTCGCCGAGGGGCTGCGCCGCCGGATTGAAGCCCTCGGCATCCGCCATACCGACGGCGAGCCCGTGACCATCAGCGTCGGCTACGCCAGTATCGTCCCGAACCGGCAAGCCTGCCCCACGGATTTGATCAAGGCGGCGGACCAAGCCCTCTATCAAGCCAAGCAAGAAGGCCGCAACCGGGCCAAACCCGCGACCATGCTCACCCTTGTCGAGCATCTCCGGGAGGACTGACCCATCATGACCCGTGTGCGACCGCACCGCCTGACGGATTCCCGCTCCATCGCCGTGCGGCCCTGCTAGGACCTCCGTCTTCCATGTCGAACAAGCGATCACGAGCTGGGCGGGGACGAGGCCAAGCGCGTCCTCCGGCGCGGCGCGTAGTCCGTTCCGCCGCCCCGGCAAAGGCCAAGTCCACGCGCCGGCCGGCCGCCCATTCGAGCGAGCATGCCTCGTCGCTCCTCAGCACGATTATTGACCATCTGCCGCACATGATCTTCGTGAAGGATGCCACGACGCTGAAGTTCGTGCGGTTCAACCGGGCCGGCGAAGAGCTGATCGGCTATTCGGAGCGGGAGCTGCTCGGCAAGTCGGACTATGACTTTTTCCCGCCTCACGAAGCGGATTTCTTCACGGAGAAGGATCGCGCGGTGTTGGAGCAGCGCCGGGTCTTGGACATCCCTGAAGAGCCCATCAAGACGAAACACCGGGGCCAGCGCATGCTGCACACCAAGAAAGTGCCGATCCTCGGCCCCGACGGCACGCCTCAATACCTCCTGGGCATCTCCGAAGATATCACCGAGCAAAAGTTGTCGAAGCACGCCGAGCAGCGCCGGGCTCTGATGCTGGAGCTGCAACAATACGCGCTGTGCGAACTGGCGAAGCAGGAAGCCATCTATACCGGCAATCTCACCGACGCCTTTCACGTCCTGACCGAGATGGGCAGCCGAGTGCTTGGCGTGGAACGCGCAAGCGTCTGGCTGTTCACCGAAGACGGATCGGCCCTGTCGCTGATGGATCTGTACGAACAGTCGCCGCGCCGCCACTCGTCGGGCGCGCGCCTGGCCGGCGATCGGTATCGGCCCTATGTTCAAGCGCTCATTCAGGAGGAGTACGCCATCGCCGCGCACAACGCCTGGACGGATGCGCGGACAAGATGCCTGGCCGAGCCCTACCTCGAAGCGCTGGGCATCGGCGCGATGCTGGATGCCCCGATCCGCTCCAAGGGCAAAGTCATCGGTGTCTTATGCCACGAGCATGTCGGCGGGCCGCGGACCTGGACGCCCGAGGAGATTCACTTTGCCAGCTCGTTGACGACGTTCATCACCCTCGCCATGGAGGCCCACCAGCGCAAGGATTCGGACCGTGAATTGCGCGTGGCCAAAGAGGTGGCCGAAGTGGCCAACCGGGCCAAGAGCGAATTTCTCGCGAGCATGAGCCACGAGATTCGAACCCCCATGAATGCCATTATCGGCATGGCCGATCTGCTCTGGGAAACCCAGCTGAGTCCCGAGCAACGGAAGTATCTGCGCATCTTCCGGCGGGCCGGCGGCACGCTGCTCAACCTGATCAACGATATTTTGGATCTGTCCAAGGTCGAAGCGGGACGCCTGGAGTTGGAGCACATCGAATTCGATTTGAATGACGTCTTGGACAAAGCCGTCGAGATCCTGTCGATGCGGGCGAATGAAAAGGGACTGGAACTCGCCTGTCATCTTGCGACGGATGTCCCGTGCGGACTGGTCGGCGATCCCACCCGACTCAGCCAAATCATCATCAACCTCATCGGCAACGCCATCAAGTTCACCGAGAAGGGGTCCGTCATCGTGCGGGTCACCACGGATCCGGACAACCCCCGCCCGGGCGCCATCCGTTTTTCCTTCGCCGACACGGGCATCGGAATCCCGCGCGAAAAGTTCGAAGCGATTTTCGACAGCTTTACCCAGGCGCATGCCTCCACCACCAGGCAATTCGGAGGCACCGGACTGGGGCTGGCCATTTCCAAGCATCTTGCGGAGCGCATGGGAGGCCGCATTTGGGTGGATAGCACCGTGGGGCAAGGCAGCACGTTTCACTGCACGGTCCAATTGGAGGTGCAGAACCATCCCATCCAGGCCTCCATTGCGGCCCCTTTGCAATTGACGAACGTGCGCACCCTGGTCGTCGACGATCACCCCACGAATCGGCTGATCCTCCGAGAAACGCTCGCGGCCTGGGGCGCACTGGTGACGGAGGCCGAAAGCGGGGAAGACGCATTGGTGGAATTGCGCCGGGCCGTCGAAGCAGGCGATCCTTATCAGTTGTTGCTGCTGGACGCCCGCATGCCGGGGATGAGCGGATTCGACGTCGCCGAAGCCGTGAAAGCATCCTCGGTCGGACAAGGACTGACGGTCATCATGCTGACGTCCGACCATTGGGCCGACGACATCGCCCGGACGTACGATCTCGGCTTAGGAGGCTATCTCGTCAAACCGATCAGAAGGGCGGATCTCTTTCAGGCCATCAGCATCGCGCTCGGCCGATCCAAAGGCACCCCGCCGCCGCAGTTCTTCTCCCCGGCGCCTGCCCAGGAGGACGCCGCGCGCCCGCTCCACATTCTGTTAGTGGAAGACTCCAGCGACAACCAGCTGCTGATTCGATCGTATCTCAAGCAAACGGCTCATCGGCTCGACGTGGCGGATCACGGCGGGATCGGCCTTGAGAAAGTGAAGCACGGACATTACGACGTGATTCTCATGGACATGCAAATGCCCGTGATGGATGGCTACACCGCCACCCGCGCCATCCGTAAGTGGGAACGGGATCAAGACCTGCCTCCCACGCACATCATCGCGCTGACCGCCTTGGCATTGCGGGAGGAGACCGCGAAGATCTTCGAAGCCGGGTGTAACAGCCATCTCACGAAGCCAGTGAGAAAGCAGACGCTGCTCGAGGTTCTCCGGGCTTTCAACAAAAGACAAGAGGCTGCCTGACCATGCGACACTCCGATACCGCCGCCCCGCAGAGGATTACCGTGACGATCGATCGTGATTTGGAGGAGATCGTGCCAACCTTTCTCGCCAACCGCACGAGGGATCTTGAGACCTTGCGCACCTCCGTCTCCGTGCAGGATTACGAGACCATCCGAGTCCTGGGGCACCGGTTGAAAGGGGACGGCGGAGGGTACGGCTTTCCGGCGTTGAGCGAGATGGGCGGCGCCATGGAACTGGCCGCCGGCCGCCACGACCAGCCGGCCATCGAGCGGATCATTGCACAACTGCAGGACTACCTCGCGCGCGTCACAGTCGTCTACCGATAGGCCCGCCTCCCCTCTTTTTCGGAGTCTGTCGTCTTCTCCCCGTGCGCGGTACAATGCCGGATTCATGGAAGGTCCGCGTCCCATGACGTTCGCCGCTTTGCGTGTCTTGTTCGTGATGCTGCCGATCCTGATCTCGTCGGGCTGCACGAAGGTGACGCGCGATCAGATGACGGTCCTTGGCCGGGCGCCCGACATCGTGCGTGGCTCGGATACGATCGGCGCCCGGATCCCGTCCTGGAAGACGAGCGCGCTCCCGGTGGGCGACGTCATCAAACAATGGCGCTGGGACCAGCCGTGGACGGTGCGCAACGAAGCCGGGGAAGCGATCCGGCACCTCTCCGCCCCGGACGGCGCCGCCGATTCCGCCAGGGGGGATGGCCCGCAACTCACCGTGATTCACGATCCGCAGCGCGGGACGATCTACGAAGTCTACTTCGTCCAGCGGACCGACAAGGTGTTCGACCTTCCGGTCAAGCTTCATTTCTACGCATCCCGTGATGCCGCAAGGCCGCTGTTCTCGCTGTCGTTCATCGACGGGACGGTGCCCCGATGCCAGCAAAGCCGCATCAGCCGCGGCGGCATTCAATCCCCCGGCGTGGCACGGGCGCTGCTCGAATCCGCCGAATGGGTGGCCGTTGGGTGGGACAGCGTCCCCTACGAGGCCTGCTGAAGACGCGTCCGCCGCGACAATTGGCTAGAGTCTTCGCAAATGGTTGTGTATAATGCCGCCCACGGGAACGCGAGCTTGATCCTCCCCGTTCTCTTTCCGCGGTCCAACGTTGCGCAATGGTGCCGACTCAACCCGCGGATCCGTACGCTCGCGTTTCCGTTCCCAGCGGTGGGGGGCTAGCTCAGTTGGGAGAGCACTACGTTCGCAACGTAGGGGTCGGGGGTTCGACTCCCCTGCCCTCCACCAAACAAATCCTGCTCATCACGTCGACCCGCCGCTCGCTGCCGGGCTTTCAACGCCGCCGCCTTTGGAACATCACGCTGAAGCCGCATCAGTACTATCGGGAACCACCTTCGCCCGATGTGACAGAATGATCGTTTGACCACGCGGTTTTGTCCCTTGTCCCTTGAGTCCGATGATGATAGACACGGCAGGAGCCCTTTCCGACCGATGCAGACGGGGTCTGCGCCGGCCTCGCCGCTTCCGCGGCGGATTCCTTTTTTTGGCCCATGAGACTCGAAAAACGCCTAGCTTGAGTGATCGCGCATCACATCCCTTCAGCGAAATGCCTCGGATTCTCTAGGCGTTGCGTTTCGCCGGTCGGCCGGGAGCCACGAACCGCAGTACGGCGCGCGTCCCGTAAGATTACGGGGCGCTCATCCTTGTAGTCCTTCGCTGATAGACAAACCCGAGTTTTTATTTATAGTTCGCGTGCTGCCGGACGTACTTGCACGTTAGGAATGACATGCCGGACAAGAAGGGCGCGTTGAAACTGTACGGAGAGTCCTGCATCAAGGTGGCGCAGCTGCTGAAAAACGGGGCCGCGCTCACGCTGGACGAGCAGACCTTCATTGAGAATCACCTGGTCTTGGTCCACCTGGCCATCGCGGAAAGCAGAAACCGCGATCGCCAACGCCGTGCGCAGGAATCCGGACCATAAGCCGTCGTCTCTCGCCTTGGACGAAGCGCATGAAGCACGCGCTCATCGTGGATGACCATCCCGTCATGCGGGGAGGAGTACGAGACCTCCTTCAGCAAGCCTTTCCTTCGCTCACGATCAAAGAGTCGTCAGGCGGGGACGGTATCCTGGACGAAATTTGCGGATCAGATTGGACCTTCGTCGTGCTGGACATCAGCCTGCCGGGCGGCAACGGCATTGAAATCCTCAAGAAGGCCAAGGCCGCGTGTCCTCACATGCCGATCATCATCTACAGCCTCTTTCCAGAAAACCAATTCGCCGCCCGTGCACTCCGCGCGGGCGCCGCCGCGTACCTCGCGAAGGACCGCGAAGCGCACGAACTCGTCGCGGCCGTCAAAGCGGCCGTGGAGGGGAACCCCGCCAGAAGTGCATCCACCCGGCCCGAACGGCGGCCCTTGCTGTCGGATCGGGAAATCCAGGTCCTCACGCTGTTTGGAAAAGGGATGAGTCGGAAGGAAATCGCGCAGTTCCTGCACATCAATGCCAAAACGGTCAGCACCTACAAAGCACGGCTCCTGCACAAATTGGGGCTCCGCAATTTGGTGGAACTGGTACGGTATGCGGCCGAAGAAAAGCTCGTCGAGTAGGCAGCGAGGCAGCGCATGTTCCGTTACCGGCGGCCGCTCTTGGTCGCTCGCTGGATCGCCCCGTAGAGATGCTCCACGGCGGCCTCTTTCGTAAGCAGCACTTGGGCGCCCGCTTTTAACATGGCATCCTGGTTGTTCCCTTCCGCATTCACGGACAGCCCGATGATTTCCGCGCCGGGATACTGAGCCTTGATCCGGCCTGTTGCCTCGATCCCGTTCATCCTGGGCATGTTGATGTCCATTACAATCACCGCCGGACGGAGCTTGTCCACGGCGGCAAGGGCCTCTTCCCCGTCTGAGGCTTCCGCCACGACTTCCACGTCGGGATACGCATCCAGCACGCTGCGCAGCCCCTGCCGGACCATTGCGTGATCGTCGACCAACAGCACGCGGATGGGACCTCGCTTGTCCGCCAGATCGGCCTTTTCCCCGACTTTCCGCGACACGGGCGCGACGTCGCACTCGACTGCGGTTTGCCTTGCCAGGGGCAGTTGCAGGATGCACCGTGTGCCCCGTCCCGGGGCTGACTCGATGCCGAACGAACCGCCCAGCGCCTTCATCCGCTCCCTGATGCTGAACAGCCCGAACTGGGGCGACGGGATGGAGCCGTCGTCCGCCGGAACCACAAAACCCTTCCCGGCATCCCGGACTTCGATCCGCAACACGTCCGCGCGCCGTTCCATCTCGACATGCGCCGACCCGGTACCTGCATGCTTCCAGCTGTTTATCAATAGTTCTCGGACGGATTGGAACAACAACACGGTCTGATCCTCCGGGAG
>JBDZVU010000115.1:0-8093 GCA_040255845.1 Nitrospiraceae bacterium | reverse complement strand
TCGAAAGGCACAATATCTTTCGGACATATGGTAAAGCACGGTGCAGGATTGGCCCATAATAACGCCGGTGCAATAATTCTCTCGACGTAAAGGTTCGCGCCGAATTGTTCCAGTCTTCGTGGCTATCCACATAGAGCGGGACGTGCGGATGAGCCTTCACATAATTGGCCGCAGTCAATAGCTCCCATCCACACGTGCCATGGAAAAGTATCGCTTCGGGCTGGAATTCAGTCAGCAGGCGCATTACGCCGGGATGACGACGAAGCTTGCGCACAATCTTATGAGGCCCGGGCCCGGAATAGGGCAGCCGCACCATACGCGCGCCCTCTGACGTTCGATATTCAGCAGGTTCGACGTATGCCACTCGCCCATCAGGCGAATAGGTTTCTGTGGACGCGATCACCAATACATTATGGCCCGTAGCCACATGTTGGCGAACCAGTTCATTCTCTTGGTACGCAGTGTTGTCTATGTAGAAACAAGATAGACATAAATGAGCAATCCTCATTTCAACTCAATACCGGCTGAGGAATTTTTCAGGATCATCGAAGAATCTGGCCATCTCTCTCAGATCGTCGTCGCTTGCCTCCCACCATTTACTCCGCAAAAGGCCGGAAATAATGTTTGGGCTGAACCGTTTGCGTAGCTCAGCAGCGGGATTCCCCGCTACGATGGCGTAGGGAGAAACATCTTTGGTAACAACACTTCCCATGCCGATGACGGCTCCGTGACCCACCGTAACACCAGCTTTCACCTTTGCTCCATGCCCGATCCAGACGTCATGTCCAACGGTTGTCCGCGGCATCATCGAATATTCGAACCGCGCAAATTTCTCCTTTACGCTGTCGCGATGGCTGAGAAAAACCGGGCTGGTGGAGACAAAATGCATAGGATGCTGGGAGCCGCCGATGTACACAGAATCGGCAATAGAGCAGTAGGAGCCGATATCACAATTCAGGATGACGCAATCATACCCACAGAACGAATGCTTGCCCATCTTGACGTTAACTATTTGGCTCCCGGATTCTATTTTGGCAGTGCCATCTATCGAACTCTCCAGGATAGCATTAAATTTCGACTTCTTCTGTAACCTGCCGAGTATGTAACCTATCTGACTTAACATGACGCACTACCAGGATTGGAGTCGGGCAACTTGCAATATCCTCCCCCGCTGCTCCTTTAGATAAAAATGAACAAAGAGAAAGAACAGCGGCCAACCGCCAGAAAGCATGGTTGAAAACAACGACGAGTCTACCAAAGTCCACACTGCAGATAACGATGACAGGCACAAAAGTCGTAGGTCTTCGCCAGAAGCCCACGAGTTCATCGCGCTAAGTATTATTCCCAGTATGCCCCCTATTACAACTATCCCTATGTAACCCAAGGCAGCCACGCCGTCGGTGGCCAGGAAATTGGCACTGGCGTTGTAGCTGGTATTGCCAATTGTCGACCAGCCCACCATCCGTCCGATCGGGAGTGGGTAGGGGTATTCGATGAAGTGCGATATCAACCCGACATGAGAATAGTAGGTTAGATGATTATAATGAAAGAATTGCGAATACAGACCAATAGTCATTCCAGAGGTCCCGAACATTCTTTTAATTCCCTGAGAGAGGAGAATGTCAAGGGAGTCGCTTATGGTAATGCCATATACACTTATAATGAGCAGCGGAGAAAATAACCCCACCAGGGCTACCAGACCTATACGCTCAGCGCGTATTTCATTTCTAGACAGTATGAAATAGTGGAATATTAACATAAGAGCTATCAATACTGGTATATATTTCGCTCCTTGGATCGCATACCCCATCAGAAAGGTAGCCAATCCGAGGATCGCGAATAATTTTCTGCGGTACATAATTCCAACCGCAAGCATAAAAGGGGCGAATAGTCTAATAAGCCACTGCAATACATAAGAAACCAGATCCCCATTTCCAGAAATCGAGGCAAAAATAGCTCTCTGGTCGTAAACCTCGTAGAAGTTCGCTATCCTCATCATGCTTCCGAAATAGACAAGCGTTACGGACGAAAGAGCTATATATAGAGATATCATTATTATGCTGAACGGGCCGAACGCAGGAGTTCGATGCCCGACGGCTTGGTCATAGCGCACTCGTAGAGACCTGCCTCTTTCCTTTTGTCTCCCTGCTTGTATTGTTTCAGGAAGGAAGGCGATCAATGTGAAGGCTGCTGCTATGCTCAGTATTAAAACCAAGCCTCCGTCGTCCTCCAGCCCTTGCATCGACACTATAATCGTCATCGGAATATACAGAAAAAAGAACAGGAACCACGAAACAAAATTAGAATAGGTCCGAATGACGGGCTTCATCGATAAAGATAATATCCCGATAATGAATACCGAAAATATTAGGGCTGTTTGGCTTCTCTCCGCATTATAGGGCGGGTAGCCCATATACGCCCACACCGGGGAAAGGTAATATATATATGAATATATTAAGCATGACGCGTACAGTATGGATATTGTGAGAAGTCGTACTTTCTGGGCCGCTATGGATATGCTTGTACCTCCGCTTGGCGGCGAAAAGCCATACGCGCGGCTCGTTTCGGAAAGGTAGCGCTCCCACCTGCCTTCAGGAGTCGAACTCATCACCCAAATCCTGTTGTGACCTGCTTTACTGCCAAGTTGACGAACGATGGGTTCAACTCAGGCCTTCGACTGCCTGCTAAGGGTGTTCATGATTCCTGCACTTAACAGCACTATGAATAGGTAAGCTCCATAAAACACCGCGCCAGAAACCGCGTAGGCCTCGGCTTCATATCCTCCTAACACGAACGACGCCAGCAGCACCGCGCCCGACCGCAGCAGCAGGCCGGTGATCTGCAGCGCCGCGGCGGTGCGTTGTCGTCCGGTCACGTGCAGGACCATCGAGACGGGCGAGGCCAGGAACTGGAGGATGAACCATGGCGTCATCCATTGCACCAGCTCGCCGGCCCTCCGCCATTCCTCGCCGAAGACGAGCGCAAAGACGGGTGGTGCGATGACGCCGGCGACCAGCAGCGGCGCGATGCCGAGTTTCGCGAGCCCGCCCAGCGTGCCCAGCGTGAAGGAGCGCAGGCGGCCGGCCCGCATCTCTTCCGGCGCGCTCGACAGGTAGACCTGGCTCACCGCGCTGCCGACCAGCTGCATTGGCGCGCCCATGGCTCGGCTGGCCAGAAGCACGAAGCCGGCCTCGGGGCCTGCGGCAAGGGCCGCGATCAGGATCACCGGCAATTGGATCGCGGCGGAATTCGCGGCGGCCTCGAAGGTCGAGTATTGCGGAAAGCGCCGGTACTCCCAGAACCGCGCCCGCATATGGTGCCAATCGACGGCGCGAATGGCCGTCCTGTCCTGCCTCCAGGCCTGCCGCGCCAGGCCGAGCGCCCCCGCGCCTCCGTAGAGCATATGTCCGAACAGCAAGCCGAACGGCGCTGTGCCGGCCGCCCCCAGCGCCACCTGCGCGCCGATCCCGGTGCCCGCCTGCACCATGCGGGTGCGCGCCACCGCCGTGAAGCGCTTCTTTCGGCTCGCCCAATATTGCAGTGCCGCGTAACTGCCGGCAAGCCAGGTCCCCAGCGGCAGCAGCCATAGATAGGGAGCCAAGTCCGGCGCTCCTGCCAGCGTGGCAAGCTGGTGGCGCCACAGCCATGACGGCACGCCGACGATCGTGGCGACCAGGAGTGCCGACCCGAGCGACAGGGCCAGCAGTTGCGCGGCATCCTCGTCCTTTTCTGGCAGCGGAATGGCGATCTCCAGGCGAAGGCAGGCGATGACCGAGACCATTCCCAGAAGCGACAGATAGACGGCGAGCAGGCTGAAATCGTGCGGCGAGTAGAGCCGCGTCAGGAACGGCAGCGCAGCAACCGTCAGGATCTGGGCCACCGCCGTGCCCCCCGTCAGGGCCGCCGTGGAACGAACGAATTCGTTGCCCGCGAGGCTACGAACCCGCTGGAGCCACGGTCGTTTCATGGGCGCGACGCTATCCACGAACCGCCTTTTCAAGGGCGGACGCCACCCGCTCCTGCTGCTCCCGCGTCAGGTAGGGGTGCATCGGCAGGCTGATGACCTCCTCGGCCGCCTTGTCGCCATGGGGCAGCGAGACACCTGGGTCGGCGGCGGCCGGTTGGCGGTTCAGCGGAAGCGGGTAATGGACGGCCGTCGGAATGCCGTCGGCCTTCAGCGCGGCTTCCACCTGCGGCCGGTTGCCGACACGGATGGTGTACTGCGCCCACGCGGAGACATTGTCCGGCGCTACGCCGGGGGTCGACACGATCTCCGCTTGGTTGAGCGCTTTCGTGTACCGCGCGGCGGCCATGTCGCGTGCTGCAAGTTCGTCGTCGAGGATATCCAGCTTGGCAAGCAGGATCGCCGCCTGCAGGGTGTCCAGGCGGCTGTTCACGCCTACCCTTGCATGATGATAGCGGCGCGTCTGGCCGTGCCGTGCGATCTGACGCAGCGAGGCGGCCAGGTCGTCGTCGCTGGTGAAGATGGCGCCGCCGTCGCCGTAGCAGCCGAGCGGTTTGGAGGGAAAGAAGCTGGTGCAGCCGATCGTGGTCAGGTTGCCGGAACGACGCCCCTTGTAACGGGCCCCGAAACTCTGCGCGCCGTCCTCCAGGACCGGCAGGCCATGGCGCGCCGCGATGGCGTTGATGGCGTCGTAATCGGCACACTGGCCATAGAGCGAGACCGGAATGATCGCCTTGGTCCGCGCCGTGATCGACGCCTCGATCAGGGCGGGATCGATGTTGTAGGTCTCGGGGTCGATGTCGACATAGACCGGCCTTGCGCCCAGGAGCAGCGTCGCCTCGGCGGTCGCGATGTAGCTGAAGGCCGGCGTGATGACCTCGTCGCCCGGGCCGACGCCAAGAGCCATCAGCGCGATCTGCAGCGCGTCCGTCCCGTTGGCGCAGGTGATGCAATGGGCCGCACCCGTATAGCCGGCCAGCCGCCCCTCCAGCTCCGCGACCTCGGGGCCGAGAATATACTGGCCGTGCGCCAGAACGCGCGCGATGCCCGCATCGATCCGCGTCTTGAGCCGGGATTGTTGCGCGGCGAGATCCACGAACTGCATCATTTCGGCTCCAGTCGCTTCACCGTTCGGCCTTCAAGGCGATAGGCCGCGCCGGTATGGCCGCACACCGTTTCGCCCTCGCCCTCGAGCGGAAGATCGAGTTGTTCGCCATATTCGCTCATCCAGCCGATCTGGCGCGCCGGGACGCCGACGACGAGCGCATAATCGGGAACGTCCTTGGTAACCACCGTTCCCGCCCCCACGAAGGCAAAGCGACCGACGGTCACGCCGCAGACCAGGGTGCAATTCGCCCCCAGCGTCGCGCCCCGGCGCACCAGCGTGTCGCGATATTCGCTCTTGCGTTCGATCAGGGCGCGCGGGTTGTAGACGTTCGTGAACACCATGCTCGGCCCGCAGAAGACGCCGTCTTCCAGGGTCACGTTGTCGTACACCGACACATTGTTCTGCACCTTGCAGAAGTCGCCGATCACCACGCGATTGCCGACGAAAACGTTCTGGCCGAGGGAGACGCTGCGCCCGATGCGCGCGCCGGCGCACACATGCGCAAAATGCCATACCCTGCTGCCCGGCCCGATGCGCGCGCCTTCATCGACGATCGCGCTCGGGTGGATCTGCACGCCTTCCATGTCAGCCGGCCTTCCGCACCTTCAGCAGTGGATGCGTTTCGCCAGTGCTTCGCATGGGTTCCGCGGTGCGGATCGTCGCGACGGCCTCGATCGCGGCCCGGTTCTCTTCCAGACCGAAACCGCGGCCGGCAAGGATTTCCTCATAGCTCCGGGTGTGCAGGCCGGTGAAGCCGCCTGAAAATTCCAGTTCGTCTCCGTCGACGGTGATGGAGCGATATGTCCGCTGGCCGGACAGGCGCACGGCCGCCGGCACGTCCTCGATGTCGATCGACAGGAACCAGCGCACGCGGGCGTGTTCGTATTCGAGGTAGCCCGCCGCCTTTGTCAGGGAACTGTGATGAACCACGTTCGCCTGTAGCGCACCAAACACGAAATGCAGCATGTCGAAGAAGTGCACGCCGATATTGGTGGCGATGCCTCCGGCCTTTTTCTCGTCACCCTTCCAGCTTTGCAGGTACCAGCGGCCGCGCGAGGTGATGTAGGTGAGGTCGACGTCGTATTTCGTGTCGCGGCGTTCCTTGAGCACCTTTTCGCGCAACGCGATGATGGCGGGGTGAAGCCGCAGTTGCAGGATGGTGTTGATACGCCGGCCGGTATCGCGCTCGATCTCCGCCAGCCCGTCGATGTTCCATGGATTGAGCACAAGCGGCTTTTCGCAGATCGCGTCGGCGCCCGAACGCAGGGCGAAACGCGCATGGGCGTCGTGAAGGTAGTTGGGCGAGCAGATCGAAATGAGGTCGATGGTCTGCGCACTGCGCCGCAGCTTGTCGATGTGCCGGTCGAAGCGCTCGAACTCGGTGAAGAAATGCGCGTCCGGAAAGCTGCTGTCGATGATGCCGACCGAGTCGCTCGGGTCGTAGGCAGCCGCCAGGTTGTTGCCGGTCTCCTTGATGGCCTGCATGTGGCGAGGCGCGATGTAACCGGCCGCCCCGATAAGCGCTATGTTTTTCATGAAGCTTTCCCTCTCGTCTCGCCGCTGGCCCGCTTTGCCGATGTCCCTATCTCGCCCCGAAGCCTGTCAGCATGATCCGGATCGTGCGCAGCGCAACGACGAGATCGAGCCAGGGCGAGAAATTCTTGATGTAGTAGAAATCGTAATAGAGTTTCTGGTGGACCTCGCTGACGCTGGCCACATGCCCCTGGTTCACCTGCGCCCAGCCCGTCACGCCGGGGCGCACGATGTGGCGATAGGTATAGAAGGCCAGTTCCTTCTGGTACCATTGCGACAGCACCACCGCTTCGGGGCGCGGGCCGATCCAGCTCATTTCGCCGCGCAGCACGTTGATGACCTGCGGCAGTTCGTCGATGCGCGTGCGCCGCAGGACGCGGCCGATGCGCGTGATGCGATGGTCGTCCTTCTGCGTTATCGCCTGATCCTTCTCGCTCCTGGCGTCCTCGCCGCCGGCCCGCATCGTGCGGAACTTGTAGACGGTGAAGATCTGCCCGCGATAGCCGACGCGCGGCTGCCGGAACAGCGCCGGCCCCGGCGATTCGAGCCGGATCGCCAGCGCCACGATCAGCAGGAACGGCGCCCCGATCACCAGGACGACAACGGCGCTCAACCAGTCGAGCAACTGCTTGATCCCGAAATAGACCTGGTTCGGGTTGAGCGAGCCCAGCGTGTTTTCCGACAGGTGCTCGATCGCGACCCGGCCGGTCAGCGATTCCAGGATCTGCTTGACGTGATAGACCGGAATGCCGGCCAGCACGCAGTCGGTGATGAAGCGCTCCCAGGCCTTCGGCAGGTCGGCCCGCAGGTCGGCCACCACCCCCTGCACCCGCCTCGGCCTCGCATCAGGAGACGACAGGCGCTCCCAGATGACGCCGTCGAGGCGCATCAAGCGTTCGACGTCGCCCAGCGGGACGATCGCCAGGCGATAGGGCTCCAGCCGGTGGATGAAGACGCTGAGGCCGAAATACCAGCTTGCCGAAAGGAGGAACGAACTGCCGGCCTGGAAACGGCTGTAGTCCAATCTCAGGAAGAAAATGGACAGGAAAACAAGCCCGTAGCTGATCGCAAAGGCGGGCAGAATGGTGCTGAAGGCGGCAACGCCGGGGAAGACGTCGAGCCTTTTGTAGATCGCATAGCCGAGAAGGTGGGCGACCACGGCCGCCGCCACCGTCACCCGCATGTTGATGCCGAGCGCGACGCGCCAGTCGATTGCGAAGCGGATCAGGAAGGGCAGCGCCACAGCCAGCAGCAAGCCGCCCAGAAGCTGATAACGCAACCGCAGCAGCGGGTGCCGCCCGTTTCCGGTCGGGTCCTTCTCCTGCGCGGGCGGTGCGAGGCCCACCACGCTGGGCTGGCTCATCGGACGCCGTCCTGCGGGGCCAGTTCCCGTGGCCGCACCATCAGCCGCCGGGCCAGCAGCCAAAGCCACCATCCGACGATGACACCGGTCACGCTCGCGCCCCAGTCGCCCAGATTGGCCTCGTG
>JBDZVU010000027.1:0-35192 GCA_040255845.1 Nitrospiraceae bacterium | reverse complement strand
CTCCCCCCAGCCGGCCCGCCAGCCGGCCATAGACGTTGGCCCGCGCCCCATGCGTCTGTAGGATGGTGACGCGCTCCCGGCGCAGAAGTAGCACCAACCGCACCAGCGCCGCCGGATTGATCAACGGCTCCAAATGAACCAGATGCGTCGGGATCCCCCGCGCCTGTAGGTGCTCGACGAACGGACCCGGTTCCGGCGCGATGAACAGGGGGCGATATCGCTCCCGATCAAGCCCTTCACACAGCAGCGAGATATACCGTTCCCCGCCGCCATATCCCGCCGAGCCTCCCAGCTGTGCGAAGACGAGTGGGCTCATGGTTTGCGCCCCACAATCAAGAGGCTCCCGCGCAAGTGGGGCACAAGGTAGAACGGCCACTTGGCCAGGTCGATCACGTGCTGGGACAAGGACTGCTTGACGTACTGCGTATCTTCGCCGAGGAAGAATGTGCGCTCGGCGACCGCGAAGCCTGCGCCTGCCAGCATATCGGCGAGTTCGTGCATCGCATACTCGCGGGCATGAGGCCGCCATTCGTCGTCGGGATTGTCATACCCGGGAGGGGCCAGCCGATCGTTCGGGGTGCGGCCGACGGCCAATTTGAAAATGTTGCCGATACGGGTCACATTGGGAGTCGTGATGATCAGGTGTCCCCCGGGCGCCAGAATCCGGTGCGCTTCCGCCAGCAGGTGGAACGGCGAGGTCAAATGTTCAATGATCTCGAGGGCGAACACCAGATGCGCGGAATCGTCCGGCAGGGGGACCTTGTCCGAATACCCCTTGCGCTCGAAATGGTGCCCAGCGGGATCCAGATTCACGGTCACGATCTCCGCCTGGGCGTCCGTCTCCATGTACTGGACGAATTCCCGGCCGGCCATTAGCCCGGCCCCTACCAGCCTGGCGCAGCGCGTGGCGGGCACACGGCGAAGCAGGCGCAACAGGCTCCCGGGATAGGGACCAAAATCCACGATGGTCGGCCGCCCGTCCGGCAACCGCCGCAACCCGCTCTTGAGCGCCACGTGCAGACGATCGGCGCACTTGACGGCATGGTTCATCGGCTTGGTAAAGCGCGGATGGTCGTCTCCAAAGGATTCGAACGGCGACGGCCGATAGGCCTCCAGCAGCGAGGTGAACTGGCGTCTTGTCAGTGCGCTGGGCATCAGGGCTTCCTTGCCATGACGAGGAGCGTGTCGGCCAACAGCCGGTAGTGCACTCGGCCGAGCCATTCGAACCGCTGCCGGAGGCCGGTCATCAACAAGACTTCCAGCCCCGCGCGTCGCGTCAGGCCGGCCAGAAGGTCGGCGTTGAAGGAATGCAGATGGCGCGCGTCAGCCGTGACGGAGGGCACGTGCCCGCAGACCGCCGCGAGACGATAGCGCCAAAAGGCGACGTTCGGCACGGTGGCCAGCAGCGTCCCTCCTGCTCGCAACACCCGCGCGAGTTCCGGCACGACGGCATCCGGGTCAACCAAGTGCTCGATGACTTCGCTGGCGATCACCGCATCGAAGCACCCGTCTGGTTCCGGCAGCCGCTCCCGGTTCAGATCGACCGCATATCGCCTGTCGATGCCTTCGCAGCGCGCGAGCGCCGCCTCCGAGACATCACAGCCGCGCACGATGGCGCCCGGACAATGGCGCTTGATCGCTCGCGCCAGCCGCCCGTCTCCGCATCCGACGTCCAAGATCCTGCCGGGGTTCACCTGCGCGATGAGTCGAGCGATCTGCTCATAGCGCCGCACGCCTGCGAAGACCGCTTGGTCGGCCTTCCAGCCGTTCCACTCGTTGTCATACCGTGCGCGGAGCGTTGCTTCGATCACGCGTTCACCATCCCGTCTTCACCGAACCGCAGCGATGGTACGGGCTCGGCCTCGATCTGTGAATCGGCCATCCTCGATGCAATCTGTGCCGATACCCTCGCTCACACCAACCCGATCCCACGCAGCATGAACCACTATCCCCCCAACGCCGCCGACGCCGCGGCGCGCACCGATGCCTCTGCTCGCGCACCGCTCCACAGCCGCTGAACCAGGGAGCGCCACACCGCCGGTGTCCACGTTCCCGATCCGTCCCGATGGATCAGCCCGCACAGCGTCCGCGCGGCGGCACCGCCGGCAATCCACCCCTTCATGATCCACCGCTTCGCCGGCGGAAAGTGTTTCTCGATGTAGCGGATCCGGCTCAGTTCCCACTCGACGTTGAGCTTCGCGCGCTCGCCGCTACTGCGACCTACGAGATGCACCACTTCCGCTTCGGCGAGATGCCGGACCCGATAGCCCAACCGATGCACCGCCCGGCACAAATCCACATCCTCGAAGTACATGAAAAACTGCTCGTCCAACCCACCGCACCGCCGCAGCAGCTCCCGACGGATCATCAGGCAGGCCCCGTTGGCCCAGTCGACATCCTGCGAACGCCGAACGTCGACCTCGCGGGCTCGGCCAGCCATCGGCTTCACCGCCGCGGGAAGCCACGCGGTATGCCGCAGATGGTCGCGGAGAGACGGAAACGGAAAACAGGACCGCAGCACGGCTCCCGCCCCGTTGCGCTGCAGGGGGCTGACGATGCCGATCGATTCCTCTCGATCCAGCAGCTCCACCATGGCGCGCAGCGTCCCGACCTGCATGATCGTGTCGCTGTTCAGCAGCAGCACGTGCCGGCCCTGAGCGGCCGCAGCCGCCTGATTGCAGGCCTTGGCATACCCTTCGTTGTGCGCATTGGCGATCACCTGTACCGGAGGGCGTACCGCCCGCGCCGCCTCCGCGCTGCCGTCGCGGGACGCATTGTCGACGACGATCACTTCGTACCTCAGATCGCGGGTCGTATCGCGGATGGACCGCAAACACGCTAGCAGCAAGTCCCGCGTGTTGTAGCTCACGATGGCAATCGACAAGTCCATCACGCGCCTACGGTTTGACGGCCGTCACCATCAGTTCGTTTCCTGCCCACGGCCAAATCGGCAGCAGCGCTCGTTCCACCAGATCCAACCCCCGCGCCAGCAGACGCGCGTCGGAGGGACGGAGGTTGCCTCGTGCATGCCCCTGCCGGCGGATGCGCAGACTCTTTTCATAGTTGACCTGCGACAGGAACGGGCGCGTGAGCATCCGCTCGATCCGAAAACCGGCTCGCTCCAGGCACGCCCGGAGGGTGGCCGGACCGAACAGCCATAGATGCCGCGGCGGCTCGAGCGCCATCCAATGCCGGCCAAAAAGCCGGCTCATGAGCCCCGCCACGTTGGGCGTGGTCAGCACGATGCGCCCCTCCTCACGCAGCACGCGATGGCACTGCCGCAGGTGCGCGATGGGATCCGGCACATGTTCGATGGCGTGCACCATGGTGATGACCGCGACACTCTCATCAGCGAGCCCCGACGTCTCTAGCGTGCCGACCTGGACCGGCACGCCATACCGCTCGCGCGCAGTCTTCGCTGCCTGCGGAGACAGATCGATACCGAGCACCCTCCACCCCAGTTCTTTCATGAATTTCAGATAGCCGCCCGCTCCGCAGCCGATGTCCAGAAGGATGCCGCCTTCCACGAACCCGGGGCACAACTCATCCCGTCCGTAGCGCGCACGGTCCCGAAGCGCGGGGATGCATCCCAGGAGCCGTCCAGCGCCGGCCCACCACTCCGGCCGCTTGAACTGCGTGTATCCGAAGGTCTCGCTCAGGATCATCGCGCGCAGCAAGTCCCGCACGCCCCCCGCCGGTCTGACGGCCGGCGAGCCATCCTCGGACGCCTCGTGGGGTTCGTAGTCGTCCGGATAGCATTGCGGGATCGCTTCCAGCGTCGGCCTGGGACTTTCCCAGACAAAGCCGCACCGCCCACAGCGCGAGAATCCGAATTCCCCCTCCACCTGGTAGAGCCGGTCGCGCAGGCCTTCAAAGAGAGTTTGGCCTTGCGTGCCGCACAGCAGGCACTGGGAAATGCGTTCCGTGCTTACCGCCGGCATGCCATCACGCATGCGCTCGCATGCGCCTCCTCGTCCACCGGATGACGAAACGATTCGCGAACCAGGGCGAGACGCATTCGCTTGCCCGCCTCCGTTCTCCACCACGCCGGCGACCGTCGTCCGATCGCCACTTTCACCGCTCCTCCGACAAGCACCAGGATCGTATTGATGGTGAGAACGAGCCACAGCAGGACGGCTGCGGCGGGACCTTCGTGCTTGCGGTAGTACCGCAGGAGCCCGATCAGGCTGTCCGTCGAGCCCGCGTCCGGTAACCGCATCACCCCGCCGGCTCCTCCGTGGTGCAGCACCTCGGCTTGCGGAACCAGGTACAGCCGGTGTCCCGCATCCTTCAACCGGCGGCACAGATCCACGTCGTTGTAGAAGATGGGAAAGCGCTCGTCGAACAGGCCGGTCCGCTCGAGGACGGATCGCCGCACCATGAGGCAGGCCGCCGGAGGCTGCTCGATCTCCATGACGGCCTCCTGTGTGCCATCGAGCATGTACAGCGCGCGGGCCCACGGGTTTCGAGGAAAGAGATTTCTCAAGACGGTTTCCACAAACAGCACATAGCGCCAGCGTGGGAGCCGCTTGTGATAGTGCTGGACTGTACCGTCGGGGTTCCGCAGCACCGCCGTCGCGCCGGCCCGCGCCGCAGGCTCGGCATCCAGGAATTGCACGAGCCGTTCGACAGCGCCCGGGCTCACCTCCGTGTCGGGATTGAGCAACAACACGTAGCGGCCCGCAGCATGACGAAAGGCTTGGTTGTTGGCTGAGGCAAAGCCGACGTTCGTTCTATTTGACATCAGCCTCACGTGCGGAAACTCTTCCCTCACCATCGTGGTGCTTCCGTCGGTCGATCCGTTGTCCACGACGATGATTTCAGCGGCCACTCCGCCGAGCCCGGCGGACAACGAGTGGAGACACCGGCGCAGCAGCGTGTTGGTATTCCAATTCACGATGATGAGGGAGACGTCGATCGACATCCTTGTCGCCGCCTAGTCAGGCCTCCCACAACGCTCGAAGACGTCCATACTCCGTGGTCCACAGATGCCAGCCGTACAACGCGATGCCGACCCCGCCGCAGAGGGGGAGCACGACTTGAGCCACCCACCCGGCCGGCATGAGGGGGCCCAGCATCAGTCCCATGGCGACAAGCGCAACGACGGCCGCGGCCCAGCGGAGCGGGTCGAACGCCGGCCAAGACTCTGCACCCAGCAGCCCGATCGTGGCGCGCACGTTCAATCCCAGTCCGAGGACAAACGTGAGCACCAGTCCCCACGACGCGCCGATCAGTCCCCAGGCCAGGGTCATCGGAATAGCGCTCCCGAGATAGCAGGCGGCCATCGCAGCCCAAATTTTCGTCTGCAGGCGCGGATGGCCCGCCCCGCAATGGAAGGCCGTCATCACGCTGCAAAACGCCGCCGCCACGGCGAAGAGCGTCAGCACTCTCAACGGCTCGACAATCGCCGCCCACGACGGCCCGAAGAGCACCGGCACCAGATAAGGCGCGAGGATCGCGACGACGACCGCGGCCGGCACGACCACCATGGCGGTGAGGCTCATCTGCAGGCTCAGTGCGCGCCGAGCTCCCGGCTCGTCTCGTTGCAGCAGCGCATACGTCGGCAGACTGATCTGCGCGATGACGCCCATGGCCCGGACGCCGATCATCATCGGAATCGCCAGGGCGACTTGATAATGGCCTAGGGCAGAAACACCCAACAGGCGCCCCACCAGCAGATCTCCGCCGTTCATCACGATAAACAGGAACCAGGCCGTCGCATTTTGATACCGCCCGTAACGCCACAAACCGCTCAATGTCTTGCGGTCCAGCGACCATTGCACGCGACAGGGCGCGAGGCGGTAGGACAACCCCACGCCGAAGAGGAAGGCCGCCATTTGTCCTCCCAGCAGGGCCCAGGCACTCTGCCACCAGAGCGCCAGCCCAATCGTGACGACGACCTCCACGAGCCGGCGGCTCAAATCGAACGACACTCGGCGTCTGAGATCGAGCCGCTTCAGCAGCATAAACAGCGCGGGGCTCTGCAAGGACTGCAGCAGCACCCCCAGCGTGTGGATGCGAAGGAACACCCCGAGGCCGGCGATGTGCATAACGGCCGCGATGGCGTCCGCGGCTCCCCACACGAGTGCTGACAAGAGAAGGCCCCGCAGCAACGACAACGTCCACGCGACCCGCATGTCCTCCTCGGTGACGTCCTGCTTGGCAATCACGGCCGGTTCCAGTCCCAGCTCGGAAAAGGTCTGCACCGCCATCAATACGGCCGCCGAGGCCGCCATCAGACCGAAATCGTCCGGGGCCAACAGCCGCGCAAGCACCATCAATTGCCCCGCCGCCAGGATCTTGTCGAGGGCGAACCCCGCCCCGGCCCACCCTCCGGCTTGCAGGATGCGATGACGCAAGCGGGGGGGCGATTCCGCGGAGCCGGGAGGAGCCGAGACGGTCTCGTGGTGCACGTCGGAGCTCATGCAGCCTGCCTTTCGGTCCGAAGCAGCGGAGCACAGAGCGCCTCCAGTTCCTGAGCCCTGGCATCCCACGTATGCCATTGCTCCACGGCGATCCGCCCCCGCTCTCCCATCGTCCTCCGCAGGTCGTCATCCTCAAGCAACCGCACCAATTGCGCGGCCAGATCGGCCGGATCGTCAGGCTGAACCGCGACGCCGGCTCCCAGCGCCTCCACCGTTTCACCGTAGCCGGGACCGGCCGTCGCGATCACCGGACGACCGCAGGCCAGATATTCCCACAGCTTCATACTGTCGCCGGGATAGGAGCGCAGCGCCCGATGCAGCACCACGCAGACGTCACACGCGGCGATCCAGGCGGGGACCAGCGCAAACTCCGCGCGGCCCACAAATCGCACATGCCCCTCGATGCCCCGCAGCCGACAGAGCGCTTCCATGGCTCCCCTCGTCTGGCCGTCTCCGACCATCAGCAGCTGGGCAGTGGGATAGACCTTCGCGACCATCGGCATGGCCTCGATGAGCGTTTCCAAGCCATGCCACGGGAAGAAGCCCCCGACGAACCCGATGTAGGGACCACCGCCGGGCAGTCCCAGTTGATGGCGCGCGTCCACAGGCGGCCGCGGAACGAACCGTGCGGCGTCCACGCCATTCCGAATCACGGCGCGGCCGGAAAGTGGAACCGGAAGCTGCGCCTGCAGCTTCTCAACAAGCTCGGGACAGACACCGACCACCACATCGGCTCGGCGCGCCGCGGCGTGCAGTGCATACGTCAATGCCTTCCTCAGTGGTTGCCACCGCCACAGTCCCCTCACCTCCTGCTCTGGGAGGCCGTTCACGAAATAAATGACCTTGCAGGTCGAGCCCTGCAGGGCGGCTAAGGGGGCCACCTGACCAGGCGAATCGAACCAAAGAAGCACGTCGGGCTGCCAAGACGACATGATGGAAGACAGGGCACGGGCGGAGGCGAGCAGATAAGAGAGGGGCCGTACGCCTCCCCGTCGCACGACAGGAATACCCTTCAGAGTGACCGACGCGTGATCCAAGCCGACGGGAGCATTCAGCGGTTCGGGTGCGACGATCCTGACGGCGTGATGCCTCCGGCCCAGCGCCGTTGCCAACTCCAGCACCTGACGGGAGCCGCCGGCCGCGACACCCAAGTCTTCGTCACAGTAGAGCAGAATGCGCATGGTGCGATGATGTCTTCGATATGAGCCACGCCTGCAGCCGGTCGGCAAGCGACGCCCAGCTGAACCGGCGCTCGACGAACCGGCGTCCCTCTTCTCCCAAGCGCGCGCAGACCGCGGGGCTGTGAAGGAGTTCCTCAATCGCCTCGGCCAACGCGCCTACATTGTCGGGTTCCACAAACCGGACACCGCTCCCGGCTGCGAACACCCGCTGCACGGAGGTGATCGCGCTCGCCACGACCGGACGTCCGCAGGCCAATCCGTCGATGATTTTGACCGGCGACGTTTCTCCACGATCCGCGCGGAACGGCGCCGCGCACAGCGTCATGGCGCCGATATACGTCGGGACACGCAGGTACGGCACGCGGCCGGCCCAGATGACGATATCGTCCAGGCCCAACGTCCGCGCCTGCTCCTTCAATTCCTGGGCCGCCTCACCGTCTCCCACGACCAGCATGCGCACCTGAGGACAGCGCCCCCGGACCGTCACCATGGCTTCGAGCAGCGTGGACACGCCCTGATAGCGATACAACGTCCCCACGAACCCGACGTACGCGCCGTCAACCGGCAAGCCCAGTTCCCGGCGGCACTGCTCCGGGTTGCGAGGAGCAAAGCAATCCGTGTCGGTCCCGCTGGGCAGCACGATCAGACGCTCAGGCGGCACGCCGTACTGCCGGACGAGCAGATCGCCCAACCCATCGGTCAGAACGACGACCCGGTCACAATGCCGTAACGCCGCTCGTGCCAGCCAACGACGCAGCGTGCGCCCGAATCCAGCGCTAGGGGACCACGCGGGGACCGGCTCGCCGTTCACCTCGCAGACGCAACAGGCACCCAGCAGCTTCGCGAGAATCACCGCGTGCGGACTGGCCATCCACCGGTAGTAGACCACCTGCGGCCGTTCCGCCACCGCGCGGTACGCGCCCCTCAGAAACGAGCCGAGCGCATAGGACAACGGCCGCAGCAGCGGGATCGGGACCAAGCCGACGGGCAACACCGTCTGCACGCCTGCGTTCCGCGCGGAGCGATAACGCGGAGGAAACAGCGTGATGCGCTGTCCGGCCTTGCTCAACGCCTCGGCCAATGCCCAGATACGGACTAACCCCACCGGATCCTGAGGCGCATCCGGCTCGTACCAATAACAGAAGATGAACCAGTTCATGCCGGCCTCGCGGCCGGGGCCTGGATTGATGCTCGTTGAGACAGCGTCGGCAGCAGCATGACGAGGCCGGCACACAGCCAGAACGGCTCCATGATCCGAATGATGATGAACGTATTGGCGCCGATGCCGTGGGCAAGCAGCGCCACCAGTCCGAGCAGAAAGCCGTGCGCCAAGCCTTTGGCAAAGGGATCGGTCTCCGAGAGGAACGACTCCCTGGCGCAGCGCCAGAGACGATAGATGATGAATCCGAACGCCACCAGGCCGGCCAGACCCGTCTCGCCCAGGATCTTCACGTACTGTGCGTCCGCCCAGGCGTACCCGGTTACCCCCTTGCCCAGCAGCGGATGATGGACCCAGTCTTGGAGCACGTACCCCCAGGAGCGAAGACGCTCGGTCGTCGAGAGGTCCAACGCGACGCTTCCGACCCGGATCTCGCCTCCATACTGCCGGCCGAAGAATGTTTCGGAGACACGCTCTTTGACATTGGCCGGCGCGAACAGCGGAACCAGCGCCACGGCAAGGAGCAATACCGTGAGCACACGTGGCCGCCGCCACTGCGTGGCGCCGATCGCGAGGAACAGCACGCCGCACGCCAGGTACGACGACCGGGACAGCGTGGCCATGAGCGCCAGACCGGCAAAGCCGCCGAGCACCAGGAGCGCGATTCGAATCTGCCCCGCCTGAATGTGCAGCGCGAGCCCCGCCACGATGGCGAGCAAGAAGACGAGATAGCCGCCGAGCGTATTCGGCTCGCCCACTTCTCCTTCGAATGGAGCCGTCGCGCGCTGCCCGCTCGGAATTTGATAGATCGCGTACAGACTGATGATAAATCCTACGGCGAGCAGGGCCATGACGAGCCCGACGACGTCCCGCTCGGTCCGCACGTGATTGACGACCATGAAAAAGACGAAGAAGTACTCGAAATACTTCAGGACGAAGAAGAAGCCCGTCACGGGCTTGACGTCACCGGTGAGGGAACCCACCAGGGTGGCCAGCACACAGACCACCATGTAAACGGCGATGGGCCGGTTCAGCGGCGTCTCGCGGAACAGCCCGAGCTCGCGATAGAGGATATTTTTGACCAGCCAGCTGAGGCCGATGACGACGAGCAGGATGTCGTCCATGCGAAAGGAGAGCTCCCGTCCTCCGACCCCGCGGCCTTCCAACCGCCCGATCGCCACTTCAGGCGAGAGCAGCATCGAGGCAATCAACAGGTAGAGGGCGGCGGAGACGGAGGTGAACGCGATCAGGATGACGCACAGGCCCAGCACGGCCTGGAGACCGACGGAGGGGCCGGTCAGGGCGAGACCTAGCGCAACCGCGACGGCGAGCGCGGAGACCACCAAACTATCGTGAGGACTGATCGCAGCCTGCTGCATGGCGCCGATGCTCCTGTCGCGTCAGCGATACTCATATCGGTAGAGCCCGTATTCCGGCGTCACTTCCGATTTCACGTTCGTCAGCACCACGCCGAGCACGTTGGCCTGGGCATGGTCGAGCAGGAACTTGGCGCGCTTGAGGGCGTTGCGCCCGATCCGTCCGACTTGATACACGAGGATGGTGCCGTCCACGCGCGAGCTGAACGCGACCGCATCGGTCACCGGGAGAATAGGCGGCGTGTCGATCAGCACGATGTCGTACTCCTCCTGCATTTCGGCGGTCAGCGCCTTGATCTTGTTCAGATTGAGGAACTCGTTGGGATTGCCCGACTCCGATCCGCTCGTCAGCACGTGGAGGTTGTCCAGTCCCGGAGTGTTCATGACCCGGTCCACTCCCACCGTCCCGAGCATCAAATCCGTCGCCGAGCGCACGTACGACCGCCAGGACGTCGTTCCGAGCAGGGCATCGACCAAGCCCGGTTCGCGCGGCAACCCCAGCCGCTGATGCACGATGGGCTTGCGCAGGTCGGCGTCCACCAACAGCACCCGCATCCCTTCCTGCGCCATGGTGATGGCGAGATTGATGACGCACGTACTCTTCCCTTCCCCCAACCCGGCGCTGGTGAAGATGATGGATTTCACGCGGCGGTCCATGCTGGCGAACTGAATATTGGTGCGCAACGACCGCAGGCTCTCCGACAAGACGGATTTCGGATCGATCAGGCAGATGAGCTTCGACAGGCTCTCCACGACGGACGGCGACGTGTGGCGAGGCAACACCTCCTTGGCTGTGTCCATCAGCTCCTTGTGATCGAACTGGGGGATGATGCCCAGCACCGGCACCTTCAGGAACTCTTCCACGCCCTCGATGGTCCCGATGGACGTGTCGAACGATTCCCGGGCGAAGGCCAGGACGATACCGAGGAAGCACCCCATCAGCGAGCCGATCATGAGGTTGAGCGTCGGATTGGTCGCATTGATCGGGGTCATCGGCGTCATGGCGGGGGCGATGATGGTCACTTCCTCGATCCGCTCCGCGCCTTTGATCAGCAGCTCCTGATGCTTGGCCTTCAACGTCGCCAGCAAGTCCGCATTCACCTTGACGTCGCGCTCCAGGCGGCTCATCTGAATGGCGGCCTTCGGATATCCGAGATAGCGCTTGCGATAGTGGTCCCGCTGCGCTTGCAGCGCGTCTTCACGATCGCTCAAGGTCAAGACCTTGCTTTTCAGCTCTTGCACCATTTCGCTCTTGGCATTCTCGATCTTCTGCTGCAACTCGCGGACCTGCGGGTGCTCCTTCGTGTAGTTGATGAGCAGCGTGTCCCGCTCCTGCAGCAGATCGACCAGCTTCCGATTGAGGGCCGTCAGCAGGGCATACTGATCTTCGGTGAAGATCCGCTTGTCCGGATTCCCGAGCATGGCGCCGGGCCGTTGCAGCAGCGCGATCTGGCGCTCGGCCTCGGCACGCTCGCGCATGACCTCGTTGTAGTTCTCCTCCAGCTTCGTAAACGTCTCCAAGGCCGCCCGGGCTTCATCGGACAGGAATACCTGCCCTTCCCGTTCCCGGAACTCGCGCAGCGCCTGTTCTGATTCATCCAACTGCTGCTCCAGATTGGCCAATTGCTCCTCGACAAAGCGCCGGGACTCCGTCACGAGCCGGTTTCGCGCCGCAATGTTTTCAATGCGGTAGGCCTGGGCCGTCGAATTGGCCATCTGCTCTGCCAGCTCCGGGCGCTCGGACGTGGCGGCGATGCGGATGATGTTCGTGTCGCCTTCCCGCTGCGCTTTGATTTCCTGTCCGAGGTTGTAGATCGCATTCAAATACTGCGGCGAGCGCTTGTCCTCTTCGGAGGCGCCCCCGGACACCCGGCCCAACGCCACGGCGACGCGTTCCATGACCGGAAAACTTCGAATGAATTCCGTCTGCGTTCCCAGATCGTTGGCGTTCGAGTACGTCAACGACTCCAGCAACTGCTGCGCGACCGTCGCGTTCCGCTCGAACTTCACCCGAGCGACGGCTTCGTAGATCGGGGCGGGCTTGAAGAATTCTGAGAACAGGAAGGTAAAGACGACGACGAGCACCGCCGACAAGACGATGAGGTACTTCCGCTTCTTGAGGATGAGCCAGTAATCGATGACGTTCAATTCATATTGAGCCATCTGCTTCGCCCCAACGCTCTCCGCTATCTGAACGCCATGAAAGCCGGAATCAGGTACACCGGGTACAGAGGCATGAGCGCCACCTGCACGATCGGCAGGAGTTTCTTCGCCGCTTCGGTCGCGTCGCCCAAGTGTTCGCGCGGGACATAGACGACATCGTTCTCTTCAAGCGCCACATTGCGCGAGAAATCCCCATAGGTGAAGGCACGCGCCATATCCGCCATCACAATACGGGCGGCGGGAGTGTCCGCTCCCCGCACCACCCGAATTTCTTCGAGGAGGGCCGTCTCCTGATATTCGGCCGCCGCGAGCGCCTGCAGCATGGTCATGTTCCGGGCCATCGGGACGATGCCCGGCTTCTTCACGTCGCCGAACACGAAGACGCGTTTGACCTTCAGCACTTTTTTCTTCAGCGCAACCTGCACCCGCGGATCCCGCATAAAGGGTGTGGCCGCAGCCAGAATACGGCGCTCCGCTTCGGCGACCGTCACGCCGCCGACGTCCACTTCCATGAAGCCGATCGCGACTTTGCCGTTTTCCCGCACAAGGCCGGAAAATTTTTCTTCTCCCGCGCCCCGGCGAATCACCACGTCGAGGGAGTCACCGGTTTCGATCGGGGTCTCCGGAGTGGGCACGGCTTCGTCGGCGTAGACGTCGCCCTTCGGCATCGGCGGCAGGGCGGCCTGGCCCGGGGCCGAGATCGCGGACGGCGGCAATGTCGATTGACCGGGGTTGCGGCACCCGCCGGCGCACAGCAGGGCGAGCGCCGCCGTGGCAATCAGGATCAACGGGCATGATGTCCTTCCCTCCATCACTGCCTCCCTCCGCTCCGGGATCCTTTCACTGGAGTACCTCGACGATATACACCGCCGGCATCTGCTTCAAATCGATGCCACCCTCTCCGGATGGCCGCCCTTCGATCCTCACGATCGGACGCAGCGGGCACCCCGGATTGACGCGCGCCACCTTGCCATGCTCGCCGGTATTCAAGCGGACGGCAGAACCCACCGGATACAACGTGATCTCGTCGCCGAGTGCCTTGAGAACGGCATGTGGGAAGTGCTCCTTGGCGTGGACAAGAATCTCACGAAGCGCCTGATGGGGGCTGATACGCTTCTTATAAGGGCGGGGCGTGACCAGCGCATCGACCACGTCGGCCACCCCGATGATCTGCGCTGGCTCGGCGATGTCCGAGCCTTTGAGCCGGCACGGGTAGCCGCTCCCGTCCCGCCGCTCGTGTTCCTGAGCGACGATGGCCGCCACGCCGTCGTACCGGCCGCCAAGCGCCGCCACGATGCGTCGCCCGCGCTCCGGATGCGACCGCACGATTCCTTGCTCTTCATCAGACAGCGGACCCGCCTTCAGCAGGAGCGCATCGGGAATCGTCCACATCCCCACGTCATGGAGGAATCCGGCAAGCGCCAGTTCAACCAGCGCCTCGGCGGCATAACCCAGCCCCTTCCCGATCCTGACGGAGACGATTGCCGCATTGACGGCGTTGTCGACGGGATAATCGCTGCTCTGTCCCCTCAACGCCCGCTCCAGCAGCGCGTCGCCGGACTGGAATTCCTGGACCAGGTTCCTTGCGAGCGACTCCGCCCCCGCGACTTGGGGCGCGATCCCGGCCCGCACATCGTTCCGTATCCGGGTCAACTCCCGCTGCGCGGCCTCATACCACCCTCGAACCCTCTCATCGTGGTCGCCGACGGCAGCATGCCCGGTGACAGCGAGCGCGGCCTTGGCATCCGTAGTCCCCGAGTCTCGAACCAAATCAGACAGTCTCGGCACCCGCTACTCCTCTGCCCCTCGTCCGTCGAGCCTCCGTCGGCACATCGCCCCTATTTCACCTTTCTGATGACGGAGTGCGCCCGCTGATCGACCTTCCCCAATTCCCGTTCGAGCATTGCTCGAATAAACCCGCTGGTCGTGTAACCCTGCTGTTTGAGGGCGTCGAGTTGCTCCTTCAATTCGACCGGCAACTGAATAACAATTCGAACAAGCTTGGACATGATGAATTCCTCCGGACGCAATGGTGCCTGGCGCCACGCGGCGTGTGCACATGCTATGCCTTGCTAGCATTCAGCTAACAGTGCGGAATGCCTGCAACTTCTGATATGCGTTGAGCAGGTTTGGCCAAAATTGGACGAAAACTGTCACTTCTGATTCATGTTTGTACGGGTAGAGAGAGGCTAGCTGTGAAGGAGCGGCAGGGGGTGCATGTCATGCAGCAAGCGCAGCGCGCGCCGCCAGTTGCGCTGCTCGTCTTGCCAGAGGGCCGTGCCGCGCACGACCGGCTCCAGCATCAGATCTCGCATCCGGGTGACCGTGATCTCGCGCGATGACAGCCGAGCGGTCACCCAGATGGCTCCGTCCTGATCGGTGCGTGTCACCACGCTGTGTTGCTCGGCATAGGCATCCAATACCGCTTGGACCGGATGTCCATAGGAGTTGGCTCGTCCGACCGACACCACCGCATACAGGGGATGCACGTCGTGAATCCACGCCGCATCCAATGAGCTCCTCGATCCATGATGCGGGACTTTCAAGACGGTGACCGGGTCCCTGCCGTCCTGGCCCAACCGGCGGAGTCCGTCGACTTCGATGTCGCCGGCGAACAGCACCGCATGGCTCCCGCACTCCAACCGCGAGACGATGGACCGGTTGTTGAGCAGCGCGCCGCTCGGCCTTTGCGCCACCGGAGTACTCTCGTTCGCGAGGGGGTTGAGGATTTTGAGCCGGCACGGACCCTCCCCTAACAGCTCCTGGCCACGCACCCCTGCGCGTTCGCTAACGCGCGCCTCTTGCAGGGCTCGTTGCAAATCGACGGCGAACTGTTCATCACGCGTCGTGCCGCTGCTCCAATACCGCCCGACGTGGATATGCCTCACGATCCATATCAGCCCTCCGACATGGTCCAGTTGCGGGTGGGTGCCGATCACATGATCGAGGTGTCGGATGCCGCGATTCCACAGAAACGGCCCGATCACCGACCGCCCCATGTCAAAGCGCTCGTACCTGGCGCCCCCGTCCACCAGGACGGTCGTTCCATCGGGCAGTTCGAGCAGGGCGCTGTCCCCTTGTCCGACATCGAGAAAGGTCACCCGCCAGTGATCTCCGTCCAGGCCGCTCCGCGGGGACCACCCCCACCAACCGATCAGACCCAGAACCACGGCGGCGCCCGCCATACTCCATCTTCTGGAAATTCCCTTTCGGATCGCCAGCCACAAGCCGAGGTAGAACACGACCATGGCCGGCAAGGCCGGAGCCGCCACATGCCAGGCGCTTCCCGGCCACTGAGCGCACCAGCGAAGGGCCGCCACGAACCAGCCGAACAGAGCCTCCTGCAGGGAGGCGAGCGGCAACTGCGCGGAGCTTGCCGCGACCGTCCATAGTGCGGACAGCAATCCAAGTGGAACGAGGATCACTCCCGTGACAGGGACCGCAAGCAGATTCGTCAATAGTCCCATCCATTGGATCTGGTTGAAGTACAGCGCGACCAACGGAAGCGTCGCCAGCGTCACCGCCGCGCTGACCAAACAGGCGTCGCGGACGAACACCAGCCACGTGCCGAGCCGTCCTGCTCCCCTGCGCTCTTCCTCTCCGTCCGCTGGAGAAGGGAGCGCGTGAATGATGGCCAGCACCGAGAGAAACGAGAGCTGGAAAGAAAGGTCGTACAGTGCCCGTGGGTCGTGCACCACGATCAGGAGCGCCGCCAGAGCCAGCGCATGCCGCGCATGACGCTCGTACCCCAGCCAGAGCGTCAAGAAGCCGAGGGTAATCATGACCAGAGCCCTCACGGTGGCCACCTCCGCCCCGGCCAACAGCGCGTAGAGGAACACGAGCGGCCACGTGACAAGCACGGCGATCCGCAGGGGGGTCAGCACACGCGTGACCGCCAACAAGATCGCGGCAGGCAGGGCCAAGACCGCCCGTCTCACAACCCAGACTCCGACGATGGCAACCAGTCCCAAATGAGAGCCCGAAATGGAGAGCAGATGGACCGTTCCGGTCGTCATGAACCACTCCTGCACATCGGGGTGCAGCGAGCCGCGCTCGCCGATGATCATGCCGAGAAAAATCCCGAGGGACGGCTGGCTGAGCGTCTGGCTTGCGGCCTGACGGATGACGGAGCGCCACTCATCGATCTTGTGCCACCCGGCCCAAGCCCAACTGCGTCCACCGGACTCTATCGTCTGAACGCCGGACGGCCCGGTGACTGTGGCTACCGCGTCGATGCCTTGCCGCTCGAGGTATCCGGCGTAATCGAATCCCCCCGGATTCAATGTTCCCGTCGGCGGATGGACCTTGGCCCGGAAGCGGACCCGATCCCCCTGCAAAAGTATCTGATCCGGCTCCCTCCATACCACGCGCACTCGGGTCAGCGTGGCGATCCCGGCGGGAGCCGGATCGGCCTGCTCCACTTCGACAACGGCTGTCTGGCGGCCAGGAGCATGCTGTACCGCCGTCAAGATCCGTCCGGTGACCTCCGATGCAACGGTATCCCGACGGGGTGGCAAAGGATGAGGCGAGGCGACGGGAGGTGTCGCCGCACTCCAATAGATCACGCCCGCCAACATGGCGCCATAGACCGATGCCGCCCACCGCCGTTCTATACCGGCAGCGCGTTCGCACAACGTCAGCAGCATGGCAGCGGCCGCGAGAAGGACACTCACGCTTACGGGGAAGAACGGCAGATAGGAACCGGCACAGAGACCGAGAAGGAACGAGGCGGTGAGGGACGGCAGCATGACCCTCCCTCAGCAGAGGGACTCGGATTACCCGATGTGAGCGCGTACGACCTTGGCCAAATCCTCAGCGAGCTCTTGAATGAGGCGATCTTGCTCTCCCTCGATCATGATGCGGAGGAGGGGTTCGGTCCCGGAATAGCGTACGACGACCCGTCCGCTGCCGTTCAAGCGGCGCTCGCTGTCTTGAATCGCCCGGTGGACGTCGGGGATTGACTCGAGCACCGGCTTGGCTTTGACCTTCACGTTGAGCAGCACTTGTGGAACTGGCGACATCGCCTTGGCGAGTTCCGAGAGCGGCCGCCGCGTCCTCTTCATCAACGAGAGCATTTGCAGGGCGGAGATGAGCCCATCTCCTGTCGTATTGTGGTCCAGGAAGATGAAGTGCCCGGACTGCTCGCCGCCGAAATTGTAGCCGTCCGCCAACATTCGCTCCAGCAGATATCGGTCACCCACCGGGGTGCGCACCAAGGTGATGCCGGCCTTCGCCATGGCGAGCTCCAGCCCGAAATTACTCATCACCGTGCCGACGATCGTCTGTTTGGCCAGGAGCCCCTGCTTTTGCATATCCAGCGCCAAGGCCGCCATCACGTGGTCGCCGTCGACAATGCTCCCCTGCTCGCACACGAAAATGGCCCGATCCGCGTCGCCGTCGAGCGCGATGCCGATATCCGCTTCCTCACGGCGCACGGCTTCCTGGAGCCGCTCGGGATGCACGGCCCCGCAGCCGTCGTTGATGTTCATGCCGTCGGGCTTGTCGCCGATCACGTCCACCCTGGCGCCCAACTCCTTGAGGACGGTCGGAGCGACTTTGTACGCGGCGCCGTTGGCACAGTCGACCACCAGCTTGAGGCCTTGAAAATCCAGATCCTTCGGCAAGGAGCGTTTGGCGAATTCAATGTACCGTCCCTCGGCGTCCCCGATGCGATAGGCCTTCCCGATGAGATCGGCGGTCGGCCTGAGGTGACGAATCTCATCCGATACGATCAACTGCTCGATACGCGCCTCCACCTCGTCTGGGAGCTTGAAGCCGTCGCTCGAGAAAAACTTGATCCCGTTGTCCTGATACGGATTATGCGACGCCGAGATGACGACGCCCGCGTCGGCCCGCATGCTGCGCGTCAGGAACGCGATGGCCGGAGTCGGCATCGGGCCGACGAGCAGCACATCGACTCCCATCGAACAGATGCCGGCGGTCAACGCCGACTCCAGCATGTAGCCGGAAATGCGCGTATCCTTGCCGATGATGATCTGGTGCCGGCCGGCACGCCGCATGAAAATATGCGCGGCCGCACGGCCCAGCTGCATGGCCGTCTCGCTCGTCATCGGCTCCAGATTCGCGACACCTCGCACGCCGTCCGTTCCGAACAACTTACGCATAAGGCTCCTGTCTCAGATGTTCCGCTCGCATGGCAAAGGCGACCGCAGCCACATCCTTCATCCACGCGACGTCGTGGACTCTGACGATGCACGCCCCACGGGCCACGGCCAAGGCCACCGCCGCGGCGGTGCCCCACTCCCGTTGTGCGACGGGGCGATTCAACAATTGTCCGATGAACCCTTTACGGGAGACCCCGATGAGCAGCGGTCGCCTGAGACTGTGGAAGGACGACACGTGGGCCAGGATCTCGAGGTTGTGTGAGAGCAGCTTACCAAAACCGATGCCGGGATCAAGGATGATCCGGCTTTGGGGAATCCCGGCCTGGACGGCCGTATCCATCCGTTCCTGAAAGAATTCTTTGATCTCGCTCACGAC
Organism: Nitrospiraceae bacterium; assembly: GCA_040255845.1. Classification (GTDB taxonomy): domain Bacteria; phylum Nitrospirota; class Nitrospiria; order Nitrospirales; family Nitrospiraceae; genus Nitrospira_D. The sequence goes on along the minus strand of JBDZVU010000027.1, from coordinate 16,387 downwards.
ATGCTCGTACCGCGGCGCGAGTTGCATGGTCTGCGGCGTGCCCTGCATGTGCATCAAGACGACCGCGGCGCCGGACTCTGCGATGACCCCGGCCATTTCCGGATCGAACCGCAGGGCACTGACGTCGTTGATGATGCTAGCCCCGGCCTCAATGGCGCGGCGTGCAACAGCCGCTTTCGTGGTATCGACGGAGATCGGCACCGTGACCCGTCGCGCCAATTCCGTGACGACCGGCACGACACGATCGAGCTCTTCCCCTTCTGAAACCGGCGCCGCGCCCGGCCTTGTCGATTCGGCTCCGATATCGAGGATATCCGCCCCCTCCTCAACCAACCGCATCCCATGCGCGACGGCCGCATCGACGCCGACATGGCGGCCGCCGTCGTAAAAGGAATCGGGCGTGACGTTAAGGATGCCCATGATCAGCGGGCGCTGGGAGCAGGAGATCTCGAGTCCTCGGGCGATGAAGGCAGAGGGGACGGCAGGCTGAGACACGGAAAGTTCCATAAGCTCTTCGACCATCTTGCACAGGCCCGCTCCCCAAAGCAATACACTTTCACGGAGCGCAACCCCGGTGTGGAGGAAGCCAATGGAACTGTGGCGCCGGAGCCCGTGCCCGAAACCCCGGCGCCCGTTGAGCGCAGCTTAGGCGGGAACCGTTTGCGAGGACGACTGCATGATGATCTGATCGATCTCCGGTGCGTCCAGCACTTCTTTTTCGAGCAGCGCTTCGGCCAAGGCTTTGAGGCTGGCCATTTGCTCAGTAAGCAATCGTTTCGCGCGCTCGTAGTTCTCGGTGACGAGACGCTTGATCTCAAGATCGATTTCCAACGCCACCTGGTCGCTGAAATCGCGCTTCGTGGCGATTTCACGTCCCAAGAAGATCTCTTCTTCTTTTCGACCGAACGTCAGGGGACCCAGCTTTTCACTCATCCCCCACTCGCACACCATCTTACGAGCCAAATCGGTGGCCCGCTCCAAGTCGTTGCCGGCACCGGTGGTGACGTGCTTGAAGACGAGCTCTTCGGCCACCCGTCCACCCATCAAAATTGCGAGGGTGTTGTACAGGAATTCCTGCGAATAGTTGTGGCGGTCGTCGGTGGGCAATTGCATGGTGACACCCAGTGCGCGCCCGCGTGGAATGATCGTCACTTTGTGAACCGGATCGGTGCCGGGGAGCAGCTTTGCCATCAAGGCATGTCCGGCTTCATGGTACGCCGTGACGCGTTTCTCTTCGTCGCTGAGGATCATGCTCTTGCGCTCGGCCCCCATCAGGACCTTGTCTTTGGCCATCTCGAAATCGACGATCTCGACTTCCTTCTTGTTTTGGCGCGCCGCCCAGAGAGCCGCCTCGTTGACGAGGTTCTCCAAATCGGCGCCGGAAAAGCCGGGAGTGCCGCGCGCGATTTTTTCCAGCTCCACGTTCGCCGCAACCGGCACTTTCTTGGTATGGACCTTCAAAATCTCCGAGCGGCCACGCAGGTCCGGACGGTTCACGACGACTTGACGGTCGAACCGGCCGGGCCGCAGCAATGCGGGATCCAGCACGTCCGGACGGTTGGTGGCTGCAATGAGAATGACGCCCTCCGTCGTGTCGAACCCGTCCATTTCCACCAGCAGCTGATTGAGGGTCTGCTCACGCTCGTCATGTCCCCCGCCCAACCCGGCTCCTCGAAGCCGGCCCACGGCGTCGATTTCGTCGATGAAGATGATGCAGGGGGCATGCTTCTTCCCTTGTTCGAACAGATCCCGCACACGGGACGCGCCGACGCCGACGAACATCTCGACGAAATCCGATCCACTGATGCTGAAGAACGGCACACCGGCTTCTCCAGCGATCGCCTTTGCCAGCAGCGTTTTTCCGGTTCCCGGCGGGCCCACGATGAGCACACCCTTCGGGATCCGCCCCCCCAGCTTCTGAAACTTCCGAGGGTCCTTGAGGAACTCGATGATTTCCAGGACTTCTTCCTTCGCTTCGTCAATGCCGGCCACGTCCGAAAAGGTGACCTTCTTGCGCTCCTCAGTGAGCATGCGGGCCCGGCTCTTGCCGAAGGACAGGGCCTTGTTCCCGCCGATCTGCATTTGACGCATCAGGAAGAACCAGAGGCCGAGGAACAGAATGAAGGGGCCCCAGGTGACCAGAAACGTGATGTACCACGGACTTTCGTCCGGGGGCTTCACCTCGATTTGAACGTCCTTTTCCCGGAGGACTTTGACGAGGTCGGGGTAATCGGGAGTGTAGGTCCGGATACGGGTTTTATCCTTGAGAACCGCGCTGATGTGGCTCCCTTTGATCGTCGCCCGTTCGACGTCGCCCTTTTCGATCTTCGCCAAGAAGTCGCTGAAGATCACCTCTTCTTCCGGCGCGTGCGTCGGGACACTGAACAGATTGAACAGCAGAATCATGAACAGGCCGACGACGACCCAGAACAGCAGGTTCTTGACCCTGGAATTCATCCGGATCTCCTTGTGGATTCGTGACGAAAACCGACACGAAAACACCGTGATGTTAACATAGCCCCAATCGTGCTGACAATATTGTGCCCGTCCCTACTCCTTCTGCTCGTCGGTCTTGTCGAGCACCGCGAGATACGGGAGATTGCGGTACTTCTGCTGATAGTCCAGCCCGTACCCCACCACATATTTGTTCGGAATCTTGAAGCCGACATAGTCGACTTCGACGTCGACGAGGCGCCGCTCCGGTTTGCTGAGCAGGGTGCAGACCTTGATGCTGCGTGGCTTTTTCTTGGCGAGGGATTTGACCAGATACTGCACCGTGAGGCCAGAGTCCACGATGTCCTCGATCAGCAACACGTCCTTCCCCTCGATATCCTCCGTCAGTTCGGTCACTTGCTTCACTTTCCCGGTCGTCTTCGACCCGGCGCCATAACTGTTCACGACGATGAAGTCGACGCGCACCGGGATCCGGATAGCCCGCGCTAAGTCGGCGTAAAAGGCATAGGCGCCTTTCAGCACGCCGACGAGCACCAGGTCCTTGCCGGCGTAATCCGCGCTGATCTGGCGGCCCATCTCTCGAATCCGGGTCCGCATCTGCTCCTGCGTGACGATGGGGCGACCGAATATCCGTTCCATGCCTACGTTGCTCCCTCCGCTCCCGACACCCCATCGGCGCTGATAACGAGATACCGCCGGGTAGCGGGGGTCGGCACCCACCGCGCATCCTGCCGATATCCCACGACCCAGACGATGCCGTCCGGAACCGCCACCACCGGAATGCGCCGGCGGACCGCCCTCGGCACTTTGAGATCGGTGAACAGATCCTGGAGCTTCTTGGATCGGCCGTTCATGCCGAGCGGGTAGAACCGGTCTCCCGGCTGCCATGCCCGAACCACCATCGGACCACTGAGCCGCTCGTGATCCACGACAATCGTGTCGGTCCGGCTCTTGGGGTCCAGCGCATCCAACGTCGCACGTGCCTCGACACGAATCGTCCATCCGGGTCCCGGCCATCGAACCATCGAGGGAACGGGAAGCGGTACGGCAACCGGCTCTTCAGCTGGGTCAGCTGACGGCGGTGCCTCGAGACACCGGACATACCCCTCCGTCACCTGGAAGCCCGGAAGCGACAGACGCGGCTCACGGGCGCACGCCATCACCCCCCGGAGCGCTTCCTCGACCGTCCGCATCGAGGGCGGACGGCGGCTGGGATGGGTTCGGCGGAAGAGCTCGCGCAACACGCGCCGTTGCAACGCGCGTGGCAACTGGCGCACGACGTCTCGATCGATGGCCCAGGATCCCGTGTGGTCGCGCCGAAATTCGCGTGCGCAAAGCTCCGCCACGTGGGCGTCGAGAAACCGATCGTCTTCGCGGCAGAGCTCAGCGGAGCGGCACAGCGCGCTGAGCGCGCCGGGGGAAACGTCCCTGAGCACGGGCAACACGTCATGTCTGATCCGATTGCGGGTATACACCCGCTTGGCATTCGTGGAATCGGTTCGAAACGACAGTCCAGCTTCATACAGATAGGCCAGCACCTCGGAACGGCTGCAGTCGTAGAGGGGCCGGATTACTCGGCCATCGCGGCTGGCCGGCATGCCGGAAAGCCCGGTCAACCCCGAGCCTCGCAACAGCCATAACAAGACGGTCTCCGCCTGATCATCCGCCGTGTGCGCCAGCGCGATGCGATCCGCCCCCCGATCTTTCGCGATGGTCTCCAGCGCGTCATAACGAAGATCCCTGGCCGCCGCCTGAAGCGACCCCCGACGGCCGGAAGCCGGAATGTGGAGACGCATGGCCACCAGTGGAACATCATGCCGCCGGCACAGTTCTTCGACGAATGCCTGATCTTCCTCCGATTCCTCGCCGCGCAACCCGTAGTTGAAATGCGCCGCGGTGAGACGCAGCCCCCAGGATGACGACAACCGGTGCAACAACGACAACAGCGCGACCGAATCCGGCCCGCCGGAGACGGACACCAGCACGTGGTCGCCCGGTACGAAGAGCGCTCGCGCACGCACGGTACGGACCATGCGGTGCAGCAAGGGCGGCCAGGCGTTGCGCTTCGGCGATGTTGCTGCTCGAGCCGCCATCACGCTCATCGGTTGACGGCCGCCTCCTCGTTCTTGCCGCGCAGGACCGCCTTTGCCCGCTCCACGTCCACCGCGATCTGGTCTCTCAACGCCTCGGGCCCGGCAAACTGCATGTCACCTCGAAGATACTCCACAAATTCGACGCGCAGGAAGCACCCGTACAGCTCGCGCGCGCCCACGAGCAAGTTGACTTCCAGCAACCGTTCTCCGGGGCCGAAGGTGGGGCGTGTCCCGATATAGGCGATGGAGTCGACGCGCTCGCCCTCCACCGTCGTCACGGCGGCGTAGACACCGTCCGGCGGAATCACTCGCTCAGCCGGCAGCCGCAGGTTGGCGGTGGGCCACCCAAGCGCCTGTCCCCGTCCGGCGCCCGGAGCTACCATGCCTTCCAGCGCGTATCGGCGGCCCAGCAGGGCGGAGGCCGTTCGTACGTCGCCGCGGCCGATCAATTGGCGAATCCGTGTCGAGCTCACCACGGCTCCTTCAGCCACCACCGGCGTCACGGGATGAACCTGAAATCCGAGCCGGCGGCCGTAGGCCGTCAAGTCGTTGATGGTGCCGGCGCGCCGGTGGCCGAATGCGAAGTGCTCTCCGACGAACAATTCCTTGATTCCGACCCCGCGTGCCAGCACATCCTCGGCAAATGCCTGGGGTGAGAGCGCCGCAAACCGCTCGTCGAACTCGAGGCACACCACCTCATCGATCCCCGCCTCCTCGAACCGTTTGAGTTTCTCATCAGGACTGGTCAAAAACCGCAGCCCGACGTGCGGCGCCAGAATGCGCACCGGGTGGGGATCGAACGTCAAGACCATGGCCGTGCCCTGCGCGCGTCTCGCGGCGTCCACGACCCGGCGCAACAACGCGCGGTGGCCGATATGGTGACCGTCGAAGTTGCCGATCGTCGCGACGGGATAGGGCCGCACCCCCCCGCCTCGGTATCCATGAGTGACGTTCATCGGCGGTTCACTGGAGCAGCCTGGCGGCGTCTTTGGCGAAATAGGTGAGAATCATGTCGGCGCCGGCTCGCTTGATGGCAAGCAGCGATTCCATCATGGCGCGCGGCTCGTCGAGCCAGCCGGCCCGAGCCGCCGCCTTGATCATGCTGTATTCCCCGCTGACCTGATAGGCGGCCACCGGCAGCAAGGTGCGCTGGCGGGCCGCGGCCACGATGTCCAGGTACGGCAGGGCCGGCTTCACCATGATGATGTCCGCTCCTTCTTCAATGTCGAGCTCGATTTCGCGGAGGGCTTCCCGGCCGTTGGCCGGATCCATCTGATAGGACTGCCGGTCGCCGAACTGCGGACTGGAATGCGCCGCGTCCCTGAACGGCGCGTAAAAACACGAGGCAAACTTGGCCGCGTAGGCCATAATCGGCAGTTCCGTAAATCCCGCTTCGTCCAACTCCTTGCGAATCGCCGCCACCCGGCCGTCCATCATATCGGACGGCGCCACCATGTCGGCACCCGCCTCCGCATGGGTCCGCGCCATGCGTCGCAAGCAGTCCAGCGTGTCGTCGTTGACGATCTGGCCGTCACGGACGATTCCGCAATGGCCGTGGCTGGTGTACTCGTCGATGCAGACGTCCGTGATAAGGGTGAGTCCGGGGACGTGATCCTTCACCGCCCGGAGAGCCCGCTGCACGATGCCGTTGGGATCGTACCCGGCGCTGCCACGGTCGTCCTTGGCGGCAGGAATCCCGAACAGGATGATGGCCGGGATTCCCAGCGTCTTCACCTCGGCTGCTTCTTTGATCAGCAGATCGATCGAGAGACGGAACTGGCCCGGCATCGACCCAATTTCTTCGCGGCGATCCCGCCCTTCCACCACAAAGAGCGGGTAGATGAAGTCGCTGGGCGATAGGGCGGTTTCCCGCACCATTCTCCGGAGGGACTCGTGTTGACGAAGCCGCCGCAAGCGATGAATGGGAAACGCCATGCGCGCTTACTTTCTCGGAAGGTTGGTCAAGAACACCACCAGGTCGCGAACCGAGATAATGCCGACCAGTTTCCCGTCTTTCGTCACGCCCAAGTGCCGGACGTGCGCTTGCGCCATGAGATCATTGGCGTCCAAGAGCGTCTTGTTCTCCTCGATGGTCAGAATCGGCGCAGACATAATCTGCTCGACCGTCATTTTGGTCGCGTCCGCGCCGGAGGCGACGACGCGACGCATCATATCCGTATCCGTCAGAATGCCGATGATTTCCCGATCGTTGGTCACGAACAGACTGCCGATCCCCCGATCCCGCATGATGCGGGCGGCGGTTTGCGCATCGGTATCCCGCGGCACCGTCACGAACTTTTCTCGTGGAATCATGAACGACTTCACCGGAACCATGCCAAGCCCTCCCCTTTACGATCAGTTCTGACCCTTACTTACTGCCCCGTGCCCACCGGAAGCCGCTGACGGCTGCCGTAGTACTCCGCGATGGCATCGGCCAACGCCGGCACCGTATTCTCTCTCGCTTGGATCGATACCGTCAAACCATATTCTTCCGCCGTCTTCGCGGTGACCGGCCCTATGCACGCGAGCGCGACCGGCTTCAGCAGCGCGCACGCAGCCTCGGCTCCGCCCAGGAGGGCGATGCAATTGCGCACCGTCGACGAACTCGTGAAGGCCGCCACGTCGATCCGCTGCTGAACGAGCAAGTCACGCCAGGCCGCGATATCGCCGTCGGGCACGACCGTGCGATAGACCGGGACCACGTCGACATGCGCGCCCCGTTTGCGCAATTCCTCCGGAAGGAGTTCCCTCGCAACCTCCGCCCGGGGCACCAGCATACGAGCACCGCTGATCTCCCGCCCGGCGAATGCAGCCACCAACCCTTCGGCCTGGTATTCCTCGGGCACTACGTCGGCCTTCACCCCGAAACGCTCGAGTTCCTGCGCCGTCCGTGGCCCGATGCAGCACACCGTGCGCCCGGCAAGGCGCCGGGCGTCGAAGCCGCGCGCAAAGAGTCGTCCCATGAAAAACGCGACGCCGTTGAGGCTCGTAAAAATGATCCAGTGATACGAGGCCAAGTCCTCGATGGCGCGATCCACCGGCGCCCAATCGGCGGGAGGAACGATCCGAATGGTCGGGGCTTCGACGGGCTCGGCGCCATAGGCGGCCAAGAGCGACGCGAACTCCGCCGCCTGTTCTTTGGCACGCGTCAGCAGGACCCGCTTCCCGAACAGCGGCCGCCGCTCAAACCAGTTCAGCTGTGTGCGTAGCTTCACCACGTCACCGACGACGATCACGGTCGGTGGCTCCAGTTTCGCGGCCTCGGCTCGCTGCACGATGTCCGCCAAGGTTCCGACGATCGTCTGTTGCGCGGCTCTGGTTCCCCATCGGATGATGGCCACCGGGGTCGTGGCCGCCCGTCCCTCGTGCACCAGGTTCGCGACGATGGCGCCGAGGTTTTTCGTGCCCATGAGAAACACCAATGTTCCGTGGCTGCTGGCCAACCGGGGCCATTCCAACGTCGTTTCGGGCTTGGCTGGGTCTTCATGGCCGGTGACGAAGGTCACGGTGGAGGCCAAGGTGCGATGCGTCACCGGAATGCCGGCGTACGCCGGCGCGGCGACGGCCGCCGTCACCCCGGGAACCACCTCGAACGGGATGCCCGCCGAGGCCAGCGCCTCCGCCTCTTCCCCGCCTCGCCCGAACACGAACGGATCCCCTCCCTTCAGGCGCACGACGAACTTGCCGGCGCGGGCTCGATCGATCAGCACCCGGATGATCTCCTCCTGGGGTGGATATTTGCCTTTGCCGCGGCGGCCGACGTAGATCCGCTCCGCCTCCTCCGGCACATGCGCCAGCAAGGCCGGATTGGCCAGATAGTCGTACAGCACGACCTCGGCGCGCTCCAAACACTCCTTGCCCCGGAGCGTCAGAAGTTTCGGATCGCCGGGACCGGCGCCCACCAAAGAGACCAGACCTTTGGACCGCGGCTGCGTCCTCGTCATGCTGTTCCGTATATCTCTCGCAGGATCCGGTCTCCGCCTCGAGAGAGGAGTCGTTCGGCCAATTGGACCCCCAGCGAAGGCGCCTCGCTGCGCTTCCCGACCACGGCGTCGCGGATGATCGTCTTGCCGTCGACGCTCGCGATCAGCCCATCGAGACGTAACTCTTCGCCGTCGAGCACGGCATGCGCGGCAATCGGCACCTGGCAGCCGCCCTGCAATCGATGCAGCAGCGCGCGCTCGGCCGACACGGTGATGCGCGTGTCGGAATCGTTCAGACGGCCGAGCAGCTCGCACACGAAGGCGTCGTCGCGGCGGCCTTCGATCCCGAGCGCCCCCTGCCCGATGGCCGGAAGACTGATGGCGGGATCAAGGTATTCCGTGATCTCGTGCCCCCACGAGAGCCGCCGAAGGCCGGCCGCCGCCAGTACAATGGCGTCGAAGCGGCCCTCGCGCAGTTTCCGCAGCCGCGTGTCGAGGTTCCCACGGAGCATCTCGACCCGGAGGTCCGGGCGCGCATGCAGCAACTGTGACTGGCGGCGGAGACTGCTGGTCCCGACGCGGGCACTCTGCGGCAAATCTTTGAAGAGGCGGCCGGAACCACTGATCAGGGCATCGCGAGGATCTTCCCTCGGAGGGACGCACAGGATATCGAGACCCGGTGGGAGTTCGGCCGGCACGTCCTTCATGCTGTGCACGGCCAAGTCGATGTCGCCCGCCAGGAGCGCCTCTTCGATTTCTTTGACGAAGAGCCCCTTGCCGCCGATCTTGGCAAGCGGGACATCGACGATCTTGTCCCCCGAGGTCTGGATCGTCCGCAGGGTCACCTGCACCTGCGGGGCCACCTCGCGCAATCGGGACTGAAACCACTCGCTTTGCCGGAGGGCGAGCTTGCTGCCTCTGGTGCCCAGTACGAGACTGGACCGGGGGCCTGAAGGTACAGGCACGGGTACTCCTCTTCTTGATGGCGTCGGTCAGGCTCGTCGTTTCCGGGACGTGATTTCGGACACCGGTTGCGCCGGCTCCGAAGGGTCGCACGGATGTGCGGCGCAGGAACCGTGTGACGATTCCTCCTCCCCGGATCGCCTCGCAGGCGTCGTTTGGTCCAAGTTGAAAAATCGGCGTGCCGCCTCGACGTAGGCGGCCCCGCTGGCGGAACTGATCTCGGACTTCAGCGTCACCATCGTGCTGTGAATTAATTTGTTGACGATCGCCGACGCCATGCCTTCGACCGCCTCCCGGTCCTGGGGTGACAGATGTGCCAGCCGACCGAACACCTTTTCCAGTTCCATTCGCCGGATTTCTTCCACGCGGCTTCGCAGCGCCACGATGGTGGGGGTCACCTCAAGGGACTTCATCCACTCGCGAAGGATCTCGACTTCCTCCACCACCATACGCTCGGCTTTCTCCGCCTCCAACAACCGTTCGGCGCGGTTTTGCTCCACGCGGTGCTTCAAGTCATCGATGTCGAAGAGGAAGGCGTTGTCCACATGACGCACGGCCGGATCGATGTTGCGCGGCACGGAAATGTCAATCAAGAACATGGGGCGGTTCATGCGCTCTTTCACGGCCCACTGCACGTCGTCCGCGCTGATGAGATAATGTGCGGCGCCGGTGGAAACCAGGACGATGTCCGCGGAGGCCATTTCATCCTTGAACTGGTCGAACGGAACCGGCGTCCCGCCGAACTTCTCCGCCAACTCCATCGCATGATGTGGAGTCCGGGTGGTGATGCGGATGTGCTCGACGCCCTGCGCCATCAAATGCCGCGCCGCAAGTTTAGCCATTTCGCCCGCGCCCACCAGCAAGACCGTTTTTTCCTCCAGGTTGGAGAAGATTTTCTTGGCCAACTCCACGGCAGCGTAGCTGACCGAGACCGCCATCTCGGAGATCTTCGTCTCGGTCCGAATCCGTTTGGCCACGGAGATGGCTTTCTTCACCACCTTGTTCATGAGCACGCCGGTCGTCTTATGAGCCAAGGCCACCTCGAACGCGTCCTTGAGCTGACCCAGAATCTGTGATTCTCCGATGATCATGGAATCCAGGCTTGCCGCGACGCGGAAGAGATGGGCGATCGCCCGGTCACCCGTATGCCAATACAGATGGGGAGAGAGTTGCTCGCTCGACAAGGATAGATGCGTATCGGCCATGAACTCCTGAATTCGGCTGTATCCCGCCTCGATGTCGTCCACCACCGAATACACTTCGACCCGGTTGCACGTTGAAAGCAGCAGGCCCTCTTTGATCCCCGGGTAGGTACACAGGCGGGTCAGCGCCTCCCCCAGCCGGCTTTCGGGAACCGCGAGCTTTTCCCGAATTTCTACCGGTGCGGTCTTGTGGCTCAGCCCGACGACGATCAAATGCATGTTACGACAGCGCTCCGTGACCTTTGAGCACGACGCCCACCAGTGTCAGAATCACGCACCCGAAGCCGATGACCGTCAGGTAGGCCGCGCGTTTCGCGCGCCAGCCGACCGTCAACCGCCCCATCAAGACGACAAAATAAAAGAGCCACGTGATGAGGGCGCCGGTCTGCTCAGGATTCCAACTGAGATACGACCCCCGCGCGAACTCCGCCGATAGTGCTCCTGTGACGATACCAAGCGTCAAAAGGGGAAATCCCATGACGATGGACTGTTGGTTCAAATGGTCAAGAAAGTCCAGCGCCGGCAGTTTGCTATAAAGCACATTGAAGCGTTTCGACTTGAGGAGACGGTCCTGAATCAGATACATCACGCCGGCGACGAAGGCCACGGCAAACCCGACCGTGCCCAGCATGCTGAGGGTCACATGAAACCACAGGGTCTTAAAGACCGGCTGCAATGTCGGCACGGTCTCCGGAAGAGCGGCGGCGGAAATGAGGGAGGTCAACGCCAGAGGGACCATGAAGGATCCCAACACATGAATCCGGTGGCGGAATTCGACGGCAAGAAAGACCAAGATCAGCATCCAGGAGAAGAAGGACAAGGCTTCATGGAAGCTGGGCGAGGACGACTCGGGAGCAGCCACCATACGCGCCACCATGGCCATCGAATGGGTGACGAAGCCGGCAGCCGTGATGGCCAGGGATACCTTCGTCAGCGCCTCGGAACGCCGCAGCAAATAGGCCAGAAAAGAGATCGTGGCTACGAAGTACAGGGCGATTGTGACCATGAAGCAGACTGCTGCCATCGGGGGTAACCCTGTCGCCGGGGCCAATGTCGGTTTCCGGTGAAGTGAGGGCGAAATTATATCGATGAGGAAAGAACAGAGTCAACAAATCGCTGGTACTGCAAGGGGTTTCGACGCCACCTCGTCAGCAGGAGTCCTCTTCCTCGTCAGCGTACCGATTGGTCACCCGAACGACCTCTCCGCGCGAGCGCTTCAAGTCCTGCGACAGGTCGATATCATCGCATCGGAGAACCCGGCGGCCACCAGAGCGCTGCTCATCCACCATCAGCTGAAAGAGGCAGCGGCCAGGTTGACCAGTTATGGTCCCGTCCACTTGACGCAGAAAGTCGGAGTCCTTCTGCATCGACTGCAAGCCGGTGCTCGCATCGCCATGGTTTCCGACTGCGGCTCTCCGCTCATTGCCGACCCAGGCGGCTTGCTCGTCTCCTCTGCGCACGCGCACGGCATACGAGTCGTTCCCGTGCCTGGTCCTTCTGCGATCACCGCTGCCGTCATGGCGTCGGGATTCCCGGCGGATCGGTTCTCATTTCTGGGCCAGGTGCCAACCAGACCAACCAGCATGAAATCCTTCGTCACCCGAGTGCTTGAGCAACGCGAAACCACTGTGGTCCTCTGCGAGCCCGACGCTGTCGCGGCGCTGCTTCATCTCATCGCGCGACTGGCTCCTCGGCGGCAGTTGACGCTGGCGTGCGATATGACGGAGGAGACCGAGTTCATCTTGCGGGGAACGGCGTTCCGAATCCTGGAGGAGGGCAAGCGGCGTACCCTGAACGCCGTCACCCTCGTCGTGGCGGGGGCGCGGAGGAAGCGGTCCGCATCGAGGAAAACCTATTCGCTGTCTTCCCGACGGATCAGGACGCGGTAGGCCTGGTCTACGCGCTCTTGCAGCAGAACCGTGTGGCCTTCATTCTCAACACTGCGCGGCACGTTGCGTATCGGATCTCCGTCGTCCAAGAGAACGGACAAGACCTGCCCGATCTCCATGGTTTCCAACTTCAACTTGGTCTTCACAAAATTGTAGGGACAGATCACCCCGCGGAGGTCCAATTCCGCATGCGAGACAGGCACGGTGGTCGACCCGTCCGCTTGCGTCGTTGACGTCGTGTGTTCCATTCGATGTCCTTCTCCGTCATCCACTAGAAACCACCCTATCAGTTGAACCGACTGACCGCAAATCCGCAATGCGTGAAAGAACACTACCCTGGAAGACGCCAATAAAAAAGGGGCAGCCGAAGCTGCCCCTTTCCGAAATACTGGGTAACGTGCGTTACTGGAGGCCCTTCACGAGATTCGGCTTGCCCAAATCCGTGCCATAGTCCGACTTATTCTGGGTTTGATAGCCCCAACCCGGCTGCGGTTCGCAGTTCCAGCAGGGAGCCGCACCCGTGAACTCGCCGATCGGAGAATCCACGATGCCCTTGACTTCACCGGGCAACACGGAACCGGCCACGCCGCCCGTGGTGCTGCCGCTATTGGTTTCGATCGCGCGCTCCGTCATGGGGTTCGGACGCTGTCCCAGACCACCGAAGCCAGCGAGCTTTTCGTTGCCGCGGAGCAAATAGACCTCTCGAACGATCTTCCGGCCCGTGCCGTACTGTTGGTTCGGGGTGGTCGCTTCCACCACCTGCAACGAGATGTCGTCGCCGTGATTCAAGGTCTTGAGCTGATCCATGTTGGTCTTCTCATCGAAGTAGACCGTCAGGGAGTTCATCGCACCCCCGCCCGCGCGGCCTTCGTCATGAGAGCTTCCACCGGTTTCCAGGTGCATCTTCCCGGCCGGGAAATCGATCGCGAGCACCCGCCCGTACACCGTCTCCGGCAGCGAGAGCCGCTCCAAGAATGCACTGCGATCAAACGCCTGCGTCCGGCCGGGGCTGCCGGAAATATCACCCACTCCGGTGCCGACGCCGAGTGACGAACCCGATGCCCCCTGCTGCAGACGCTCTTGGGCCACTGCAACACTCACAGAGCCTACGATCAATGCCGCGGCTCCTAGTGCCAACACCTTACGCATGTGCTGCCTCCTTGTGAGTTAAAAGATGAAGTGTAGAGATGATGAACGACAAAGATTCCTTGATTGGGGCCATACTATCCAATAGTTCCAATGACCGCGGCACTATAGGCCAATAGAGGGGACCTGTCAAGAGGGGTTCCACCGTGGGGAGGGTGTCTGGCATGGCGCTGATTCGATAGGTTCGCTGCCATGGTGCCCGGAGGGAGGGTCGAACTCCCACTCTCTTGCGAGAACCGGATTTTGAGTCCGGCGCGTCTGCCAGTTCCGCCATCCGGGCAAGCACCGGAATCGAGCGGTACTTCTAGCATGAAGGCCTGGCCCGGTCAATCCGCGGGCCCCCTTCCCTTCCGAAAAAGGCCTCTGCTAGAATGCGGCCAGCATAGTGTGAGTGGCCTCAGCAGGAGGAGTTCGAAGACATGGCGGAAGTCGCATGCGTCACGTGTGGACAAACGGGCGAAGCCATCACCGCCCCGCTGTTCCTTGGCAAGTTAGAAAGTGAGATTAAGTCGAAGGTCTGCTCCGCATGCTGGAAAAAGTGGGAATCCATGCGGGTCATGGTGATTAACGAATATCAGGTCAATCTCGGCGACGAAAGCGGGCGCGAACTGGTTCGCAAGCAGATGAAGGCCTTTCTCAAGCTCGGCGAGCAGGCCGACACGTCCAAGGTTACGGAGAACTACCGTCCGCCCACCGCCTGAGCGCCTTCCTGCCCCGAGTCGGGAATCATCAGCGTTGTCGGTGACTTCGTTGACATCGTATTTTCAGAAGTGCTAGAGTCTCCCATTCTTTGACCATCCTTTCTCTCGGCCTCACCTGAGAGAATCGGAAGATCATCATGATTACGCAGATGCATGTGAAGGGGTTGATGTTCGACCCCTACAACAACGCCTATATTGTGATCTTGCGAGACGAAGAGCAGGCGGAGATGCTGCCCATCTGGGTCGGCAAGTCCGAAGCGAGCTCGATCAGCCTGGCTTTGGAAAATGTGGCGCCCCCCCGCCCCATGACGCACGATTTCATGAAATCGTACCTGGACGCCTTCAACGCCAAGGTCATCAGCGTGGTGATCACTGATCTCAACGACAACACGTATTTCGCCAAAGTTCACCTGATGTACGAAGACTCGGAATACACCGTGGATTCCCGGCCCAGCGACGCCATTGCCCTGGCCCTCCGTTCGCAGGCCCCTATCTTCGCCAGCGAATCGGTGATCCGCAAACAAAGCTCGGAAGAACTGGAGCAGTGGCTCGAAAATCTCAAGCCGGAAGATTTCGGCAAGCTCGATTCGTGACTGATTCCCAGCGATGGAATTCCAGACTCCACAAAGCGGCGAACCGCTGATTCAACTGACCGTGAACCGGGTGGTTGAAGACAGCAATACCGATACGCGGATCGTGGTGCTGACTCGGGCCGACGGCGGCCCAGAGACGTTTACGATCTGGGTCGGTGCGCCGGAGGGCGAATCGATCCGCCGTGCGATCGAAACGGCCGTGACGCCGCGCCCGATGAGTCATGACCTCATCAAGAGCTTCGGCGAGCACTTCGGGATCAAAACGTCCCGGGTCGTGCTGACGGACGTCAAGAGCAGCACCTATTACGCGAGCGTCTATTTGGAGAGCAAAGGCGTCACACGAACCATCGATGCGCGTCCAAGCGATGCCATCGCCTTGGCGCTCCGAACGCAGGCGCCCATCTATGTGACGCTAGACGTGTGGCGGCGGCGCAGCGGGCAGAACCTCGACGCCTGGCTCGCAAAGTTGGACACGAAGAATCTCGGCGCTCAGGAAGTGTAGCGGGCCACTATACGGTGCAGTGATCTAAGCGAGGAACGGAGAAGACGATGTCGACGTATCTAGAGAAACCGGCGAACGTGAAGGAAACCTGGCATTTGGTGAATGCAGAAGGCAAGACTCTGGGGCGGCTTGCGGCCCGGGTTGCCGGCATCCTGAGGGGAAAACACCGTCCCACATTCACTCCCAACGTGGATATGGGGGACCATGTCGTCATCGTGAATGCCGAAAAGATTCACCTCACCGGCAGCAAGATGGAAACCAAGCTGTACCGGCATCACTCCGGGTACCCTGGCGGGCTCAAGACCGCCTCGGCGCAGCACCTCTTCCGCAAAGATCCCACTCAGCTCCTCACGCGGGCGATTGAGGGCATGCTTCCCAAGAATCCATTGGGCAACCATATGGCGAAGAAGCTTCGCGTGTACGTGGGTCCCGATCATCCCCACCAGGCTCAGCGTCCCGAACCGATTTCCCTGTAGATTGTTCAAGAAGGAGGCGTACTCGCATGGCAGCAGTGACACAGTATGCAACGGGTCGACGGAAATGTGCGGTGGCCAGAGCCTGGGTCACCGGGACTGCCGGAGATATCACGGTCAATGACCAGCCCCTCGAGAAAGTCTTTCCCCGGCTGACCCTCAGACAAATCATTCAGCTTCCGCTCGAAATGGCTGGAGCCACGGGGAAGTACTCGATCAAGGCGACGGTCTACGGCGGCGGCCCGACGGGACAAGCGGGGGCGCTCCGCCACGCCATCGCGCGGGCCCTCGTCGCCATGAGCCCGGCCGTGCGCACACCGCTCAAAAAAGAGGGCCTCCTGACTCGGGACTCGCGTGTGAAGGAACGAAAGAAATACGGGCAAAAGGGCGCCCGGAAGCGTTTCCAGTATTCCAAGCGCTAAGCCACAAGGAGCCAGCGCAGCACAAG
>JBDZVU010000175.1:0-2210 GCA_040255845.1 Nitrospiraceae bacterium | reverse complement strand
GGTGGAGGGGATGTTCCTCGCCGATGCCCGTGTGCTGCAGTCGAAGTTCTTCAAAGAGAAGGGTTACCTGGTCGGCACCCGCGATCGCAGGGACCTGTCGTACGAACGGCCGTTGACGGTGGAGAGGCCGGCGCCGGCCCGCTGGTAGTGGCGGATAAGGCGAACCTCGAATTTTCAGATTCCCGCCGGCCCCGGCGCGCCGTGCATATAGAGTGTCTGACCTGAGCAGAAGCTCGATGCATCAGAGGCGAAAAATAAGACGCCGTAGCCGATTTCATCGGGCTCCCCGAGGCGTCCTATCCCGTTCGTCATGGCGATTGCCTCGGGATCCAGCCCGTGGCGGGCGGCATCATCGGTCAGCGTGGCCGCGCGGACTGCTCCCACGGCGATCGCATTGACGCGAATCCCCTTGCGCGCCCATGCTGCGGCCATCGAGCCCGTCAAGTTGTTGACCGCCGCCTTGGCGGCGGCGTAGGGCGCAGCTTGGGGCATGGCCAGCAGACTCGCCCCAGACGAGATGTTCACGATGGCTCCCTTGCCTTGCTCCATCATGGGCTTGGCCGCCGCGCGCGAAAGATGCCAGACGGCACCGAAGTTGAGTGCGAGCGTGCGATCGAAGTCGTCCGTCGGCCATTTCAAGATGGATTTGGTCTCCGCCCCGCCCGCACAGTTGACCAGGATGTCGATGCGGCCGAATTCCTGCAGAGTTGCGTCGACGAGCCCCTCGCAGGCCTCGGCGCTGGTCACGTCTGTGGACACCGCGAGTGGCCGCCGACCCAAGGCCCGGACCTCTTCGGCCGTCGATCGCAGAGGATCGGATCGCCGACCTGCAAGCACGACATCTGCGCCAAACTCGGCGAGCACCAACGCGGAGGCTCGGCCAATGCCCGTGCCACCACCCGTTATTACCGCAATTCGCCCATCGAGGCAGAACCGATCGCTCACGTACACCATCCTCCGGCCGCTTTGACTGTACGATCGTACAGCAAATGCTATATGGTCGTACAGTCACCGACGAGGAGGCGCATTGAACGAGGATCTTTACTATGACCCGTGGGACGTCGAGATCGATCTCGATCCATACCCGGTCTATCGACGGCTGCGCGATGAGGCCCCGCTTTACCACAACGAGCGCCACGACTTCTGGGCAGTGAGCCGGTACGCCGACGTCGAGGCAGCGTTGAAAGATCCGCTCCGGCTGAGTTCGGCCAAGGGCGACATCCTGGAAGTGGTGAAAACCGATCCCGTCATGCCGCCGGGGGTCTTCATCAATGAGGACCCTCCCCTGCACACCATCCATCGTGCTTTGGTGTCGCGAGCCTTCACGCCGAAAAAGATGCGCGCGGTCGAGCACAAAATACGCGCCTTCTGCACGGCGTGCCTCGATCCGGTGGTCGGTCACGGAAGCTTCGACTTCGTGCTCGATCTCGGTCGCGAACTACCGATGCGCACTATCGGCATGCTCGCGGGTATTCCTGACGCCGATCAGCCGTCGGTGCGCGCCAAAGCGCATCGCGTCCTGCGAAATGAGCCTGGCAAGCCGCTGCCGGTGAACAAGGACCACTACTTCGACGGCGACATGTTCGCCGAATATGTCGCATGGCGGGAGAAGAACCCGTCAGACGATCTGATTACCGAGTTGTTGACGGTGGAGTTCGAGGACGAGAGCGGCGCCACCCGTCGGCTGACCAAGCGCGAACTGCTGATCTTTCTGGCGGTTATCGCCGGAGCGGGCGTGGAAACGACGGGACGGCTATTCGGATGGATGGGCAAGGTGCTTTCAGAACACCCCGACCAGCGCAAAGAACTCGTCGACGATCACTCGCTGATCCCAGCGGCCATCGAAGAGCTCCTGCGTTTCGAGCCGCCGGGGCCCCATGTGGCGCGTTACGTCGCAGCAGCGGATGTCCGGTTCCAGGGTCATACAGTTCCAGCCGGCAGCGCGCTGCTCGTCATGCTTGCGTCCGCCAATCGCGACGAGCGTCATTTCGACGATCCCGATCGGTTTGACATCCACCGCAAACCCGGCGGTCACTTGACCTTCGGCCGCGGAGCTCACTTCTGTTTGGGTGCTCCCCTGGCCCGATTGGAGGGCCGAGTAGCGCTGGAGGAGGTCCTCAAGCGGTTCCCGCAGTGGCAGGTCGACATGGACCGGGCCCGTCGGTCACGCACCTCCACCGTCCGCGGATGGGACTCCATGCCCGCCAGCG
>JBDZVU010000114.1:0-8231 GCA_040255845.1 Nitrospiraceae bacterium | reverse complement strand
ACATACTTTTGGCCGAGATGAAAACGGTTCACGTCTGTTTCCTCTGGCATATGCATCAGCCGTACTACACCGATCCGGTGGCTGGGTCGGCAAGTCTTCCCTGGGTGCGGCTGCATGCCACCAAAGCTTACTACGATATGGCGTACCTGCTCGAGCGGTTTCCATCGGTCCGCTCCACATTTAACTTCACGCCGTCCCTGTTGCGGCAGTTGCATGAAATCGGGACCGGCACGGTGCGGGATCTGTTTCTGGAGCATGCCCAACGTCCGGCCGCCGATCTCAGTCTCGAGGAAAAAGCGTTCATCCTGCGGCACTTCTTCGCCGCCAACTGGGCCACCATGGTGAGGCCCTACCCGCGGTATCACGAGCTGTTGGTCAAGCGCGGGCTGGAAGTCGCGGCAGACGACCTGCCCCGACTGGCGCGCCAGTTTTCCACGCAAGACATGCTGGATCTTCAGGTCTGGCATAACCTCGCCTGGTTCGGGTACGGCACGGTGCACCGGGAGCCGCGCCTCGCCGCGCTGCGCAACAAAGGCCGCGGTTTTACCGAGGAGGAGAAGCGCGAGATACTCGGCCTCCAACAAGTGGCCGTGCGGGACATCGTGCCGCTCTACCGGGGGCTGTTGGAACGGGGCCAGGTTGAGTTGACCACCACGCCGTTCTTTCACCCCATCCTCCCGCTGGTCATCGATACGGAGATCAACCGCCGCGCCCGCCCCGACCTCCCGCTTCCCTCACGCTTCCGCGCTCCCGAAGACGCCCTGGCCCAACTCACGCGCGCCGCAACGTTCCATCGCGACATCTTCGGCACGCAGCCCGCCGGCCTCTGGCCTTCGGAAGGGT
The DNA here is from genome assembly GCA_040255845.1 of Nitrospiraceae bacterium. Taxonomy (GTDB): domain Bacteria; phylum Nitrospirota; class Nitrospiria; order Nitrospirales; family Nitrospiraceae; genus Nitrospira_D. The sequence goes on along the minus strand of JBDZVU010000114.1, from coordinate 7,388 downwards.
CCGTCTGCCCCGAGTTGGTGCCGCTCGCGCGGCGGGCCGGCTTCTCGTGGTTCGCGACCGATGAAGGCGTGCTGGCCCGCTCGCTGTCCGCATCCGGACGACCGTGGCACCGGCAACAGAACCTCTACCGTCCCTACCGGACGGGTGACCCCGGCCAGGAACTGACCATCGTATTCCGCGATCGTGAATTGTCCGACGCCTTCGGCTTCGTGTACCACAAGACCACGCCGGAATCCGCGGCTGAGGATGTGCTGCGGCGGCTTCGCGGCATTGTCCACGATACGCCACAGGAGCAGGTGCTGATCCCGATCATCCTCGACGGGGAAAATCCATGGGAGCACTACTACGACGGCGGCGAACGCTTTTTGTCCATCCTCTACGAGGCCTTCACCGGCCGGGCGCTGGACGATCACGACCGCCGGGTGCAGGCGGCGACCATATCGGAGGCCCTCACAGCCACGCCGCCGACCGACCATCTGCCGAACCTGCATTCCGGATCATGGATCAACCAGGACTTCAAGATTTGGATCGGGCACGACGAAGACAACCGTGGCTGGGATCTGCTGGGACACACCCGCACGCGATTAGTGGAGGCAGCCCCAGGGCTTGCGCCGGAACGCGCGGCGGCCGCCTGGGACGAAATCTACGCGGCGGAAGGCAGCGACTGGTTTTGGTGGTACGGTGATGATTTCGACACGGACCTGAAGCCGGAATTCGACCGGCTGTTCCGCATGCACCTGCGCAACGTGTGGGCGCACATGGGGCTCGCCGCGCCAGAGAGCCTGAATCAGCCCATTGTCCTCACACGCCACGCCGTTGGTGACCGCATCGTTCAGCCGCTGGGACTGATCACGCCCGCCATCGACGGCATCGTGACGGATTTCTTCGAATGGCGCTCGGCCGGCATCATTGATACCCAGCCGCCCCTGGGGGCGATGTGGAAATCCGACAAGCTCTTCACCGGCATCCGGTTCGGGTGGAACCACGATCAGTTGTTCCTGCGGTTGGACCTGGACGAGAAGGCGCGCAGCCGCGCAGACAGTCTGACCGTCGCCGTGACGCTGCAGCGGCGCGAGCACGCGTTCCGGCTTTCGTTCCCGCTCGGCGCTACCGACCATTACGTGCTCGCGCACGCCCCGGAGGGACGGCCCTGGGAAGAGATCGGCACATCGCGAGCCATTGCCTGCGGGAAGATTCTCGAACTTGCCGCATCGTGGAAAGATCTTCATCTCGAGCCGGGCCTGGACATCGGCCTGTCGATTACGGTCTCCGAGCAAGGCTTGGAAATCGCCCGGTATCCGTTACACCATCCGGTGTCCGTGACGCGGCCCGGCGAAGAATTCGAAGCGGCGTTGTGGAGGGTCTGACCGTGGTCCGTGTCCGCAGTGCGACAACCCCCGCAAACATGAGGAGCCATGCCTGATTTGCGCCGAGATCCGGTGGTCGGCCGATGGGTCATCATCTCGACGGAGCGAATCGGCCGGCCGCACGATTTCGTCACGCTGCAGCCCAGCCATCCCCTCCCTCCGGCGCTTTGTCCCTTGTGCCCCGGGCAGGAACGATTGACGCCGAAAGAAATCATGGCGTACCGCGGGCAGCCCGCAGAGCCGAATGCGCCCAATTGGACCCTCCGCGTCATCCCGAACAAGTATCCGGCGCTGCAGGTGGAAGGCGACATCGGCCGCGAAGGCATCGGCATGTACGACCGCATGAACGGCGTGGGGGCGCATGAAGTGATCGTCGAGACGGCGCGCCACACGGAGAGCATGGCCGACATGCCGGCGAAGAAGATCGAAGACGTACTGTGGGCGTATCGCGACCGCATCCTGGACCTCAAGAAGGATCTCCGCTTCCGCTACATCCTGATCTTCAAGAACCACGGCGCTGCCGCGGGCGCCACGCTCGAGCACAGCCATTCGCAGCTCATCGCGCTGCCGATCGTGCCCACCAACGTGGTGGCCGAACTGGAGGGATGCCGCAGTCACTTTCAGCAGAAAGAGCGTTGCATCTACTGCGATATGCTGCGTCAGGACCTCGCCGACGGCGGACGCATCGTCGCGGAGAATCTCGAATTCGTGTGCGTCATGCCGTTCGCGCCACGCTTTCCTTTTGAAATGTGGATTCTCCCGAAGCGCCACGCCGGCTATTTCGAGGAAAGCCAGCGCACCCAATTCGAATACCTTGCGCCGATGCTCTCCGATTGCCTCCGGCGCATGGACAAGGTGCTGAGCCGTCCGGCTTATAACTTCATCCTCCACAGCTCCCCGCTGCACGAGCGGACCGGGGACTTCTACCACTGGCATCTCGAAGTGATTCCCAAGCTCACGCACGTGGCCGGGTTTGAATGGGGCACCGGGTTCTATATCAATCCGGTGGCTCCCGAAGAAGCCGCCAAGTTCATGAGGGATGCGGAGCTGTAGGTGCCCGCCCGTCTCCGCATTCAGGAGCCGGTCCTCGCCTCGACGCTGCGCCAAATCGATCAGGTGGTTCGCGGGGCCGGCGGCCGGACCTGGCTCGTCGGAGGATCGGTCCGTGATCTCGTCCTCGGCCGGCAGCCGCGCGACCTCGATGTGGAGGTCGTCGGCGTGCCTCCCGGCCGCCTGCATGCCGTTCTGAGCGACCATTTCGCCATCGAATTCGTCGGCAAGGCGTTCGGCGTCTTCAAGCTCCACGGCCTTCCGGTCGACGTGTCCATTCCCAGCCGGGTGGTCGGTCCGGCCGATTCCATTTCGGGGCTGCTTCGGCAGGCCGACCCGTTCATGGACATCGACGAGGCGCTCGCGCGCCGAGATTTCACCATGAACGCCATGGCGTGGGATCCCGATACGCGGGAGTTGCGCGATCCGTTTCACGGGCAGGCCGATCTCGACGCGCGGGTGCTGCGGCACGTCTCTGAGCGGTTCTCCGAGGATCCCATACGCGTCCTGCGCGGCATGCAGCTGGCGGCGCGGTTCGAACTGACGGCCGACCCGGCCACGGTTGCGCTGTGCCGGACGTTGACCCAGGAGGGACAGCCTCGCGAGCGGCTGTGGGAAGAATGGAAAAAGTTGCTCCTCGAGGGCGTCAAGCCATCTCTCGGCCTTCGGTTCCTGAGTGAATGCGGCTGGCTTCGGTTCTACCCCGAAATCGCCGCGCTGCAAGGCTGCCCCCAAGATCCCGTCTGGCATCCGGAAGGCGACGTCTGGGTCCATACCCTCCACTGTCTTGACTGGTTCGCCGGCGAGCGCACCGGCCACACGGAGGATGATCTCGTCGTCGGCCTGGGCGTGCTGTGCCATGATTTTGGAAAGCCGTCCACCACGCGAGAGGAACTGGATCGCGTGACCTCACGGGGACACGAACCGGCAGGCGAAACCCCGGCGCGGCGGTTCCTCGAGCGGCTGACCAACCAGGCGGATCTCATCGACCAGGTCATTCCGCTGGTCTTGTGCCATCTCCGTCCGGGTGCGCTGTACGAGGCGCAGGCGTCGGACGCCGCGGTTCGGCGGCTCGCCAAACAGGTCGCGCGCATTGACCGCCTGGTCCGCGTCGCTCGCGCCGACCATGCCGGCCGGCCCCCTCGACCGTTCGACGGCTTTCCCGCCGGCACGTGGCTGCTGGAGAAAGCGCGCCATCTGGAGGTGGAACGCCGGGCTCCCGCGCCCATCGTCATGGGGCGTCACCTGCTGGAGATGGGGCTCTCCCCGGGTCCGCACATGGGTGCGTTGTTGGACGAGTGTTATGAAGCCCAATTGGACGGGGTTTTTACCACTCTGGAGGGCGGGATGGCATACGTCCGCCAGAAGCTCGCGGCTCGATCGTAGTCAACGACGCCCCTTGCCCCGCCGCCCCGCGGAGCTTATGATCGCTCTCATGTTCATCCAACTCAGCCATCCGCCCCGTACGGTCGAGGTCAAAGGACCGAAGAAGGCCAAAGACGTCCTGCGGGATCTCAACCTCGTGGTCGAAGCCCACTTGGTCATTCGAGGCGATGAGCTGGTGACCGAAGACGAACTGCTGTCAGACGACGATCAGGTGGAAATCCGGCCCGTCATCTCAGGGGGCAGCGCGCCGGTTGAGGCGCACGTGTCCTCGTTAACTTGAGCAGTATTCCCAGCCAAACGGCAGCGAAGACCTCGGAGCGTGATGAACTGCACGAAGTGTAGGACGAAGGCCGTCATCAAGCTTCCCCGGCATAATGCCGCCTTCTGTAAGATGTGCTTCAACGGCTTCATCCACGACCAGGTGGTACGGGCGGTCAAGTCCCAGCGGATGTTTGGTAAGGAGGACCGCATCCTGGTTGCCGTTTCCGGCGGAAAGGACAGCCTCGCGCTCTGGGATATCTTGCTCAAGCTTGGGTATAAAGCCGACGCGCTGTACGTGAATCTCGGCATCGGCGCCTACTCGGAGCAGTCTCAGGCAAAAGTGCACCGGTTCGCCGAGACCGTCGCGGCGCCGCTCGGCGCTGTGTTGCATCTTCATACGGTCGCGCAGGAGGAAGGTGCGGGCATCAAGGAGCTGGCGATGCTGGCGCACCGGCCCGCGTGTTCGACCTGCGGCACGATCAAGCGCTACCAATTCAATCGCGTCGCGTTGGAGCACCGCTATGACGTGATGGCAACGGGCCACAACCTGGACGACGAGGCCGCTCGCCTCTTGGGCAACGTGCTGCACTGGCAGGAGGAGTATCTCGACAAACAGGCCCCGACCCTGCCGGCCTCCGTGGACGGCTTTGCAAAGAAGGTCAAGCCCCTCTACCGCTTGACGGAACGGGAATTGGCCGCATACGCCGTGCTGAACAAAATCGACTACATCGTCGAGGAGTGCCCCATGGCCAAGGGGGCCAGAACGTTGCTCTATAAGGAGGTCCTCAATCGCCTCGAAACCGAGTCGCCCGGAACGAAACAAACATTCTATTGGGGCTTTCTCGAGAAGCACCAGCGCCAAACCTCCACTGCCATAGCGGCCGGCGATCAAACCACGCTGCGCGCCTGTACGGTCTGCCAGCAACCCACCACCGCCGAGATCTGCTCCTATTGCAGATTGATCGCCCGCGCCAAGGCATCGTCCCTATCCGAACGCGCCTGAGCTCCGCACCGGTCCCGGGCAGGCCTTGCAAACCCTGGGGACTGTCCGTAAGCTGGCGTCAGCACAGTTGATCTTTCCCGGAACAGCCTTACTCATCCTGCTATGGCGACGACCTCACGCGACTATTATCAGGTGCTGGGGGTTCCTCGAAGCGCCTCGGCCGACGACATCAAGAAGGCCTATCGGCGTCTGGCACGGCAGTACCATCCCGACCTGCACACGGGCACCAAGAAGGCCGAGATGGAGAAAAAGTTCAAAGAACTCAACGAGGCGCATGAGGTCCTGTCCGATCCCGACAAGCGCAAGAAATACGATCAGTACGGCGCCGAATGGGAGCATGCGGAGGCCTATGAGCGCGCGCGGCAGCAGGCTGGTGCGCGCGGCTTCAGCGGCGGCGAGGCGGCCGGATTCGGCGCTGAGAACTTTTCCGACATCTTCGAAAATCTGTTTGGCGGCCGGACGGGGGCCCGATCGGCGCGCGGGTTCGCCGTCCAAGGCGAAGATCTGGAGACGGACGCCGAGCTCACCCTCCGGGAGGTCCTGACGGGCGTGACGAAACGCGTGACCCTGCGCGAACCGGTCAGCTGCCCGACCTGCCAAGGGACCGGACGGATCAAAGGCCGTACCTGCCAGAACTGTCTGGGCTCCGGCTCCGTGCTGGAATCCAAGACCATTGAAGTGCGGATTCCGGCCGGCGTGCAGGACGGCACAAGAGTGCGCGTCGCAGGCAAGGGCCAACCGGGCATCAACGGCGGCCGGCGGGGCGACTTGTATCTGCACGTGCACATCAAGCCCGATCCGGTCTTCCGCCAGCAGGGCAGCGATCTGCACGTGACGCTCCCGGTGTGGCCCTGGGAGGCCGCACTCGGCGCCGAGGTGATGGCGCCCACCTTAGCAGAACCGGTCCGGGTGAAAATTCCTCCCGGCAGCAGGGCCGATAGCAAACTGCGACTCAGGGGCAAAGGGCTCCCCACCGCCGCCGGCGGCCATGGAGACCTGTTCCTTCACCTGCAGGTCGTGATGCCGCCGTCGGTGTCCGAGGAAGAGCGCAAGCTGTACGAGCAGCTGAAACGGCTGCGGTACGAAGACCCCCGGTCAAGCCTGCTGGCTGCGGCGCAGCGGGGCTGAGCGCATGACCCTGACGGAGTATGCGCTGCTGGCCTTCAGCTCCCTTTTCGTCATCGTCGATCCCATCGCAGCCGTTCCTGCCTTCGTCGCCATGACGGCGCGCGATACGGTGGCCCATCGGCTGCGCATGGCCCGAATTGCCTGCCTCGTCATGGTCGCCGTATTGGCCGTCTTTGCCCTGGTCGGCAATTCGCTGTTCGCGCTGTTGGGCATTACCCTGCCGGCCGTGCAGGTCGCCGGGGCGCTGGTGCTGCTGCTCGTCGCGCTCGATATGCTGCGCGCGCAGCGCTCTGCGGTCCAGGAAACCGCCGAAGAGACGTCGGCGGGCTCCCGCAAGGACGACATCGCCATTACCCCCCTGGCGATTCCGATGTTGGCCGGCCCCGCCGCCATCTCCACGGTGATTCTGCTCGAAGCTCAAGCGGCCACGTGGCTCCAGCGCGGAGTGCTGCTGGCTTGCCTTGCCGCCGTGGGTCTGGCAAGCTACGTCACCCTGGCGCTCGGCGCGACCGGTGCCAAGTGGCTGAGCCCGATTGCGGAAAAGATCATCACCCGCCTGATGGGTCTCCTGCTGGCTGCCTTGGCGATTCAATTCCTGTTCAACGGACTGAAGAGCGAAGGCGGTCTGATTGTGCGATAATCGCGTCAGAGCCGTCTTAACTACTAAAGGAGGTTTTTCATGAGTCAGAGAACATCCATGTTGATGTCCGTCGGCCTAGCGTCGGCCCTCGCGCTGACCCTTGGGGTGGCGGGCGCGGGCGCGAACGAATACGGCTACGGCAAGGACGGGCATGCCGGGAGCGGCCATCGGGCCATGGGCGGGCACGGCATGGGGATGATGCACAGCAGCACGGGGCATCTCATCCGCCATCTCTTGAAGCATGAAAAGGACATCGGTCTGTCGGCGGAGCAGGTGGCCAAGCTCAAGGAGATGCAACTCAATCTCGACAAGACGCGCATCAAGAGCGAAGCCGACATTCAAGTCGCCGAACGGGAACTGAAGGCGTTGATCGAAGATGAGAAGTCCGACCTCGGCGCAATCGAGGCCAAGCTGAAGCAAAGCGAGGACCTCCAGGTCGCGCTGCGTCTCGCCTCGATCAAGGCCCGGCGCGACGTGCTGGCATTGTTGACGCCGGAGCAACGGGCCAAAGAAAAGGCCGAACATGAAAAAATGATGCAACAGCATAAGGAGA
>JBDZVU010000113.1:0-8287 GCA_040255845.1 Nitrospiraceae bacterium | reverse complement strand
CCTTGGCCTGGGGAACCCGATAGCCCAATAGTCGATGGACTTCCTCGCACACCGCCTCCATGTCGTCGGGACTCATATGAGAATAGAGCGGCAGGGCCAGCCCTTCGCGACTCGCCTTCTCTGTCTGCGAGAGCTGCGCGCTTCGCCGCATCGGATGCCGCTGGAAGACCGCCTGTGCGTGAACCGGTGGATAGAAATAGCGCTTCGTCTGAATGCCGCGCGCTTTCAGCTCTTCATGCACCTCGTCACGGCTCCGCCTCGCCTGCTCGCCGATAAAGAGGACGAAGTAGTTCCCGCTCGTGCTGCGGTCACGGGGGAACGACTGCACCCGGCAACCCGGGAGGCGGCCCAACCGGTCGCGATACAGGGCAATGCGCTCGCTCCGGGCCTTGACCAAGTTCTCCATGTGACGGAGGCCCATGAGCGCCACCGCCGCGTGCAGCTCGCTCATTCTGGCCGACAACCCGAGGTGGACCATTTCCTCTCCCCGCTCGAGGTCTTTTCCATAGTCCCGCATCGAGCGCACGCGTTCGGCGATGACCGGGTCATCGGTCGTCAACAGCCCCGCCTCGACGCCGGTGACGACCTTCGTGGGACTGAGCGAAAACACTTCGCAGGAGCCGAACGTCCCGAGCGGACGTCCCTTGTAGGTAGCCCCCAAGCCCTGTGCGCTGTCGAAATAGACCGGCACCCCTGCCCGGCGTCCGATTTCCAGGAGCGGATCGATGTCCGGCGGCAATCCGTAAATCGTGACCGGGCAGATCGCCGCGGTGGCCGGCGTCAGGTTCCGCTCCACGTCGCTGGGATCCAAGGTCCAGGTCCCGGGAAGACAGTCACAAAACACGGGCACCAGGCCGTTCCACAGCAGCGCCTGCGCGGTGGCGGCGAACGTAAAGGACGGGACGATCACCTCGGCTCCGGCAGGGAGCGCGAGGGCGCGGGGAGCCAACATCAGCCCGGCGGTACAGGACGAGAGGGCGACCGCGTAGCGTGATCCCGTTCGACGACACGCTTCCTCCTCGACGGCCCGCACGGTCGCCCCCACGGTGACCACCCCGGAGTTCCAACTCGCCCGGATCAGGTCCACGACTTCCTCGAGAGCCGGAAGGGTGGGCCTGATGATGGACATCTGTTTCATGTCTCCCTCCTGTTTGAGTTTCGCCACGCTGAGCATCTTCCACGCCGTCAGGCGCCTGCGGATTCAGACCGCAGGCCGCAGCTCGCGGCCGGTCGGCACGGCTTCATCAAGGCGCCGATAGGCAGGGAAAAAGTCGCACGTCGTCTCCGCCTCCGCCGTCGGCCCGCGCAACGCGCGAGCTGCGCGGTCGAGAACCGCCTGCTTCTCCTCGTCGACGACCATCCGATACGTGAAAAATTCTCCCCTCAACGGCGAGAATCCGGCCTTGAAGTGAAACAAGGAATCTTCCGCACCACCCACCCCGCCTCCCAAATGGAAGACGGCATAGCCCTGCTCGTGAGCCCACCGCCAGACGCCATCCATCATCAGCTTGGAAGGAGCCTGTGCGAGGTATGTCGCCGCAGTGCCGCCGAGGTGGTATTGGACGATGGAGCCGGACGCGATGAAGAGCCCTGCCGCCGCGACCTCATCCTTGGGATCGAGCACGCAGACGAGGTGCAGTCGCCCGCCGAGCCGCTCGCAAAGCGCCTCGAAGTACTCCTCCGAGAACAAGTACGTCTTCGAGGCACCGACTCGATGCATGGTGTCGTAATAGACGGCGATGAAGTCGCGATAGCGGCTCCACTCGTCCAGCGTCCAGCGGAACCCGGCCTGGAGCAGCTTCGTGATGTTGCGCCGATGATTGGTGGACACCTGCCGCCAGATCTGCGCCGGCGGCTCGGACAGGTTCACATAGACGGTGCGGCCGTGCCGCACCAGCCGGCCGAACGGCTCGAGCGCGTCAGGGTTCATCGGCAGCAACGGGTGAAGGCGCAGAAACGCGGTCACCAGCCCCTTGGCCTTCGCGGCGGCACGAAAGGCCTCCATGATCGAGCACCACTTCATCGCTGGGCCCGACAGGAGAATGCCCGAGTATCCGTAGGGCGAGATGCCGTCGTACCAGTCACGAGGCGCTCGCAGCACGGATGGGAGTGCGCGAATCAGCAGCGGGATGAGGCACGTCCCCCCGGACTCGTCTTCGGCGTAGAACGCCATGGGGACCGCGCCTTCTTCCGCCGCAGCCAGCTCGGCATACTCAGGCAGGTGGTAGCAGTCATGCGCGCAGGCGCGAAGGACGTTCGCCCACCGGGAATCCCGATGCGTGATAAATTCGGCCAGCATGGAAGATGATTGGCGGGCCCGCTCCCACGACTGTGCGGGCGATGAGGACGGCGGGGCGGCAGTGCCCGCCAGACGCCCGCTCAACGCGCTACTTGTCTAGGATGACGTCCTTGATATGCGTCAGTCTCGGCAGACTGGCGCGGACAGGATTGTGATAGAAGCCCAACCACTCCAGCTTCGGCATGGCGAGCACGGCGCTCGGCAGCTCCTCGAAGAAGTTCCAGGCCAGGTTCAGCTTCGTCAGATTGCGAAGCCGGCAGAACGAGGCAGGCAGCCGGGTTAGCTCGTTCTGATACAGCGTGACGTGCTCCAAGTTCTGCAGGTCGCCGAAGTTCGCTGGAAGCTCTTTGAGTTTGTTTTGATGCAGCCAGAGGCCCTCGAGCTGCGTCATGCCGCAGAGCGCGTCCGGCAAGCGCGACAGCCGATTGCAGCCCAGGTTCAGCTGCTCGAGCCGGCGCAAACGGGCGATGTCCGGGGGCAAGTGAGTCAGCGGCGTCACGCCCCATGCCAGCACCGTCAGGTTTGCATAGTTAAAAATGGCCCGCGGCATCTGTTTGAGCCGCGTTTGATACAAGTTCAGCAGCTCGAGCTTCTCGAGCCCGCCCAATTCGTCCGGATAGGTGCGAAACAGGGTCTTGTGCAGACGGAGGCGTTTCAACCGGCGCAATCGGCCCAGGAACGGCGGCAGATCTTCGATGTTATTCGCCGACAGATTGAGAGACTCTAAATTCGGCATGTCTTCGATGCACATCGGTACTTTGTCCAGCAGATTGGAGCTGACGTCGAGATAATCGAGTTGGCTCAGGTTGCTGAAGAAATCGGGCAGCGGACCCAAGAGGTTGCTGCGCAAGTTCAGCCGCCGCAGGTGTGACAGTCCGGCGATCAGATAGAGAATTTGGGCCTTCTCCGCCTGGGAATGGTGTCTGATCAACCCCTGAAAAATACAGTCCCGTGACGCCAGGTCGAGCTCGACACAACGATCCCCTTCGAATCGATGGGGAAACGGCACGCCGACCTTTTGCTTCAGCAGTCCGATGACATCTCGATCAATCATCAACGTTGCATAGAGTGGCCGACAACCGCGCGCACCATGTCCCGAGCGCGTTCCAATCTTTTCGGGGGAGACTGTCCATCGACAGCGGGCCGATCAGTTCCCGGCCATGCAACCGCTCGAGGTGGTAACGGATGATTTTCATGGCGCCGAAGTCCCGGTCATACCCGTAATAGTTGCCCAATTCGCAGATGGCGTAGCGCTTGTTGGCCATATCAATTCTGAACTGCAGGAGGAATCGTTCCATGTCGTGCGGCAGCTCTTCGTTGCCGTAGGTCGGCGAGAAAAACAGAAAGACGCCGTACTGCGCGAGGACGCTCGGATCCGTCACGGTCCTTACGTCAAAGCAGTCGAACGAGAAGCTGACCTGCTGCGCCAGCCGCTTGACCACCCTCCGGGTGGAGCCGCTCTTCGACGCATACAGAACCACGACGCGACGGGCCTGGCGAACCTGAGGTCCCATGCCATGCTGTTCCACTAGATGCGTCTCACGAGATCACTGCGTGTGGCTGCCGGAGTGCTGGCCAATGCCCTGTACATATGCCATTTGCACGTGTCTTCGAGAATGACCGCTCCGGCTCCGACGAGCGTGCCCTCGGCCAGGACGACCTGATCGCGGATCGTGGCGTTCGCCCCCAGCACGCAATAGGGCTCGACCGTACAGCGTCCACAGACGACGGCGTGGCAGGTGACGGTGACATGGTCCTTGATCACGCTATGATGCCCGATGTGCGCTCCCCCCATGACGACGACATCATGCCCAATGCGCGCGAAGGGTTGAACGATGCTGCCTTCCAGGATGAAGCAATTCTCCCCACAGGAGAATCCCGGCCATGTGACGGCCCGCGAACTGACGTAATTGATGAAGCGATACCCCCGGGCTTTGGCTTCGTCATAGCGCGCCGCCCGCAATCGATTCATGCCCTTGTAGCTGATCGGAAGAAACATCCGAAAGCGGTCCGGCGGGAATCGCCGGGTGACCTCCGAATAGGGAACGACCGGAAGGCCCAGGTGCTGGGTGGCGGTGAGGTACGGTTCGTCTACCGTAAAGGCCACGACGTCATGCGGCGAATCATGGGTGAGGTACATGTACGCCATATCGGCCCAATCACCGTTGCCGAAGACGATCACCGATGGCATGAGCGTCAATCCTCCCTTTCACGATGCGCGAAGCGGCTGCTTGCCGGCCGTGGCTGTCGGTCTTGATCACGACTGCCTGAGCGGTAGGGAGCACCAGCGGCTTGTCTGCCTCTGCCGAAAAAAAGTCATCGACGGCGGCGCGGGTCGCACGCCGATAGGGGTATGCCCCATACGTCGTAAACATCATGACTCCGCCCGGAGTCATGCGCGGCCAAAACCATTGACAGCAATCGATGACGGCTTGATACAGATCCACCTCCACGTGCACCAACGAATACGGCTCGATATGCGAGACGTCGCTGAACGTCTCAGGGATGAGGCCTGGATGGTACTCGCAGAACTCGGCGTAGGGGCGAAGCCGTTCCTGCACGGCTTCCAAGGACGTCTCCGAGAAATACCCCGGTAGATCGTGGTCGCGCTCAGGAACGGCATGGTCAGGCGTCCCGGTGAACGTATCGAACAAATGCAGCCGTGTCCGGCGAGCCTCCGAAGATTCGATGGCCCAGGCGAGCAGCTGCGCGGAACCTCCCCGGAACACGCCGCACTCGGCCATATGCCCGGGCAAGCGAGCGGATCGCTGCGCGAATTGATAGAGCATGTAGGCGGCGTCCGAGGTCGCCGTGATCGGTCCAGTCGTTCGAACGCTCCGCCACGCGCGGGCGAAATCCGACGTCTCATCCGTCTGAAACCATGGGGTGTAGGACCGGCGCCCGTAGGGCACCTGCAGGGAGTATTCTCTCCCTTGGTAGATTTTCGATTCGATCATTCTCCAGAACCAATACCAGGGAATTTTGAGCCCAGCAGTAATTCTCCTTTTGATCGCGACCTTCATGCTTTCTATCCCTGTACAACTTGGATATTCAGGTGAAGGTCCGATCGCGGATAATGCTGGCCCCCGGCTCGCTCGCCGGCCGAAGGCACACTTCTCCTTCTATGTGGTGTTCGATGCGGGCGTCGGGTACCCGGCTTACCGCGCTGGCTCGGTCACGCCGTCATCCGACCACTCGGCCAACCCCGGTACCGGCACAGCCGGTTGAGGCATGATCTCTTGATTCGCCCACGCGCTGAGATCCACCCGCAGGCGCGCTCTGGTCACTTTCCTTGGTCTCTCCCCCCACGTGAAGACCGCTAAATTTACCGATGGACGAAGCGTCCCCCGGTTGGACGATCCCTTCTCGCGTGACGACCTTCCACACGGTCAGGGCGAGGATCTTGAGGTCCAGTATCAGGGACTGATGGTCGACATACCAGAGATCAAGGGCGAACCGCCGCTCCCAGGTCGTGGTATTGCGGCCGTTGATCTGCGCCCACCCAGTAATCCCCGGCAGCACGTCATGCCGCCGGTGCAGGTCAGGCGTGTAATAGTCCAGATACTCCATGAGCAGCGGTCTGGGCCCCACAAGGCTCATGTCCCCCTTCAGGACGTTCAGCAGTTCGGGGAGCTCGTCGAGGCTCGTGCTGCGCAGCAGTCGGCCGAACGCCGTCAGGCGGTCGGCGTCCGATCGCGCGGTGTCGTCCGATCCTTCCCGCATGGTTCGAAATTTGTAGATGGTGAATGGGATGCCGTGCAGCCCCGGCCGCTGTTGCTTGAACAGCACCGGGCGGCCGTGGATTGCCCACACGAGGGCCGCCACAATCCCTAGGAGCGGAACGAGCACCGGCGCGGCAAGGAGAATGAGCGCCAGCTCCAGCACCCGTTTCATCCGGCGCTTCCCGATTCTGCTGCTCATCTCGCGAATGCCCCTTCTTCGCAACCCTGCGGTCACCGCCGGCGCCCACCGCTCAGCGATCTCGAGCGTCCGCTATGCGGCGCGGCGGTCCTCGGCCAGGTCCGGCACCTCCGCCGGCGCAAGGCCGTGTGCTTTCAAGCAGCCCAGATACTCTTGATACAGCGCCTGCCAGATTCGCTGCGGGCGGAACTCCTGCAACACCCACTCGCGTCCAGCTGCCCCATGCCGGCGGCGGAGATCCGGATCGGCCAGGTAGCGGCGGATCGCCGCGGCCAATTGCGCGGCGTCGTAGGGCGGCACTAAGAGGCCCGTCAGCTGATCTTGCACGGCGTCCGTACAGCCGGGCACGTGCGTCGCCACCACGGGAATCCGCATCGCGGCCGCTTCCAGGAGGACGTTGGGAAACCCTTCGCGGTGGGTCGGCAGCGCCAAGACGTCCATGGCGGCGTACAGGGGCGGAATATCCCACTCCTCTCCGATGAACCGCACGCGCGGATCAGACCGGAGCGTCGCCTCCAGCTCACCAGGAATCGCATCCCGCTTTTCCGATGGTCCGACGACCAACAGGTGCAGCGTGGGGAATTCTTCTCGCAGCGCCGTCCAGGCCCCCGCGAGTTCCACGACGCCTTTGCTCTTCACCAGGCGGCCGACGAACCCCAACACCAGCGCGTCGGACGGAATGCCGTACCGCCGCCTTGTCGCGTCCCTCACCGCGGTGGGCAGCTCCACGCCGTTGAACCGGTGATCCGCATCGACGCCGTTTCCACTCCCGCGGCCCAGGACGCTGATCTTGCCCGGTTGACACAACCGGTGTTCGAGAGCCACCTCGCGCACCGACGAGCTGACGCACAAGGTGCGATGCGACAAGGTGCAGGCCAGCCGTTCGGTCGACATGAGCAACCACCGCTTCACGCCGGATGCCGTGACAAACGGGAGACCGCGCATGTGATACAGCCTGACGGGCACACCGACCACCCAGGCGGCGATCATGCCGAGGATGCCTCCCTTGGGGGTATGGGCATGGACGATGTGCGGGCGGATGGTGATGAGCAACCGGCAGATTGCCGCCAATGCCATCAGATCGCGCCAGGGCGTGATCCGCCGCGGCATCTCCACCGCATGGACGGGGATGCCCTCGAGTTCTGCAAACCGCGAACGATACTCGCCCGGGGACGTGATGCAGACCACCTCAAACCCGCGTTCCTTCATGTAGCCCACCTGCCCCCTCAGGAACAGCAACGACTCTGAGACGGTCATGATATGGACGAGCCGGATGGCGCTGATGTCCTGCACCGGCGGCGCGGGGATCGCCAAGGATTGAACACTCGACGTCATGAGCTTGGCCTGTCAAAGGTATTGGCTTGAAACGGGGCCGCCCGATCGAACGGCCGTGCTCAGGCGGAGACGACCGAGACGCCGGCGCCGTCGAGATAGCGGCGATGCCATAGCTCAAAATTGAGCAGCACCCACAAGTGGGTGTCCCAGACGTGACGGCCTTGGACATGCTCCAGCCAGAGACGTTCGATGAACCCCGCGTTGTAGTACCCCCTCGCCTTGGCCCGATCATCGAGCAGCACGTCGAAGACGAAGTCGCGCAGCCGCCCCTGAAACCAGGGGTCGGTCGGGACGGCAAAGCCATGCTTCGGTTTCTCGAGGACGAAGTCGGGGACCAGCCCGCGTACGGCCCGCTTCAGGATGCGCTTCGTCTCGAGCCCTCTGATCTTGGAGCGGCCGGGAATTTGAAACGCCAGCTCGACGAGGCGGTGGTCAAGGAACGGGAGCCGAGTTTCGAGACTCGCGGCCATCGCGGCCTTGTCCACTTTTTCCAGGTAGGCATCGGGAAGGAGCGTCTTGAGATCGATGTACATCAGGCTGTTGAGATGGTCGCCGAGCGCGCCGAGCTTGTACTCCTCTCGCCTGCGGGCATAGCCCTCCAGCGGATCATGGCGCGAAACCTGCGCCCACAAGGCCGGCGCGAGCAGGTCCGCTTGCATCACTGGACCAAAGAGAAGGAGCCAGGCCGCATAGCGCCGCGCCGGATCTTTCATGGGCAACGTGCTGAGCGCG
>JBDZVU010000112.1:0-8331 GCA_040255845.1 Nitrospiraceae bacterium | reverse complement strand
GAGGAGGAGCGTGATGAGGCGAGGCGGATCGACAACTTGTGCGAGTGCGTGGGCCGCTGCGGCCTGCCTGTCGGCTCTGCTGCTGCCACCCGGCACGGGAGCCGGGGAGCCGGGCATGCCGTCTCCGACCGACTCCGTGCGGTCGACGATCACCGAGGTCACCGCCATTCTGCGAAACCAACCCCTGAAGCAGCCGGAACAGGCGGCGTCGCGCCGGGAGATGCTCGAAGCCGTGCTGCGCCAGAGAGTCGACTATGAAGAGATGGCGAAACGCTCGCTCGGGCTGCATTGGCTCGATCTCACCGAACAGGAGCGCAGAGAATTCGTGGACCTCTTCGTCCAACTGCTGCGGGACTCCTTTGCGGGAAAAATCGAAGCCTACACCGACGAGCAGGTGCTGTATCTGTCGGAGCAGCGGGAAGGGGATCTGGCGGAGGTGCGGACGAAGCTCGTGGGAACCAAGACCGATACGCGGCTGGACTTTCGATTGGCGGAACGGAAAGGGGGATGGCTCGTGTACGATGTCGTCATCGACGACGCGAGCATCGTGCGCAACTACCGGGCGCAGTTCGCGAGCATCATCCGGCGCGCCTCGTACGAGGGCCTGCTCAGGAAGATGAAGGCAAAAGCCGTTGTCGTCAAGGCGTTCGAGGGGGGCGCCCCTTAGAGCGAGCCCGACGATGCTAGCCGACCAACTCGGGCGTGAAGGTGTTGAGCGGCCGCACGAAATTCGCGCTCACCTCGCTGTAGACGGGGAGGCGCCCGCTCTGGCGACGGCGGGTGAAGGTGCCTTCCACGATCACCTGTTCCCCCTCCCGAACTTCGGTCCGGGAGGTCACGCGTAAGGTTCCCACGCCATCCCCAAGCAGAAACTTGAACGCCGGCTGTCCCTGCCGGTCCACCACTGGCTCCACGTGGTGCACCGTGCCGGTGACGACGACTTCCTTCCGATCGTACTGTTCGGGATGCGCCATAAGATCCGCCATTTCCAACCATCCGGCGTAGGCCGACACGCCGGAAAGCAAGACTGAGAAGAACACCATCCAGGAAGAACGCATCGTCAAGGGCATGAACACCTCCGGACTAGGGTTTTGCTTGCCAACGGAGTCCGGTGATTATAACGACGGCGCATCTTCCCGCAAGATGGGCGTTCCCCTTAGAAAACGTCATTGAGGAGGCACGATTGCGGTGAGGCGGCGGGGTGCGGCGGGCCTGACGCGCGCCGCCACGCGAGCGGCGATCGGAGGATCAGGCGGCTTTGTTGATCGGAGAGTCGCGAGTCGTGCGGAAGCCCGGAAGGCGGTGAGGCTCGGCCTCGCCGCCCGCGTCGAAGATTCGGATCAACAGCAGGGCGACCAGCGAGCCAAAGAGTACGATCGCCGCGACCATGGCCAGGACGATGATGAGACTGCCGGACAAACTGCCGAAATCGACCAGCATCGCGATACCCCTCTCAGAAGGGTGGCTCCTGTTGGCTTGTAGCAGAGCCGGCAGGAAGGCGGCACACGGAAAATCCCTGGGCCCTTCGAGCGGCGCATCCGGTGGCGCTAGTCGACGCGGATGGTGGAGGTCGGCGTCATGGAGGTGACCAGGTTGTTCGGGTCCAGCCACACGTTGTAGTGGATCGTGCCGGGGCTCGCGAAACACAAGCTGACGTACTGCTGGGGAGGAATGGTCACCAGGTCGTTCAAGAGGCCCAACGTCGAAAACCCGTTTTGGCAGACGACATGATCGCGCCAGGAGGTGCCCAATATGGCCAGCGAGACGGGTTCCGCCCGCTCGTTCCGCCACCGGATCTCATCGCCCTGCTTCACGTACAGCAGCGACGGCGTCACCTCGTCGGTGATGCGCACCTCGTGAATCGCGGCGGCTTCGGGCTTGGTCTGCGGAAGGCCGCAGGCGGCAGACAACGCCATCATCGCAGCGAGCATCCAGATAGAGGGGGTGTTCATGCGGTGGAGGGCGTTTCTTCGGTGTTCTGGAAGAAAATTCAGCCGGCGATCCGCCTGTGGCGCAGTTCGCCAGGACCCGGGGAGTCGGTTCGTCGTCGCGCGGGGGGCGGCGCCTCCGGTTGTCTGGGGCGCAGCCACACCACGTTCCCGCCGAAGGGCCGCGCCCGGTGCGCGGCCTCGGCCGGTTGCTGGAGCGAACGATTGAGCAGGATTTGCGCGTCCACCACGTCGCCGCAGTTCATGCACCGCCAGGCATCATAGGCCCATGCTCCCGCCGTGGGTTCCAGGTTCGAGAAGTGTGACCAGAGGCGAAGGCCTCCGCAACGGTCGCAGCGCATGTGCCTCCCCGTCGGGTGGATGCGGCGTTCAGGCCGCATCGCATCGCTTCACGTTGCTCGTCTCCTGCTCTCCTGCGTTCGCCGTCGTGGCCCGGACGGCGGCGGGTGTGAAGGCTGGGTCAGGATCCCGAGGCGCTAGAAAACCCGCCCAGAGAGGGGGCAGTGGAGCCTTGGGCCGAGCGGGCCCCCGCGCACCTCTGGTCTGACCCAGCCGAAATCACGCTACGCCGCAGGAGACTGGTCCTGCGCGAAGATGCTGAGGCACTTCCGCCGCACCAGCTCGGCGTCGAAGGGCTTCAGTACGTATTCGCGCGCGCCCTGGTTGACGGCGTCGCGGAGTGCGCCGAGATGGGCCGCGTCCGACATCACCATCACCGGCACCCCGGGAAACCGGGCACGGGCTTCCTTGAGGACCGCCAGACCCCCGAGCTGCGGCAGATGCATCTCGACCAGCACGCCGTGGAAGGGCGCCTGGGCCGATGCGTCGGCCAAACGGGCCAGGCCCGTGGGTCCGTTGTCGGCCCCCGTCACTTCGAAACCGAGGCCGGTCAGTTGTTCGGCGAGACGCGCGCGCGCGACCTCGTCGTGGTCGATGACCAAAATGCGGCGCCGGATGGCCGGGGTGTGGCCGTCTCCGGACAAATCCTGTCGCTCCGATGTCGTGACGGTCATAGGCATTTCGGGGACATCGCGGGCTATGAACTCCGACGATGAACGGCGACGGGCGCGCGGCGGCGTCTGGCCTGCGGCAGCGTCGGTGCGCAATGATTCGCGCGATGTCGCAAAATCGTGGGGTCCACAATGTCGCCGCAGATGGGACATCGATAGCCGAGGAACGACATGCCGCCGCTGTCGGCGTGATAATCCACGAACACGTCCATGACGACCAGGCTGTCACACCGCGAACAATTCATCGGACCCCGTTTCGCCGCAGAGATGCTCGGCGGCCAGTGGCCGCCGGTCACGGGAACAACCGGGCCGCCGACCGCGCGCCCGCGACGGGCTCCGCCCGATACGGCCGCAGGCATCCGTCGCCCACTCCCTGCGATTGGCACACGTGCCGGACCACCGCGCGAATCGATGTGACCAGCGACTGCGACGACCCCTTGATCAAGTAGCCGGCCGCGCCGGCTGCAAAGGCGGCCGCCATGATCTCCGGCTCCGTACGCGAGGTGTAAAAAATGACGCGGCACTCCGGCATCTCCTGATGCAGCCGGCGCACCGCTTCGATCCCGTTCACCACGGGCATGTCGACGTCGGTCAGCACGATGTCCGGTCGAAGGGCGGTGGCGGCCGCGAGAAGCGATTGTCCGTCGGCGGCCGTCCCCACGACTCGGTACTCCGGCTCCAGCAGCGCTTTCAGCAGCGTGACAATGCGCGGATGGTCATCGGCCAGCACGATACGGAGACGTTTCATGGGAGCCCCCTTCCCGCGGATGCGTTCCGCCGTTCAACAACGTAGGGGCGAAGTGTACGCAAGGCGGCCGGGAAGCGAGAGCGCGAAGCTACCGGCGGGTTCCGCGGAAAGTACCAGAAGCGGGGGAGCGGACTACGAGTTACGAGGCGGTGACCAACCCATGGGCCACAGCGTATTTCACGAGGTCCGCCGTGGTATGCAGATCAAGGAGTTCCATGATCTTGGCCTTGTGAAACTCGATCGTTCGGTGCGACAGCTGGAGCTGGCTCGCGATCTCCTTGGCGGAGAACCCTTCGGCGACCAGCTGTAAAATCTCCCGCTGGCGCGCGGTAAGGTCGTCGGCCGCCGGAATCCTCGGGCGCCCCATGGTGAGAAAGCTGCTGATCACGTCTTTGGTGATGAGCGGCGTCACATAGTAATCGCCCTTCATCACGGAGTGGATGGCCTGCACGAGCTCTTGCGCGGCCGACCGCTTCAGGAGATATCCGGACGCGCCGGCCTTGAACGCCTCGTTGACGTACGACGGGTCGGCGTGCATGGTCACGAAGATGATCTTCATGTCGGGATGCTGCTTCTTGAGCATCCGGGCGGCGTCGATGCCGTTCAGGCGCGGCATGGAAATATCGAGCAGCACCAGGTGCGGCTGCAGGCGCGCCGCGGCCTCCAGCAGCGTGCGGCCGTCTTCCGCCGTGCCCACCAGTTCGCAATGTTCTTCCAGCAGGCGCCGGAAGCCTTCGAGGACCAGCGTATGATCATCGGCTAACAGGACTCGTGGATGATTCATGAGGTGCTCCCGGTAATGGAATGTTGACGATGATATGGGTCCCTTCGCCGGGCTGCGATTGAATGTCGAGCCGGCCGCGCACGGACCGGACCCGCTCGCGCATGTTCACGAGCCCCAGTCCGGCGTGTTGCGCCTGGACCCGTTCGACGTCGAATCCGACCCCGGCGTCATGTATGGATAGCGTAACGGCTTGTTCGTCGCAGGTCAATTCCAACTCCACGCGGGACGTCTTGGCGTGTTTGGTGACGTTGGCCAGGCTCTCCTGGGCGATGCGGTAGAGGCAGGAGGCGATGTCCCGGGGAAGGGGCTCATCGAGCTCTTCCTGCACAACGATGGTTTTGATGCCCGTCTTGGCGGAAAAATCGTCGGCCAGGTATTTCAGGGCCGCGGAGAGCCCCAGATCGTCCAGGATCGAAGGGTGGAATTGATAGGCCATTCGCCGGACGTCGTCCGAGATGGCGGCCAAACGCTGTGTCAGCGTCTGGAAGGCCAGCCGCGCCTGGTCGGGCGTGGCGGGGGGATGCGCTTCCAGCCGTCCCAGTTCGATGGCCAGCAAGGCCAAGCGCTGATTGATGTCGTCGTGCAGTTCCCGCGAAATGCGGCGCCGTTCCTCCTCCTGCGCCGTCATGAGCTGTGTCGTGAGGGATTGCAGCTGCCGCTCGGTCCGCAGCCGGTCGGTGATGTCGCGGAGGATGATGGTATACGTCGTCATGTTGCCGACGGTGAGCGGCGAGATCGTGACTTCGGCCGGAAATTCCGTCCCGTCTTTCCGAAGGCCGAACAGGTCCAGGCGGTGCGGCAGGTGGCTGGCATCCTCCGCGGCTCCCAACGCCGGCCGCGCCGGATCGCCGCCGCGATGGCGTTCGGGCAGCAGCCGGTCCAGCGATCCGCCCAGCACCTCCTCGGCTGCATAGCCGAAGAGTTTCACGGCGCCTCGATTGAACAGCACGATGGATTGACGGTCGTCGATGACGATGATGGCGTCCTCGGCGATGTTCAAGATGCCGGCGAGCCGACCCTGCGAGATCCGCAAGGCCTGCTCGGCTTCCATCCGTTCGGTGATCTCGGAGACGAGGGCCTCGTTCACCCCCGCCAGTTCCTTCGTTCGTTCGGAGACCTTCTCCTCGAGCCCTTCGTTCACGATCCGCAGGGCCGTCTCCGCCTGACGTCGCTTCACCGCGAACCAGGCCAGGACGCACAAGACGGTGATGGTGAATAAGCGGTTCGAAATTGGGATCCACAGCGGGAGGCCCGGCCACGGGTTGCTGTAGAACATCCCGATGGCGGTCAGGGCGCTGCCCGCTCCTGCGGTGGCCCAGGGCAGCCAGGGAATGGTGGATCCGCTCGCCAGCAGAATACAGGTGGCATACAGAAAGTGGTTGGCAAACCCCAACGGGGTAATGGCGTCAAAGACAAATAAGCCACCGAGCAAGGCCGCCAAGAGGCCGATGCGAGCCGATTCCTTTTCGCGATCGTGATCGGAAGACCCCATTATGACCTCTCGCTTGGCGGAATTATGGCTCTCGTGTTCCGCGTGATCAAGAGCGGCACCCGTATGCCTCCTCGGCGGAGCGAAACCGGCGGGATTTGACGATGGCGCATCGGAGGGCTTGCATGTCCCTGTGTACGAGCCGCATAGTAGCGGGCGGACTGCCGCGAAGGGGGCACCATGGCATGGTCGCCGGCAACATGGTGGCAGCAGTTGACGGTTCGGCGCAAAGTCTGGACCGTCATTGTGCTGTTGCTGATCCCGCTCCTCTTCTCCCTCGCCGTTCATCTGTACGTCACCAGCCAGCTGTTGTCGATCCAGCATGAACGCCAATCGGTGCTGCTCGCGCGGGAATACATCCATGTCATTCACCGGCTGGCGATCGACGGCGAAGACGCCTATCACGGCTATCTGGCGAGCGCGCGGGCAGAGTTCGCGGCGGCGCTGGCCAAGACCGAAACGGAATTGGAGCAGGTGCTCCGTGAGACGAGACAGGCGTCCGCGGGACGGTCGACGGCGGCCGATGAGTTGCGGGCCCTCATCCCGGGAGTCGAGCAGCTCCTGGCGTCCCTCCACGGCATGCTCGTCGAGATCCACGCGGGCCGGCCGCCCGCTTCCTCCGGGCACCTGCTCTCCGACGCGCTGCGAAAGAACCTGCGCACGGTCGAGGATCGTCTCGATGTCAGTCGGCGTACGCTCAATCAGCGCGCCGAGCGGCTGTCGGCCTGGACCTTCGCGGAACTGTGGTGCGCGCTGGGGAGCTTTCTCGTGCTGGGCTGGCTGGGATCGCGCCTGCTGGTGCGCTCGATCACGCACCCGCTGGCGCGGCTCCAAAAGGCGTCGGCCGGCTTCGGCCGAGGAACCGACACGGCGCAGTTCGCCGCGCTCCTGCCCGCACGCGACCAGCCCACGGACGAGCTCGGCATGCTGGCGCGGGCCTATCAGGACATGGCGCTTCGCATCGGCGCCCATATCCGGGAACTGGAGACGCTGGAAGCCATCGGCACCGAGATCAACGCCATCGGACCGGACGGGTTGGACGGCGTGCTGCGGCGCATTACGGACCGCGCGGCGGAGATGGTGGAGGCGGACGTCTGCCTCGTCATGTTGCGCAACGAGAAGATGGGCTGCTGGGTGGTCGAAGCGGCCTCGGGCGAGTGGAACGAACGGTTGTGCAAATCGGTCATGCTGTGGGAGGAGTTTCCGATCTGCGCGCAGGCGTACGAAGAGCGGAAGGTGGCCTACGGCAAGGACCTGCAGGAGGATCAGCGGCCCCAAGTGCTCCGGCGGAATTTGATCGGCCGAGGCATGGCCGCCGTCCCGCTGCTGAGCCAGGGGGAGGCGTTCGGCGTGCTCGCCCTGATCAGCCGTGCCCAGCGGGAGCCCTCCGCCTGGAACGTCCATCTGGCCGTCGGGTTGGCCCAGCAGGCGGCGGTGGCCATTTCGAACGCCCATCTGTACGAGGCGGCGCAGCAAAAGCAGCAGGGCCTCGTCATGCGCCTGAAACAGCTCGAGCTGCTGGCCGAAAGTTTGGCCCACGATCTCAAGGGACCCGGCGCCCGCATGGGCGAGCTCGCGCGGCTCTTCGTGCAGGAATACGGCCGTCCCACGGACGAGCGCGCCGCTCGCTGGTTGCATCTGATCGAGGAAAACGGGAAAGACATCGCCCGGCGCGTGGAGGGCATCCTGTCGGTGGCTCGGATCGGCGTGGGGCAAGGGGCGGTGACCGCCGTCGATCCGGCGCTCGTCGTTGGCGACGTCGTCAAGGCCCATGCCGACGACATCGAACGGTGCACCGCCGTGGTGCGGGTGCAGCCCGATCTGCCCATGGTCGCCTGCCACGGCACGTACCTTCGGCAGGTCTTCGACAATCTGCTCACCAACGCGTTGAAGTACGCCCGGCCCGGTCAGCCTTCGACCGTCGAGATCGGCTGCGAGATCCAGGGCCGCTTGGCGCGGTTCACCGTGCGCGACGATGGACCGGGGATCCCGCACGATCAGCGCGTCCGGGTGTTCGAGCCGTTCGTCCGGCTGCGTGCGACTGAGGCGCCGGGCAGCGGCATCGGCCTGACGATCGTGCGCCGCATCGTGGAGTTGTACGGAGGCACGGTGTGGATCGACGGCTCGGAGTCCGAGGGATGCGCGGTGCGCTTCACGATGCCGCTGTTCCGCGACGTGTGTCCGGAGAACGTACCCGAGTATGTGTATCCCGAGAGGTGATCAATGGCGACCGACGTGCAAGACCTGCGTGCGATGAAAAAGCGGGCCAAGGCGCCGTTTACGATTTTGATCGTCGAAGACGACCCCACCGACGTGGAGCTGATGCTGCACGCGTTGGAGCAGGCGGACCT
>JBDZVU010000174.1:0-2244 GCA_040255845.1 Nitrospiraceae bacterium | reverse complement strand
GCAGTACGGCGCATGAAGATCGTATTGCTCGGCAAGGAAGGGCAGGTGGGATGGGAACTGCAGCGCTCGCTCGCGCCCCTGGGCACTCTGATCGCCACCGAGCAAGACGAGGTTGATTTCGAACGGCCGGAGAGCGTGCGGGAGTGGATACGCCGGCATCGGCCGGGGGTGATCGTCAATGCCGCAGCCTATACGGCGGTGGATCAGGCGGAATCCGAGCCGGAGAGGGCGCGACGGATCAATGCCGAAGCGGTCGCCGTGCTGGCCGAGGAAGCCCATCGATGCGATGCCTGGCTCGTCCACTATTCCACCGACTATGTCTTCGATGGGAACAAGCAGGGTTCCTATGGGGAGGATGATCCGCCGCACCCGCTGTCCGTGTATGGCCGGACGAAGTGGGAAGGGGAGGAGGCGCTGAGAACGCGCCATGCCAAGCATCTCGTCTTTCGAACCAGTTGGGTGTTTGCCGCCAGGGGAAAGAACTTTCTCCGCACGATTTTAAAATTGGCCAAGGAGAGGGAAACGTTGAGCGTCGTGGCCGATCAATGGGGAGCGCCGACCAGCGCCGAACTGCTCGCCGACGTCACGGCCTTGGCCCTGCATCACACGCTGCACAAAAGTGGACGTGAGGACGCTGCCGGTACCTATCATCTCGCGGCGAGCGGCGAAACGTCCTGGCATGGGTACGCCACGTACGTCGTCACCGTGGCGCAGGATCGCGGCGTGGCGTTGAAGACGAGGCCCGAGTCCATCGTTCCGATTGACAGCGCCGCGTACCCGGTCGCGGCCCGGCGGCCGCTCAATTCACGGTTGAACACGTCGAAGATCACGCGTGTTTTTGGGGTACATTTGCCGGACTGGCGCTATCACGCCCGCCGTTGTCTCGATGAACTCGGCTCGCAGGGTCTGCTATGATGCGCAAGGGGATCATTCTGGCCGGCGGCACCGGATCTCGCCTGCATCCGGCCACCTTGGCGGTTTCCAAACAGCTCCTGCCGGTCTTCGATAAGCCGATGATCTATTACCCGCTGAGCACCCTGATGCTCGCGGGTATCCGGGACATCCTCATCATCTCCACGCCTCAAGATACTCCCCGGTTTGAGCAGTTGATGGGATCGGGGGCGCAGTGGGGGCTGCGGCTGTCCTACGCCGTCCAGCCGTCCCCTGACGGACTGGCGCAGGCGTTCATCATCGGGGAAACGTTTCTCGCCTCGGCGCCCTCGGTGCTCGTCCTTGGGGACAACATTTTTCATGGGCACGATTTTCCCCAGCTGTTGAGCCATGCCATGGCCCGCCGGGACGGGGCGACGGTGTTTGCCTACCATGTCAACGATCCGCAACGATACGGCGTGGTCGAATTCGACGAGCGGGGTCAGGCGGTCAATCTGGAAGAAAAGCCTGCCGTTCCAAAATCCAATTATGCAGTGACGGGGTTGTATTTCTACGACGCTCAGGTCGCCGGCCTGGCGAAGCGCCTCAAGCCGTCGGCCCGCGGAGAGTTGGAAATCACGGACCTCAACCGGCTGTATCTCGAGCAGGGAAGGCTCCATGTCGAGGTGATGGGGCGAGGCTATGCCTGGCTGGACACGGGGACGCACGAGTCCGTGTTGGATGCCAGCCAATTCATCGCCACCATCGAGCACCGTCAGGGACTCAAGGTGGCCTGCCCCGAAGAGATCGCCTATCGGAACGGGTGGATCGATGCGGGTCAGCTGGAGAAGCTGGCTCAACCGTTGCTCAAGAACGGGTATGGCCAATACCTCCTGCGTGTGCTGAGCGAGTCCCTGCCGTCACCCCCAGGCGCGCGATGAAAGCCGTTCCCAGCGCCATCCCTGACGTGTGGACGTTGGAGCCGACGCTCTATCGCGACGAGCGCGGATACTTCCTGGAAAGTTTCAACGAACGATGGTTTGCCGATGCCATCGGCAGACACGTCTCCTTCGTACAAGACAACCATTCGTACTCGGTCAAACATGTTCTGAGAGGGTTGCACTACCAGATCCAACATCCCCAGGGGAAACTGGTGCGGGTGGTCTCCGGAGAAATCTTCGACGTGGCCGTGGACATCCGTCGGGGATCGCCGACCTTCGGGCAATGGGTGAGCGTCGTCTTAAGCGCAGAGAACAAGAAACAAGCGTGGATCCCGGAAGGGTTCGCACACGGGTTTCTGGTTCTCTCGCAGGAGGCGGACGTGTTGTACAAGACCACAAATTACTGGTCTCCGCAGCACGAACGCTGCATCAT
>JBDZVU010000026.1:34846-36077 GCA_040255845.1 Nitrospiraceae bacterium | reverse complement strand
GTATCCCGACTCATGCGGGCTGCGGGTGATGATCATCGACGGCGGAGCCGGATTCAAGGAGATCCGGTGCTGCGGACACTCCCTGACCATCAGCTCCATGCGGGAACTGAAGTTCGGCCAGATGCGCGCCCCCGAGCCGGAGCCGAACGGTCCGGCGGGGCACGCCTAATCCCCTTAAACCGAGAGGTCCGGCGTGGAGATCGCGCAATCAGGACAGCGGGAGAAGACGATGAAACGTTGGTGTGGGTACATGGAATGGCTTGACCGCCTTGGATACGCCACGGCCGGCTTCAGCCTGCTCGTCCTCGGCATGCTGGTCTTCGCCCATGCGTGGTACAGTTTCGCGATCAAATCTTCGGAGATCGGCCTCCTGCCGGCCGGGTTGCGGCTGCTCAACGATCTGTTGCTGGTCATCATCCTGCTCGAGTTGTTCCGAACAGTGATCCGTTTTCTCCAGACCGAAGTCTTGTCGCTCGAGCCCTATTTAGCGGTCGGCATCATCGCCTGCACCAGACGCGTGCTTACGGCCGGCGCCGAGCTTTCGCATCAGGCCAATATGACGGAAACGCACTTCTACCAGTACTTGATGGATGTCGGGATGAACGTCGCCGTCATCATGGTGCTCACGCTCGGGGTCTTCTTGATCCGGGCCAAGCCGGTCGGGAGAGTGGCCGTCGCAGAGCCCTCCGCGTAGCGCTCGGTTGTCTTGCCCTCTCCTCGCCTCTTGTGGCATCATGCGCCTTCTCGGAGTTTGCCATGGCGGCTTTGCTGGAATACGTCGGCTGCGTGCACATCTACCTTGGCCCGTACCGCGGCAATCCCATTGCCTTGTATCTCAAACGAACCGAGTCTGGATGCCAGATCGGCCCCAAAGTCTATCCCTGGAACGACGTAATGGGGATCGGAGAGACGCCGAACAAGGCCGCTGCCGATTTCGAGGAGAAGTGGAAGGGGAAAGGCCTAACCGCCGATATGTATTCAGGTCCTGCCTGGGAAGGGGGCATCAAGCCGGAGAGGCCCGCGCCTCCCAAGCCGGCGGCTCCGCCGCCGAAACCCGCCGCGCCGTCGGCGTCCGCGCCCGCCGCTCCTCCGGCTTCTCAACCAGGCCCCGCACCGGCCCAAGCCGAGCCTGCATCGCCTGCCGCCGCCACGGCGACCCCCGCGACAGCCCCTTCGAAGACGCAGACGAACAGCTGACACTGGACCGGTCATCGCCGGTCGCCGCACTCCG
>JBDZVU010000026.1:0-34746 GCA_040255845.1 Nitrospiraceae bacterium | reverse complement strand
GGAACGCGCGCTACTGCTCCGCCAGCTTGCTGTGCCGGAGGCCATAGCTGGCGTAGACGAGGATCCCGATGATCGTCCACACGCCGAACCGCATCCAGGTGAGCCACGGGAGAAAACACATGAGGCCCAGGCATGCGGTCAGGCCCAGGATCGGCACCAATGGCATGAACGGCAACCGGAACGGGCGAGCAAGATGCGGTTTGGTGTAGCGCAGGATGATGACGCCGATGCAGACCAGCACGAAGGCGAAGAGCGTGCCGATGTTGGTCATATCGGCTGCGTCGCCGATGGGAATCAACGCCGATAGAATCGCCACGCCGACACCGGTCACGATGGTCGCATGATGGGGAGTCCCGAACCGCGGGTGGACGGCGGACAGCCACGGCCCCAATAAGCGATCGCGGGACATGGCGAAGAACACCCGGATCTGCCCCAGCATCATCACGACCAGCACGCTGGTGATCCCGGCCACCGCGCCGATCGCCACGATGGCTGCGCCCCACTTGAATCCCACCAGGCGCAGCGCGTCGGCGACCGGGGCATGCACGTCAATCTGCGTGTGCGGCACAAGTCCCGTCAGCACGGCCGCCACGCTGATGTACAACACGGTACAGATGGCCAAAGAAGCAATGATTCCAATGGGGAGGTCCCGTTGCGGGTTACGGGCCTCCTCCGCGGTGGTCGAGACGGCGTCGAACCCGATATAGGCAAAAAAGATGATCGCGGCTGCCGCGCCGACCCCGGCGAATCCCTGAGGCATGAAGGGCGACCAGTTGCCGGGGCTGACGGCCGGCGTACCGACGGCGATGAAAAACAGAATGACCGCCAGTTTCAATCCCACGATGATGCCGGTGGCCCGTGCGCTTTCCTTGATGCCGATCACCAAGATGACCGTGACCAGCAGCACGATGATGGCCGCCGGAATGTTGGCGATGCCCCCATCCGGTCCACCGGGCGCATGTGTCGCCCAATGCGGCAATTCGAGCCCGGCAAGGCCCAGGAGATTGTTGAAATAGCCCGACCAGCCGATGGCAACCGCCACACAGGCGACTCCGTACTCCAGAATCAAGTTCCATCCGGTGATCCAGGCCAAAAATTCTCCGAGCGTCGCGTAGGAATAGGTGTAGGCGGAGCCGGCCGCCGGGATCATCGCGGCGAACTCGGCGTAGCACAGGGCGGCCAGCGCGCAGGTGAGACCCGACAAGATGAAGGAGAGAATGATGCCGGGCCCGGCGCCCGGCCGGTGCGCGTCGCCGACGATCGCCGTGCCGATCAGCACGAAGATGCCGGTTCCGATGATGGCGCCGATGCCGAGTGCGGTCAGGTCCCAGGCGGTGAGCGTTTTCTTCAGACGGTGATCCGGATGCGCCGCGTCGGCCAGAATGACGTCGATCGGCTTCGTCCGGAACAGGCGGCTGATCACCGAACGGCCCGCCAGCGCGGAGGCTTGCGATCCGACGGCCGACTGAATGGAAGGGGGCTCCATGTGTCGTCAAGTATAGCAGGCGGGCGGCCGGGTTCAACCGGCCGACTCATCGCCGAGGCCGTCTCGCCGCGGCCAGGAGGGCTTCGAACAACCGGCGATGAGGACGGTGCCGTTCGAACAAGAACTCCGGATGCCACTGGACGGCGAGCAGAAAGCGATGAGCCGGCGATTCGATGGCTTCGATCACGCCGTCCGGTGCAACGGCGGAGGCGCGCAACGTGGGAGCCACGGTCTTGACGGATTGGTGATGCGAACTGTTCACCATGATGGTGGCCTGCTTGACGACGGTTCTCAACACGCTGTTGGGAGCCACGGAGACGGGATGGGACGGGCGGATCGCTTTGGCTGCCTGGCGATGATTCAGCGCGTCGTCCACTTGCGAGGGAATGTCCTGAAACAGCGTTCCGCCGCAGGCCACATTCACCGTTTGCATGCCCCCGCAGATGGCGAGAAGGGGGACGTCCCGTGCCCGGGCCTGGCGCACGAGGTCCAATTCGAAGTCGGCGCGCCGCTCGCTGACGAGCGGAAAGGGATAACGCTGCCGCTCGCCGTACAGCTTGGGAGGAAGGTCGGGGCCGCTGCCCGTCAGCAGCAGCCCGTCGATCCGGTCCAGGAGGCGCCGCCGTGCGGCGGTGCCGGCGACCAGCGGCAAAATCAGGGGGACTCCGCCCAACTCTTCAATGGCGCGAATATACCGAGCACGCAAGAAGTACGTTGGTTCGGGACCACCCATATCCTTCCGGTCACCGGCATTGAAGTCGGGGGTCACGCCGATGACCGGAGTCATGTCAGCGGGCGGTGTCGGGCGGAAGGGACGGGTCGGTCGACAGTGCCGGATCCGTCGGCATGTCCATCGGTGCCGCATCGGCCGAGACCGGCTCTTCGGCAGCCACGCCGAGGAATCGCACGGGCCGGTCGCCGCTCAAATGTTCCGGGGTGATGACATAGGTGCCGTACATGCTGGGCACCCAGATGTTCTTAGCCGTCTGCTCGCTGCCGCCTGAGAAGGCATAGGCCAGGCCACCGACGATGCCCCCGCCGATCGCGAAGGCCGCCTTAAATGGAAAATACACGATCGTTGAGAGTGCGGAAGCGACCTGCATGCCAGCGCCTGAGGCTGTGCCTTGCTGAGTGTCGTTGGAAGATGACTGGCTCTGGGCCGGAACGGTTGTCAGTGAAAAACACGCCAGCGCCACGATGGCGACGCCGAGCCGAAGTCTGTTGGAGAGTCCGCTGTGTGTCACGCGAGAGTCCTCCTTCTTAAGAAACGCAGGCGAAACATCCGCACCGCGCCGCCTGCGTTATAGCAAATCCATGCGGGAATGCAAGCCCCCTGCCGTCGGATAATCTCCAGCGGGATTAGACACATGGGTTTTCAGTAGGGAGGTCAAGCTCCGCGAGAATGTAGGCCAACACATACTCATGTCTGGATTGTACCGCGTGGTCCAACGGCTCGTCCGGTCCTTCGGCGGCGAGGCGAATATTCTCCGGTCCAAGGCCACGACCCAGCTGCAGGTCGAGTTTGCACCAGGCGACCGCTTGGGCGAAGAGCTCAGGCACCCGGGCCTCCGCGTGCGCCCGGGCCTCGGCACCCAGCACACTGACCGACGGCGCCACCCGTTGGGTCAGCTGCAACCGGTCGGCCATTGCGGCGAGCTGACGAGTGGTGAGCTCGACGGCGACTTGGATGCCGGCTTTCCAACTGCGCTTCTTCACGTTGAACACGCAGGCGAGTGTGTCCGGCCGGTCCTCGACCGCTTCGGGGCCGAAAAACAGAGTGACACGATAGGGCGATGGTTCAGGCGGCTGATCCAAAGGCATCCGACGGCATTGTAGCACGCCGCCGCGTTGACGGCTTTTCCGCGCCGACGCTAAGATGCGGAATCTCCATGAGCACTCCTGTGACGGACCGGATTGCCGCGATTCAGCAGGCGCTGCGCGAGAGCCAGCCGCTGGATGGCTGGCTGTTCTACGATTTCCGCCGGTCCGACCCGCTGGCCTATCGTGTGCTCTTGCTCGATCCCACCCGACACGTCACGAGACGCTGGTACTACTGGATCCCCACGGACGGCGAGCCAGTGAAGCTCCTCCATCGGATCGAACCGCATGTGCTCGACGACCTACCCGGCCGCGAAGAGCGCTACGTGTCCTGGGAGGAGCAACGGACGGCGTTGGCGGCGATGCTGAAAGGCCGACGGCGAATCGCGATGCAGTACTCGCCGATGAATGCGGTGCCCTATGTGTCCCGTGTCGATGCGGGGACCGTCGAGTTGATCAGGAGCCTGGGTCCGGAAGTGGCGACCTCCGCCGATCTCGTTCAGCGGTTCGAGGCCGTTTGGACGGAAGAGCAGCGGGCGTCCCATCAGTATGCCACAGAGGCGTTGCGACGCATCGTGGACGACGCGTTCGGCCACGTCGCGTCCTCGCTGGCGAAGGCGCGCCGGTTGACGGAATACGATCTCCAGCAGTTCATCCTCGTGCGCATTCGCGATGCGGGCATGACAACGTCCAGCGCGCCGATCGCGGCCGTTGACGCGCACAGCGCCGATCCCCATTACACTCCCGCCGAAGAGGGCTCGTCGGTCATTCGCCGCGACCAGTTGGTCTTGATCGACCTCTGGGCCAAGCGGACGGAGCCTGGCGCCGTCTACGGGGACATCACCTGGACCGGCTATACCGGAGGGCGCGCTCCGGCCCGGCAGCAGGCGGTCTTCGACTGTGTCCGCCGGGGCCGCGACGCGGCGTTGCGTTTCGCGCAGGAGCGGATCGCAATGGGCCGCCTGCCGTTCGGATGGGAAATCGATGACGTCTGTCGCGCCGAGATTCGTCGTGCCGGCTACGGCGCGTATTTTGTGCATCGCACCGGGCACTCGATCGGAGAAGAAGTTCACGGAAATGGAGCGAACATCGACAATCTGGAGACGCAGGACAGCCGGCGCCTGCTGCCTCACACGTGTTTTTCGATCGAGCCGGGCATCTATTTGCCGGGGGAGTTCGGGATCCGGAGTGAGCTGGACGTCTACGTGGGAGACCGTGAGGCGATCGTCTATGGTCAGCCTCTGCAAACGGAAATCGTGCCGATCCTCTAAGCGTGTCCGCGTCGTCGCTTTCTTGACACCACGTCGCTGTGGCGGCTAGAGTCAACCGACGCCGCCTGGGCGCCGGATGCTCAGGTCCTGAGATCGAGAGGTACCCGAATGTTTGGGACGATGGGCATTTCCGAACTGATCATCATCCTGGTCATCGTGCTGATCATTTTCGGCGCCGGGCGACTTCCGCAAATCGGCGAGGGGGTGGGGAAGGCGCTCAAGGGGTTCAAGAAGGAAGTCAACGACATTCCGCCCCCGGCAATCGCACAAGAACCGGCACCTCCACAGGAGGCGCCCGCACCCCCGGTGGCCTCCGCTTCCGTATCCGCCGCTCAACCAGCCGCGACACCACCCGCTTCCGGGCCGAAGCTGAATACCCCCTACGTGCCAGGGCCGGAAATGACGCCGGGAACCACGGCGTCGATGCTTTACAACATGGGGCCTCAGGGACCTCAGGCGGCACGGCCGTCCGGCGGAGCGCAGGCCGCGTCTTCGTCGCCGACGTCTCAGCACGTCGTGTCGATGGAGGAGCGTGCAGCCGCCCCCTCTCCGGTCGCCCGTGCACAGTACCCCCCCTTGCCGCCTGGAGCCCAGCCCAAACCGGCCGCCAAACGTCCATCCGCCATCGTGAACAAAGAAGCCGTTGCACGCGTGCAGGCTCAACAAGCCGCCCTCAAAGCGAAGGCGGCACAGGCGCAGCAGACTGGTCTGTCACCCAATGATATGCAGAGCCTGGGTGAAGGCGTGGGTGACGCCCTCAGGACGTTCCGGCAAGCCGTGGCCGATGTCCGGAACAGCGTGGATCCCCAGATGCGGACCATTCAGGCGGAAATTGACGCCGCGCAGAAAGAACTGGAACAGTCCATCGAGGCTGCGAAGGAAATGCCGGCCGTGCAGGAAGAGCCTCCCAAATCCGCGTGATCGGTTCGGCTTCCGCGCCCCCCGCCCTCTCGTCCGTCCCGTCGCGTTCCCCTATCCCCCTGTGCGTGCTCGTCCTTTTCGCGCTCTCCGTGCTTGGCTGCTACGTTGAGGAGCCACCGGCACCTGCGGCCACGCTTCATCTGCTGATGGAATTACTCAACGATCAGGATCCGCTCATGCGACGGACCGCCGCGGAGGCGCTGGGCAAGATCGGGGACGGCTCAGCGGAGCCTTTGTTGCAGCGAGCGCTGCAAGACGTGGAGCCCAAGGTTCGGGAAGCGGCGGTCCTCGCGCTGGCCCGGCTGCCGGTCTTGGGTGAGGCGAGCGCCCGAGGGATCGCGTCCCTGCTCGGCGACGAGGACCTGGCGGTGCGAAGGGCCGCGGCACACGCCTTAGGCCAAGCCGATGACGCGCCGGCTTCGATCGTGCCGCCGGTGGCCGGATTGCTCCGCGATCCTGACCCGGCGGTTCGACGAGCGGCGGCCCATGCGCTCTCTGGGATTGGCGCGAACAGACCGGAGGCGGCGGAGGTGCTCATCGAGCGCAGCGGCGATCCGGATGCGTCGGTCCGCCGCTGGGTGATTGCCGCGTTAGCGGAGAGCGGCGATCCTCGCGCCGTTCGGGCAGTGGCCGATCGTCTGCTCTACGATCACGATGACGGGGTCCGGATCGAAGCGGCTTATCGTCTCCGCTTCTTGAGCGAGCCCACGGCCCTGGATGGGTGGTCTCGGGCTCCTGTAGAGGCGAATCCGGCGGTTCAGCGATGGGTGGAGGCGAGTCGAAGGTCGTTTACGAAGGCGTCCGGCTCCGATTGAGGGCTTCCACCAGTTCGATGAGCAAGGCCTGGGCCTTCTCATCGATATCGATGAACTGGACGCCCATACCGGGGAATAACAGGTAGCGCTCAGGCTTGTTACGTGTCCATGCTACCTTGGCTTTGGCCTTGAGTTTCTCCCATGGCCGGTCAGGAAGCGCAAACTCCACGCTCAACTCAGTGCCCGGCGCCAGCGGCGTTCCGCTTTCGATGAACAGCCCGCCACCCCCGATGCCCCCCGTGAGACTGTCGTATTGCTTCCCTTCCGGGGTGGTGTAGCGGACTTTGATCGCCAAGGGCGCTCGCGAATGGGCCCGACAGTGTGCATACCGGGTGTCATCATCGCTGGAGAGAACCCGCTCGATGATGGCGCCCCAGGGCATGGCTCCCAGGAGGGTTCCCGATGCGTCATGGATCAGGATGCGCTCTTGTTCGATATCGACGGTCAGGGTCTTGCCTTGATGGCCTGAAGTGGAAACGATGGGAAGCTGCATGTCGGCGTCCTTCGTGTACGGGAGGGGCTGAGGGCGCGAACTCAGGCCGCCTGGGTCTGCTGCATCACTTTCACGAGTTCTAAAATGCGATCGCGTGTCTCCGGCTTGATATCGGTAAAACGGACGCCCATGCCCGGGCTAAACGTATACTGATCCGCCTTGGGACAGACCCACGCCACGACGCCTTTGGCGGGGAGCCATTCGGCGGGCTGCTCCGGAAGCGAGAATTCCATGGCGAGTTTGGTCCCAACCGCGAGCGGTGCGAGGCTTTCGATGAAGAGGCCGCCGCCGCCGATGCCTCCGGCGCGGCTTTCGAAGCGTTGACCTTCGGGCGTGTTGTAGCGGACCCGAAAGGCCAAGGAAATGCGGGGCTCGGACCGTACCTCTTTCTGTACCGGCGCTTTGCGATAGGCCAAAATCTGGTCGATCACAAAATCCCAGGAGAGGCTGCCGATCGGGTCGCCATTGATGCCGTACAGCGTAACCACTTCACGCGCTGCGTCCAGTTCCAAGACTTTTCCCTTGTGCCGCAAGCTGGACGAAACGGGGTATTTCACAGCATCCTCCCTAAGGCGATATGCCGCCAGTATAGCGGACTCCCCGGGCTTGTCGAGAAATCCTGTGAGTTCTGCAAGCGGGCCCGACGGGGCGGAACGAGGGGGAACGCCTCTGGAGAATGGGGGGAGCAAGGCGCCGCCGGCGGGGGCCGGCGGCGGAGAGAGATCGGTTACGCGGTCTTGACGTCCTTGTCCTGCTCGAAAATGCGGATCGGCGGATTCTTGCCTGCAATGGCGTCTTCCGTAATGACGACCTCTTTGATCTGCTTTTGCGAGGGGGCGTCGTACATCACGTCGAGCATCACTTCTTCGAGAATGGCGCGGAGGCCACGCGCACCGGTTTTCTGGGCGTAGGCCTTGCGCGCGACGGCGCCCAAGGCGCCTTCCGTGAATTTCAATTTGACCTTTTCAAAGGAGAGGAGCTTCTCGTACTGCTTGGTCAGCGCGTTTCGCGGTTCCGTGAGGATACGGATCAAGGCGCGCTCGTCCAGTTCCTCCAGCGTCGCCACCACCGGCAACCGCCCGACGAACTCCGGAATGAGCCCGTACTTCAAGAAATCCTCAGGTTGCACCTTCGCGAGCAGATCTCCGAGCCGCACTTCGCTCCGTCCCCGTACCTCGGCGCCGAATCCCATGGATTTCCGGTTGAGGCGCTGTTCGATCGTCTGATCCAAGCCCACGAAGGCTCCGCCGCAAATGAACAGAATGTTGCTGGTATTGACCTGGATGAACTCCTGATGCGGATGTTTCCGGCCGCCCTGCGGCGGGACGTTGGCCACGGTGCCTTCGATCAGCTTCAGGAGGGCTTGCTGCACGCCCTCGCCCGAGACGTCCCGGGTGATCGAAGGGCTGTCGCTCTTCCGGCTGATTTTGTCGATTTCATCGATGTAGACGATTCCCCGCTCCGCCCGTTCCACGTCGTAGTCGGCGGCCTGCAGGAGCTTGAGGATGATGTTTTCCACGTCTTCGCCGACGTAGCCGGCCTCGGTGAGGGTCGTGGCATCGGCCAGGGTAAACGGCACGTCCAAATACTTCGCCAGCGTCTGGGCCAGCAAGGTCTTTCCCGTCCCGGTGGGGCCCACCATCAGGATGTTGCCCTTCTGCAGTTCGATGTCGTCGACTTCCTTTTCCTTGGACGAGATCCGCTTGTAATGATTGTGGACGGCGACCGACAGAATCCGCTTCGCCCGCTCCTGTCCGACGACGTACTGATCCAGGTGATGCTTGATCTCGGCCGGCTTCTTCAGCTTCGACGAAATCTCTTCCTTCGCTTCTTCCCAATCCTCGGCGATGATGTCATTGCAAAGATTGACGCACTCGTCGCAAATGTAAACGGTCGGGCCCGCAATGAGTTTTCGCACTTCGTCGCGGCTCTTTCCGCAAAACGAACACCGCAAATGCCGGTCCATCTTCTCCTGCTTGGCCATGCCTCCTCCTGTGTTACTTGCCTTTGGCCGAGTCTTTCCCCCCGTCGCCGGACTCCGCCGGCTTGACCATTTTCGGTGGTCGTGTGATGACCTCGTCGATGAGGCCGTAGCGCTTCGCTTCCTCGCCCGACATGAAGTAGTCGCGTTCCGTATCGTGCGCGATCTTTTCGATCGACTGGCCGGTGTGCTTGGCCAGGATTTCGTTGAGGCGCTCCCGAATCTTTAAAATTTCCCTGGCGTGAATGTCGATTTCCGTGGCCTGGCCCTGGAAGCCGCCCAAGGGCTGATGAATCATCACCCGGGCGTTCGGCAACGCAAAGCGCTTGCCCTTGGTTCCGGCCGCCAAGAGGAGGGCCCCCATGCTGGCGGCTTGACCGAGACAGATCGTGTTGATCGGCGGCTTCACGTATTGCATCGTGTCATAGATGCCAAGCCCGGCCGTCACGCTGCCTCCCGGAGAATTGACGTAGAGGTTGATGTCCTTTTCCGGATCCTCGGCTTCGAGAAACAACAGCTGCGCGATGATGAGATTGGCAAAGACGTCGTCAATGGGGGCACCCAGGAAAATGATCCGGTCTTTGAGGAGCCGCGAGTAAATGTCATAGGCTCGTTCGCCTCGATTGGTTTGTTCGACTACGATCGGAACCAACATGTCATCAAATCCTTTCTGCGGGAGCGGGCGCCGATGTCCGACGCGCCCGTTCGTCCCTATCCTTGAATCACCGAATGCCGGTACACAAAATCGAGCGCCTTGTCGGCCAGGATGCGGGCGCGCAGTTCGTCGATGGACTCCTGGCCGCCCGCCTGGATCATCTTGACCAGGTCGGCGACCGGCAGGCGAAGCTCCGTCGCCAGACGCGAGACTTCGTTGTTCAGATCCTCCTGACTCACCGAGAGGCCTTCCTTCTCGGCGATCGCCTCCAGAATCAGGCCCACCTTGACCCGCCGTTTGGCCTCTTCGCGATGTTCCTCGCGGACCGTCTTCACGTCTTCGGCCGTCACCGCGGGCGACGGGTCCGTCGCCTTCCCACGCTGCCGCTCCTGGATCTTCTGGCGGACGATCGCGTCCAGTTCCCGTTCGACGAGGGTCTCCGGGAGGTCGAAATGGTGCGTCTCCACCAAACGCTTGATGATGGTGTCTTTATAGCCTTCCTCGATGTCCTTCTTGAGGGCCTTTTCCATCTCGGCGCGCAGCTTGTCCTTGATCTCCTGCAACGACGTGTACGGCCCGCAATCCTTGGCGAATTCGTCGTCCAGGGCAGGCAGCGTCTTCTGCTTGACGCCTTTCACGGAGAGCCGGAACAGCACTGTCTTTCCGGCGACCCGGGCGTCGGGGTGGCTGGCCGGATAGGCCTGCGGAATTTCCACCACGTCTCCTTCCTGCTTGCCGGCAAGATGCGGGTCCACGTCTATGCCCAAGATGGCCGCTTTGGAGCCGACCCGGTGCAACTGCCCTTCCTTGGTGGTGCCTTCAAGCGGCGCTCCATCCAGATAGCCTGTCAGATCGAGGACGGCGTAGTGCCCGTCGGCGAGCGCCGTGCCCGCAGGGGCGGCGTCGAGCCGAGCATGCTGTTCCCGGAGGACCTCCAACGCGCGGTCCACCTGCTCATCCGTGACGGTGCGTGGATCCGGCTTCAACGAAATGGGATTGGGCGCCTTGTAATCACGCAAGTCGATCTTGGGTTTGATCTCCACGGTGGCGGTAAACGTAAACGGGGAGTCCTTCTTGATCTTGACCCGTTCGAGCGGCGGAATTTCGACGACCACCGGACTGATGCCGGCTTGCTTGATGGCCCGATCGTAGTAATCAGGCACCAGGCTCCGGATCACGTCTTCTTCCACCGCCTTGGCGTAGCGCTTTTCCAGGATGGCCAGGGGGGCCTTGCCGGGCCGGAATCCCGGCACCTGGACCTGGCGGTTCAGCTGGGTATAGGCTTGCGAAAAACGCTGGGTGACTTCTTCGGCAGGCACTTCGATCTTGAGGGCCCTTTTCATGGGGCCCAGTTCCGTGACTTCCAAATGCATGGTCATACGTCGAGGTCCTTTACCCTAGGCCGGCATCCCGGCGAGCGATGGGTGTGGTGCGAGAGGGGGGACTTGAACCCCCACGGTTACCCACGAGATCCTAAGTCTCGCGCGTCTGCCAGTTCCGCCACTCTCGCACGGTGGGGACGTCCGCGGGGCTGTCGTTGCGATGCCTGAGACAGCAAAAACACGCGATAGTGTACAGCTTTTGTACAGTCGGAACTATCCAAGTGTCAACCCATACGAGGGGAGGGTTTTCGGCAACAATACGGCTCCCTAGCCCGCAAGAATACGGGTGTATCGGCACGCGTGAAACGGCAGAATTTATTGTCGATTCGGTTCCATTTACAATGGCAGGGTATAATCCTTACAGCCATCGATGGAGCGGGTGACCTCGCTCCGCAGAGGAGGTTGTCGTCGAACCAATTGTCTTTTTCTCAGAGCGAACAGTGCGGTACTTTTCTCAAGGAGGTATACGTATGCGACGGCCATACATCGTCATCATGTTCATGGCGTTCGTCGGCATGTGGTGCGAACCCGCATGGGCGTACCGGGAGTACTTCACCGCCGAGCAAAAGGCTCAGTTGGCTAAGATCCAAACAGTGCGCGTCGAAGCGCTTGCCCTGACGGACAAGGGCCGGGTCGATGCAGCGCCCATCGCAGAGGTAGCGTCTCGCCGACTCAAAGAGCTCAATTACGCCGTGACCCAGGATCCGAACGCTCCTCACGACGTGACCTTCCGCGTCAAGTGCGAGCAGCGGAAAACCTGGGAAGGCACCACGGCGGCCGGCGGTGATGCCGACTTGCCGGACGCTCCCTCCCGCCTCTGGAAGGGGCCGGCCTGCCAGCTTTCCTACCTGCTTGGCGGGATGAAGATCAAATGGCAGAAGGAAGTGCGGACCGATTTCGAGGACGCGGAGGCCGCGGCGCAAGCGGCCCAGAGCGGAGACCCCGGCGCCTACGCGATGGGCAAGCTGAAGGAGGTGCTGGAAAAATACGAGTTCCCACTGCTGCTGACGGCGGAGTGGGGACAGCCGGACCGCCTGCTCAAGCTGCTTGACGCGCCGGATACCAGCCAAGCGCGGAAGATCAAAATCATGTCGTTGTTGGGGGAGATGCAGGCCGACGACGCGCTTCCAAAATTGAAGGAAGCGCTGGCAGATCGCGACCTCGCCAAACAAGCCCTCGTGGCGATGGGCAATCTCGGAAAGGACGGCATCCCGCTCTTGATCGACGTCATGAACACGTCGCCGCAGGTGGACATTCAGGCGGCGGCGGCCAAAGGCCTGGGCCAGATCGGCGGCATTCATGGCGACGCGTCGGTCGTGCTGCCGTTGCTGGCCAAACTGAATGATCCCAAGACGGACTGGGCGGTGTTGACCGAGGTCGCCTGGGCACTGGGGAAAATTCCTGATAAGCGGTCCATTCAGCCGCTGTATGACATCGACAAGAAACTGCAGGCCATTCGCGACCCCGAGAATGTGCAGTTGAAAAAACTCAAAGAAGCGGTCTTCTGGGCCATCAAGCAATGCGATACGTGGGATCAATACAGTTGAGCTAGATTGACATTCCGCGGTGCCCCCTCCTATGGTGCTCCGAGCCGGCCGTGCCGGCTCGGAGCGTGCCGATGGACTCTCTCCCTTCCCTGTGGTCCGACTGCGCCGAACGCGCGCCCCGTCTCGGATGTCGGTTGCTCTTCTTCCACGTCCCTCCCTGACGCCGCGCAAAAAATCTCACTCTCGTCTGCGGTCCCGCGACCTCGAGGCATCGGGAGTGGCCGCGAGATAACATTGAAGAGCCAAGGAGGTGCTTATGGCTGACTATTCACGCAGAGACTTCTTGCGTCTGACGGCGGGCGTCGGAGGCGGCCTTCTTCTGGGCGACCTCGCGGGTTCCCTCTCGAGCTCCAGCCTCCCGGCCCGTGCGGCAGGCGGCGAGCCCATCAAAATAGGCATCATCGATCCGCTGTCGAGTCCCTACAAGACCTCCTCCGTGCATGACGTGCATGGCGCGAACGTCGCGGTGGACTTGTACAACAAGCGCGGCGGAATCTTAGGCCGTCCGGTGGTCATTCTTGAAGCGGACGATGCTTCCAACCCGGAGACGGCGGTCAAAGCGGCCGCCAAGTTTATAAAGGAAGATCGCGTCGATTTTTTGATGGGCACCTTCAACGCCGACTGCGCGCTGGCGGTGTCCGAGCTCGCGCAAAAGGAAAATAAGCTGTTCATGGTGACCGGCGCCCATCTCCCCGAGTTGACGGGTGCCGCCTGCAACTCCCACACATTCGTCTTTATGCCCAATGCGGTCATGCTGGCTCGGGCTGTCGTGCCGCAGCTACTGAAGACCTACGGCAACCGCTGGTACATGTTGACCACCAGCACGCTGGACGGCAAAGCACTGGCACAGGCGGCGGTGGGGGCCGGCCAGCCGCACGGGGTCGAATTCCTTGGAGAGGCGATGGTGCCGTTTGGGGCCACCGATGTGACCGCCGCCCTCGCGGCCGCCAAAGAAAAGCGTCCCACGCTCGTGGTGTTGAACCTGTACGGGTGGGACTTGGTCCATGCGATGAAAACCTTTAGCAAACTTGAGCTGGCAAAAGAGAAGATCGGCGTGGGGGGTCTGATCGCGGGCGAGCAAATCGGCCGGCCGCTGGGCTACGCGCAGAACACCGGCATTTGGGGCCTGATCTGGGATCCCAAGATCAACACGGAGGGCTCGAAGCGCTTTGTCCAGGCGGTGATCGATAAGTACAACCACACCCCGACATCGCGCTGTTATCTCGGCTACGCCGCGATGACGCAAATTCTTGAAGCGGTGCGGCGGGCCGGTACGACGGAGACTCTGCCCGTGATCAAAGCGCTCGAGGGGCACGAGTTCGACGGGCTCAAGGAAGGACGCTCATACTTCCGCGCGTCGGATCATCAGCACGTGCAGGATGTCCTTGTGGGCGAGGCGTTCGGGAAGGAGCTTGGTCTGGGACACTACAAGATCCTGGCAACGGTGCCGGGTGACGCCGTTGCCGGTCAATCAGAATCGAATCCGTGCAAGCTCTAATCGACTGACCTGCTCGCGGAACGGGGCCACGCCGGTCCCGGCGTGGCCCTCGCTGGATCGGCAGACCGTTACCGCGTCACACGGACCTCAACCCGGCGGTTCTTCGCCCGGCCGTCTTCCGTGGTGTTCGGCATCACAGGTCTGGTATCCGCGTACCCGTGAGTCTCAGCCGCCGAAAGGCCCCCCTCGGTCAGGGCCAGGGCGGCGTTGGCGGCACGCGCTTCGGAAAGCTCCTTGTTGGTGGGGAATCTTTTCTTCAAGGTATTCCGGATGGGGCGGTTGTCCGTGTGGCCGTCCACGGCCACCTTGTATTCTGGGAAGTCCTTCAGGATGCCGCCGACCTGCTTGAGGGCTTGGACGCCAGCCGGTTTCAGCTGGTCTTCCCCGGAGCCGAAGAGATAGCCCGAGGCGAGGTTGATCAAGAGGCGCTCGTTGTTCAAATCGACGGTGATGTCGCCCTTCTCAATCTGAGGACGAAGCGCCCGGACTAAGCCTCGCTGCGCCTCCTTGAGCTTGGCCATCTCTTCGGACAGCTCACCGCGCAATCCGGCGAGTTCTTTGTCCCGATCGCCCAGCTGCCGCTCCAGGTCGCCGATGCGTTGCCTGGCGGCCGCCAACTCGGCGGTCAGTTTGTCGCGTTCGCCCGAGGCGCCCTGCAGGGCGGCCAGCTGTGATTCCAGCGCAGCGGCGCGCTGGTTCGCAGCTGCCAGGTCGGACGCGAGCTTGTCTTTGTCGCCGGCGGCGGCGTGAAGCCCCGTGGCCTGGGACTGGGCAGCGGCCAGCTGCGCCTCCAGATCAGCCGTGCGCCCTTTGGCGGCCGTCAAATCGCCTTCCAGGCCGGCAGCACGCTGTTGGGCTGCGGCGAGGTCGCGTTCCAGGCTGGCTGTACGTTGTTGGGCCGCAGCCAGGTCGCTCTCCAGGCCGGACACACGCTGTTGAGCACGGCTGAGCTCCGACTGCGCCCCAGACAGTTCATTCGCAAGCCGAGACGATTCGCCGGCGCCGGAACGCAGCGAGGCGAGTTCACGGTCGCGTTCCGCCAATTGCCGCTCGAGATCCGCGATCTGCGACTTCGAACGGTCGATTTCAGCCTGGGCGCTGCGCAATGAGTCGTTCGCGCCGGAGCGCAGCGAGGCGATTTCCCGCTCCCTTTCCGCGAGCAGGCGCTGAGCCGCCGCCAACTCGTCGCGTAAGCGCTGTTGTTCCCGCTCCCAGGCGTTCGGGTGGCGGTATTCATAACCCCCGTCGCAGCAAATCGCGCTCCAGTCGATCGCTCCTGCATTGCCGGCCAAGCCGACGAGACTCGCCGTTATGGTCAACACTCTCAGTCCCTTCGTCATGAGACATCTCCCTTCTGTGTTAAGACACGGGGTGCATTTCGGTGCTCCTCCCCGCAGCGGAGCGGAACGGAGCCGCTGCGTCACGTCAGCGGCGCTCCTTCAGGGCATCGCGAATTTCCATCAGCAGCTTCTCTTGTGGCGTCGGTCCAGCGGGAGGGGGCGGCGCTTCCTTCTTGAAGCGGTTCACCTGCTTGACCAACACGAAAATCACGAACGTAATGATGAGAAAATCAAACACGGTTTGGAGAAAGACCCCGTAGTTCAGCGTCGGAGCGCCTGCCACTTTGGCGGCGGCCAGCGACGGTTGCGGGGTGCCTGATAGATTGATGAACAGGCTCGAAAAGTCCACATGCCCCAGCAGCAGACCGAGCGGCGGCATGAGGACGTCGCTCACCAGCGACGATACGATCTTGCCGAAGGCCCCTCCGATAATGACCCCGATGGCCATGTCGAGCACATTGCCCCTCATTGCAAAGTCACGAAACTCTTTTAGCATCGTGGTCCCTCCCTGTGAGGATGAAGGTAGACTGCATCGCCGGCGGTCCTATCGTTTCCTGGTGGTATCGAAGCTGTAGCCAAGCGTAAGGAGATACATATTGTCGGTGTCGCCGGTCCCCGGCGCCGGCCGGCTGTTGTACCGGGTGGTGACCTGCGTCGCGAAGACGAAGCCTTTGTACAGATTGAACCGGACCCCGTTATCCATCGTCAGGTAGTAGTTGTTGAAGTTCTCCAGCGAAGGATACAGTTCGTCGTAGTGGAAGATCGTGATCCGGTCGTCCAGCATGGGCCAGTTAAATTTCATTGACCAGCGGGCGCGGATCGACGAGGAGTCCGGGGCCACGCGGAAATCTTCGTTGAAGTAGGAGACACCGGTTTCCGCATAGAGGGTCATGTCTTTGAAGAGGCCGCCGAAATCGCCGCGGTCGATGAACTGGTAGCCGGGACCGCTCGCCAAGGCGGTCCGCATCTTCAAGTCCTGGAATGTATCCTGCTCAAAATAGGCCGATGCGAACCAGAACAACCGCTTCGTGATGAAAAAGTCGAGCTTGATCGTGCCGCGCGCGTTGCGGGCGGTAATCACATCCTCCGTTTCTCCGTAGACGTAGCGGCCGTTGATGGTGAGCCGGAGTTGCTCGCTGCGTGCGACGAAGTCTCCGACCAAGCTCGCGCTGCGAATCCGGCTGTTGCCGGTGGATTGGGAATACCCCCCGGTGAGGGTCCCCACGTAAACGACCGGCGCCTGTTGGAGAGGGTTCAACGACGTGACCGCATCGATCGGCACGGTCAACGTCCCTTGCATCGGCTCGGCCTTCAACTTCAGCATGCCGGGCTCGCCCTCTTCGACGGTGGCCATGAGCACGGTGCCTTCCTTCAAATGAAACGGCATCGGGCGCGCGATGCGCAGCGAGCTGATCTCCGACCATTTGACTTTGATCACGTCACCGGCCGCCGGTGACTTGATGTGGAGTAGCCCGCCTCCCATTTCCAAGACTTCGCCGTACAGCACACTGCCGTCCTTCAGGGTGACCATATCGGCTGCCGGCGGAGCTCCGGTTGCGGCCGCAGCCTCCGCGGCCGCCGGGTCCGCGGCCAGCACCGTGTGCGAAAAGACGTTCAGCAGAGCACACACCAAGAACGCGGCCCACCACTGCATCATTCCTCCTTCTGCTTGGGTCTTCTAC
Source organism: Nitrospiraceae bacterium (assembly GCA_040255845.1). Lineage (GTDB taxonomy): Bacteria > Nitrospirota > Nitrospiria > Nitrospirales > Nitrospiraceae > Nitrospira_D. The sequence continues at coordinate 17,857 of JBDZVU010000026.1, read as the reverse complement.
CGAGATCCGCTGTCAGCTACCACAAAATGGGGAGAGGGTTATAACGAACTTTGACAGCTATCGCAATGTGGGAATTTGGCTTCAGCTAGCAAGGTTGGTGCCGTAAGCACATTTGCCATGGGCTGGACAGCGATGAGATCTCTACCGGTTCAGCAATCCCTTGAGTAAATCTTTTCCCTGTTGCTTAAGATCTTCAGGCCTCGTCGTCCCTTTCAGCAGACCTTCGACGGCCTCGTTCACACTTTTTTGTATCCGTTGCTGGGCTTGGCCCGTCAGACTTTTCATGTTCAATCCGTAGATCGGTGCCTGCGTTGTTCCGGTGATCGTGAGGGGAAGTGTCAGACGACCTTCGGCCATGGCCACTTTTATGGCCGGCGAAGCGTCGGCCAGTTTACGGCTCAGGTCCTGGGAGAGATGCAGGTTGACGGTCAGATTCAGCGTCCGATCGAAGCCGATGGTCCCGCCGCCGGTGGCCTGAACGTCATGGCTGTTCATGAGGAGCCGCTGCACGGCAATGACGCCCTGCTTCACGGCCAGATCCGTTTCGATGGTGGAGAACGCGGTCACGTTGGGGGTGTCGATGGCCAAGCCGACGATGTCCAGAATGGCGGCGGCCTGCTGGAGGAGGTTGACGCCCGTGATTCGTCCATCCTTGATGGCAACGTGGGCCGTACCTTCCAGCGCCTTCTCCAACTGCGCCTGCGCGAACCCTCGCCCGTGAAGGGCTAGTGTCGCGGCCGCCGTGCCGCTGACCGACAGCGCCGTCGTCGCGGCCGCTTCGAACGCCGGGCCGAGCTGCACCCCCTGCACGGCCGCCGTGCTTTCAAATGGAGACGCGTCGCTTCCGGCCACGAGCTTGCCTCGCGCCGTGACGTCTCCGTCGAACAGGCGGAAGGAGAGCTCCTCGAGCACCACGTCCTGCCCGTGGACCGCGCCAGCGATCTTGAGATTGTGAATCGACACCGGCGTTCGAAGCGGCAAGGCGACGGGAAGATCTGCGGTGTTGACCGCCGCGGCGTTCACGGTTACGGCGGCATCACGGCCGACCGTCTTGCCTGCGATCGTGAAGAGCGTTTTGCCCAGCGTCAGATCCAGGTTGATGACATCGAGATCGGTGGTCTCCCTCAACGGGCCGATGGTGCCGCTCACAGTCACCGGCATGCCGAAGGGCTGAACCACCGTGTCCAGATGCACGGCCGGGCTTTGCCCGAGTCGGACGGACGTGAGCTGCACGCCGAGATCCTCCAACGCATACTCAACCGGCTGAGGCGCGGACAGATCGCGATACGTCATCGTGCCGCCGGACAGAATGACGCGATCGACGGCGAGCATCCCGAGGATTCTGAGCGGCCCTTCCGGGGATGGAACCGGCGCGCGCGACGGCGTTTCGGGCACCTCCACGCCGGGCCGCCCCAGTGTCGAGACGTTGAGCACCCCGTTCTTGTTCTTGATCACCGTGATCACCGGATCCCGCAGAATGATCTCCTCCACTTCCACCTTTCCGCTGAACAGCGGCATGAGCTGGACACCGACATCCAACGAGGTGAGGGAGGCGAACGGCCCTGACCCGAAGGCAGGATCGTCCAACACGGTGAAGCCGGCCACACGGGCGCCGACGCGCGGCCAAAGGGTCAGACGAATATCCTCGAGGCGGATCTTGCGGTTCAGCGCCTCCTCGATCGCGGGCTTGTAACGATCTTGGTATTGGTTCAAATCGACGAGAAAGGGGAGCGCCAGGAGGATGCCCACGGCGAGGACGAGCACAACCCCGGCCCCGATGACCCATTTCATGTTCACCTCACGCGCGTGGCGGCCAGTATAGGAACGAACCGACGGAGGGTCAACTTCGAGCGGGTTGTCATGTTGACAGGATCCGAGAGCCGCGGCACTCTGCGTCGGCGAGCACAGGAGGGTGCCATGCAACACGCGCAACATCGACGAGGAACGATGCCGACGGTGGTACTGCTGGCGGGGTTAATCTGTGTGATCATGGGATGCGAAATCTTGCCGGGCCATTGGCGGCCTGGGTGGAACCGAGAAGCCGGACCGACCGACGCGCAGCTGCGCACGGCCGGATCGTGGCACCTCGGACCGCTGGAAACGGAAGATGAACGGTTCGTGGGATTGACCATCTCGGGCGGCGGCAGCCGGGCCGCGAATTTCGGGGCGGCCGTTATGCTGGAGCTGGACCGGCGTGGTTGGCTTCCCCTCGTGGACGTCGTTTCCGCAGTGTCCGGCGGCACCCTGCCGGCCACGTACTACCCCTTGCTCAAGAAACGAGGGGCTTCCTTCGATGAGGCGACCGTCAAAGCGGCGATGGGGGCCGATTTTCAAGGCAAGTGGCTGTGGCGGTGGCTCTTGCCGCACAACATTTTCCGCTATTGGTTTACGGACTTCACGCGCTCCGACATCATGGTGCAGGTGTTTAACGCTACGCTGTATGACGAGGCGACGTTCGGCGACCTGCCGTTGCGGCCGAAACTGCTCCTCAATGCCACCACCAGAAACGATCATACCCGGTTCACCTTCACCGATGAGAGCTTCGACCGCCTGCACTCCACCCTTGCGCATTACCGCGTGGCCAACGCGGTGAACGCCTCCTCCGCCTTCCCGGGCGCCTTCGACGACGTCACCTTGGAGCAGTACGGCTCCGACACGCCCCGCTACGTGCATCTCTACGACGGGGGGCCGATGGACAATCTGGGCGTGCAGGCCATGATCGAGTATCTGCAGCGCGCCGTGGCGGGACGTTCCCTGAGCGATGTGTTTCCCCGCGGCTGTGTGGTGTTCGTGGTGGACGCCACGCCGGATACCGACAACGACGGGTTGGCGCACAGGAAGTCGAGCCGGACCACCATCGATTATTTCGTGAACACCAATGCGCTCGATTCAGTGGACGCTATGCTGACGGCGTCACGGATGTCCCTGCTCAAGGGGATGGGCGTGGGGACCGTGGATCGCGACACGGTGGGATTCCTGCCACTGAGCGATCGGGACCGCTGCCGATGCGAGGTGCGCCATATCGCCCTCCGCCATCTGCCCTACCTCGACGAGCAGGACGAGCTGGCGGACCGGGCGCTGAAAATCTCGACGAGCTTCCACGTCACGGAAGCCGAGCAGGCCGACTTGTTCGTGGCCGCGAAAGTGCTCGTCAACGAGTTGGAGGAGCGGCATCTGCTCAGCGATGCCTCGGTCGCGACCCAATGCGAAGCTACACGTCGGCCTCACGGGGACTGAGCGACTGCCCGCGCCTTGCCGCTCCAAAATCCGGCGTGCTAAGATGCCGTTTCTCGCGCGGAGAGGTGCGAGAGTGGACGAATCGACATGCTTGGAAAGCATGCGTCCCGGCAACGGGACCGTGGGTTCGAATCCCACCCTCTCCGCCATAACGTGAGTTTCTGAGAGGGGTGGGATTCGAACAGGGGGATCGTGGGGGACATGTCCTCCACGCGGGGAGCGTACGAGGGGGCTGGCCCCCTCTGTAGGAGCGCCAAGGGCGCGACTTCGAATGCCCACCCTCTCCGCCATACCAACGATCGTGCGGGCTGGCGGTCGAGGGGCTCTGCTTCGTCCGGATGAGAGGCAGCCAACGCCGATCCCCACGTGAAACAGGACAGGGGCTGGGCCCTGTGCAACAGAACCCTGTGAACCCCGCCAGGTCCGGAAGGAAGCAACGGTAAGCGGATCGTTCTGGGTGCCGCAGGATCACCTGGCCCCACTAACCGAATGTCGAGCACACTCTCCGGAGACGGTCTCGCGTCGCGCAGCATCTGAGATCCGTCTAGACCACCATCCGCTATGGACTATCAGGTTTCCGCACGCAAATATCGGCCGGGCACGTTTGACGACGTGATTGGACAGCCGCATGTCGTGCAGACGTTGATGAACGCAGTTGATACGAAGCGGATCGCCCATGCCTATCTGTTTTCCGGGACGAGAGGTGTCGGCAAAACGACGGTCGCGCGGATCTTGGCCAAGGCGTTGAACTGCGAGCAGGGCCCGACGGGCCGCCCCTGTAACACCTGTGCGACCTGCGTGGAGATCACTCAGGGCACCTCGGTGGACGTCATTGAAATCGACGGGGCTTCGAACACGAGCGTCGACGACGTGCGTGAAATCCGCGAGAACGTCAAGTTCACGCCGTTTCGCGGGTCCTACCGGGTCTACATCATCGACGAAGTCCACATGCTGTCCAATTCGGCCTTCAACGCCCTGTTGAAGACGCTGGAAGAGCCGCCGCCGCACGTCGTCTTCATCTTTGCCACCACGGAACTCCATAAGATTCCGGCCACCATCCTGTCGAGGTGCCAGCATTACAATTTCCGGCGCATCGCCCTCTCCGAGATCGTGGAGCGGCTCCGTCACGTGGCGCAGCAGGACCACCTCACCATCGAGCCGCGCAGTCTCATGGCGGTGGCGCGCGCCAGCGAAGGCAGCATGCGGGACGCCTTGAGCCTGTTGGACCAAGCCGTGGCCTTCGGAGGCAGCACGATCAACCACACCGACTTGGAGGTCTTGCTCGGGGCCGTTCCGACCGAGTTGGTCCAAGGCATGCTGAAGGCGATTCTCGCCCAGGACAGCCCCTCCGCGCTGGCCCTCCTGGCGACGGCGCTGGACCATGGCCATGACTTGAAAGCCTTCTGCGCCGAGATCGTCGAACAGCTCCGCAATCGCCTGGTGGCGTCCGTAGTGCAGGCTCCCAAAGAGTTGCGGGCGTTGATCGAAGCCTCGGAGGAGGACTTGGCGCAGCTGAGCGCTGACGCCGGAGCCCTCACGCCCGAGCAATTCCACGAATTGCTCGCCATTTTCAGCCAGGCGGAGGACGCGCTTCGGTACAGTCCCCATCCGCGGTTTGTGTTGGAGGCCGCGGCCGTGCGCGCCACTCGGCTGGTTCAACACAAGGACGGCGGCGCTTCGCGCGCGGCCAAGGCCCTTCCTCCGACCCAGACGGCCGCATCGAAAGGCGTTTCGGCGAAGCCGCCGGCGGCACCCGCGCCGGCCCGGCCGGCGTCCGGGGAAACAGTTGAACGGCCTGCGGGGCCGGCTGCTGGAGCAGGAGCGGCCGCTCCCTCTCGAGCGCCGGGTCCCGATCGATCCTCGACGCCGCCGGGGGCCGAGACCGACGCCGTTGATCGAGGCCAGCCGACGCCGAGTGAGCCGCACGGCGGACCGGTCGCCGCATTCGACTGGGAAGCGGTGCAGGAGCAGGTGGCGGCGTCATTCCCCAACATCGCCCCGTTTCTGGAGGCCGGCCGCTTCGTCGGTCTTGAGGGAAATATCGTCACCATCGGCTTTGCCAAGCAGGCCACGGTGGCCCGTGCGATGTTGGAAAAGGACGACAACCTCAAAGCGTTGGCCGAGCTGTGCCAGCGGCAAGCCGGGTGTCCGATCCGCGTCCGGGTGGTGGAATTGGCGGAACACGACGCGAGTGCTCCCACGATGGCGCAACTGCGGGCGGCGAAGCAGCAGGACGAGCGGATGGTGCTGTTCGAACGGGTCCGTGCGAATCCGGTTGTGAAAGAAGCCCTCGAGATCTTCGGGGCCGAGCTGGCGGAAGTCCGGACGGTACAGCCAAAGGAGGCGGAATGAAAAACCCATTCGGCAATATGAGCAACATCCTGAAGCAGGCCCAGGCCATGCAGGAACAGATGGCCCGGATTCAGGAGCAGGCGGCGTCGAAGACGGCCAGCGGCACTGCCGGAGGCGGCATCGTGACCGTCACGGCGAATGGCGCCTTGCAGATCGTCGGCGTCGTGATCGATCCGGAAGTCGTCAAGAGCGGCGACGTCGAGATGCTGCAGGATCTGATGGTGGCGGCCACCAACGAGGCCCTGCGCAAGGCGAAGGAGCTGATGGAGGGGGAGATGAAAGCGCTGACCGGCGGCATGAAGCTTCCGGGCTTGTTCTGAGTGCCCCGGCATTCTCGCGTCCCGCTTCCCATGAACGATGGCCGTTGACCAACAAGGGCTGCTCGCGCGTTTGGTGAAGGAGTTGGTTCGTTTGCCGGGTGTGGGCCAGAAGAGCGCCCAGCGCCTGGCCTTCCATCTGCTGAAGGCTGAGCGCGAGGACGCCCTTCGCCTCGCCGATGCCATCCGCGCGGTCAAGGACGGACTGGCCTTCTGTCGCCAATGTCGGAACATCGCCGAAGGAGAGTTGTGCGAGTTTTGCCTCGACCCCAAGCGCGATCGGACGAAGATTCTGGTAGTGGAGGAGCCGAGCACGCTGTACGCCGTGGAGCGGGCCGGGGCGTACCGCGGCCTGTATCACGTGCTGCTCGGCACGCTGTCGCCGCTCGACGGCGTCGGGCCGGGCGACATCCGGGCTGAGGAACTGGTGGAGCGCGTCAAAGCCGGTGGCATCGAGGAAGTGATTCTTGCAACCAATCCGACGATCGAAGGCGAGGCCACGGCGATCTATCTGACCCGGCAGCTCAAACCGTTCGGCGTGCGGGTCTCGCGCATTGCGTACGGCATTCCGGTCGGGATGGACATCGAATACGCCGACGAAGTGACGCTGCTGAAGTCCATTGAGGGCCGCCGGGATCTGTAGGCCGGCCGGTTGACCCTCCTTCGAAGGCCCTGGTATAGTCGCCGTTCCGTCATTGCGGTCGTCGACTATGGCAACAAAGGCACGCTCGTCCTCCACCAAAAGAGCTTCTGCGACCAAGCCATCCCGGGCCTCCCAACGGCCTTCCGCCAAGAAAGACAAGTATCCCGACATTCGCCGGGCATTGGAACGGCAACGGGCAAAGATCCTCGACGAGGTGGAGGATGCGCTGAGCAACCGGTCCGGACAAGAAAGCTTTCCAGACGTCAGCGATCAGGCCTCGGCCGAAGTGGATCAAAACTTCTCGATGCGGATCCGGGAGCGGGAGCAAAAACTCCTGAGGAAGATCGACGAGGCGCTGGAACGGATGAAGGCCAATACGTACGGGATCTGCGAGCAATGCGGCGGGGAGATCCCCTACAAACGTCTCAAAGCGCGTCCGGTGACGACCCTCTGCATCGATTGTAAAACGCTGCAGGAGCAGGAAGAGCGGGCGCGCCGTTAGCGCTTCGGCTCAGGCTTCAGCAGCTTCACCCGTTCTTTCGCACGGGCGGCCCGCCCCTCTTCTTCCGGAATCCCTTCCACCAAGACGAGAAACGTCTCGTATTCCGAGAGCGCCCGCTTCGGATTGGTCGGCTCGTAGGCCTCGGCCAAGTTGTAGCGAGCCACGGCGTAGTTGGGGCGCAGCGTGACGGCTCGCTCGAACAGCGCCAGGGCGCCGGCCTTATCTCCCATCTGGGCATGCACGGTGCCGAGATTATTGAGGACTTCAGGGATGTTCGGCCGGATGGCCAACGACTTCTCCATTTCGGCTTTGGCCTTCTCGAGCTGGCCTTTGGCTTGCCAAGCCTGACCGAGTTTATGGTGGGCTTCCGCCAGCCACACTTTGTTCGTAAAGCCGCTGGCAACGGCCTTTTGATACGCGTCCAACGCGACGTCGTAATTCTTGTCCCCGCAGTAGGCAAGCTGGGCTGTCTGCCCGCGGGCGAACGCCTGCAGCGACAAGAACGGCTCCTTGTCCTCGCTGCCCTGCCCGTCCGCGCCGGGCTTGCCCGGGGTTCCAGCCGGGTGTTTCAACCGCGCCAGAAACTCCTTCCGATAGGGAGAAAACAAGCGGACGTAGGGGTCGATGGTGAACGACGCTTGCAACAACACGGGCGCATCCCGCGTCCCGGTGACCAAGTATTGGGTCGTACTTTTTTCGTCCCCCGTCTCGAACAACGCGCTGGTATCCATGTTCGCTTTGGTCGCGAGCAACGGCACGGCCAGGTAAAACTCGTTGACGGGTTTCAGCAGGGAAAGCGTATGGCGCAACACGGGATAGGGAGCCAGGTCCAGGCCGCGCGGGAAGGTGAATAGCGCGCCCACGAGGAGTCCGTCTTCGTCGAAGAAATACGACTCCTCGGCTTGGGTGGCGCTCCGGCTGCCCGGGATCTGCACTTCCTGCCCGGTTCCCCAGGGCCGGCCTTCCTTTGAAGCGGTGGGGACCTTCGTCTCAAAGTCCGCTTTGCGGTCACACAGGGCGGCCGATTTCAGGAGCGTCAGGTCACTTTCTGATGGAGGCAGATTCGGTCTCACGGGGGCCGAGGGCCCGCAAGAGGAGAGAAGACCCGCTGCGCTGAGGGCTATGCCCAGCCAGATGCCTGGCTTCCGCCGCACATTCATCCCGGCTCACAAATCACTAGCGAGGATCCCCACCTTACATGATTCAGGGCCGGCAATGCCAAGAGAAACGACAGGGGCCCGCCCTCATCGAGAGCGAGCCCCCAGAGACGAGATCGAGGAAAAAACGTTATCGCCGTTGGGCGTCGACCATGGCATCTTCGGCGGTGTAACCGAAAAGGTAGGGAAATGCCCCGGCCAGTTTGTAGATCGGGCGGTTGATCACGTAGTCCAACACCTGGCCCGCCGGATGCAGGATGAATCCCAGCCAGCGAAAGGGCGTATCGTTGATCGGCGAGCCGGCGGCGGGATCCGAGTATACCAAGGCGGTGCTGTCGAGAATGTTATAGATGCTGGTCGGAGGCGCATATTCCTTCGTGTCTGCGGAGACCGCCTGATGCGATGTTCCGCAGCCTGCGCTCAGCACGACCATCATGATGATTGCTAGCGTATACGCCGTTGCCCTCATGCCTGACCTCGCTCGGGTTGGTCCATAATCACTGTCAGATCCAATCGTACAGGTGAAGTCTAGCCGACACCTGGATATCTGTCCAGCAAAGGCGGGGTTTTGGGGCACCCCCCGGGTGAGGGGGTCTTGAGGCCGCATTCCGACGGCCGATGGAAGGGATGGTGGGCGATACAGGTATCGAACCTGTGGCCTCTTCCGTGTGAAGGAAGCGCTCTGCCACTGAGCTAATCGCCCACGTGCGGCGAGTCTAGCACGGGCCCGCGGAGGTGAGCAACACGCCTGCCGGACGATGCGTCACGCCCAATGGCAGCCGGTTGTATTGACTTCATCAAAACACGGTTTCTAGAATGAGCCCTTCTATTTTTCCCCGCAAGGAGTCATACGCGATGCGAGATGACGTGGTCATCGTGGGCGGTGGTCTGGCCGGGTCGGAAGCGGCCTGGCAGGCCGCGAACCGCGGCGCAAAAGTCACGCTTTACGAAATGCGCCCCAAGGAAATGACGAAGGCGCACAGGACCGGCGGGCTGGCCGAGCTGGTGTGCTCGAATTCCTTGGGAGCCGTGGATACTCACAATGCGCCGGGCATCCTCAAGGAGGAAATGCGCCGGCTGGGGTCCCTGGTGATCGCCTCGGCCGAAGCCGCCCGCGTCCCGGCCGGCTCGGCCTTGGCCGTGGATCGCGACCGATTTTCCCAGGCTGTCACCAGGGCCCTCGAGGGTCATGCCAACATCCGCATTTTGCACGAGGAGATCACGGAGATCCCCCAGGATTGCGTCTGCATCATTGCGACCGGTCCGTTGACGTCCGACAAGCTCTCCGCTTCCATCCGGGCGGTCACGCAGTCTCAGCACCTGTACTTCTTTGACGCGATCTCGCCCATTATCGATGCCGACTCCATCAACATGGACATCGTCTTTCGTGCGTCGCGCTATGACAAGGGCGGCGACGATTACCTGAACTGTCCGATGACGGAGGAGCAGTACAACGGGTTCTACGATGCTCTCATGACGGCCGAAAGGGTCCAGCCCAAGGACTTTGAGAAAGTGCCCTACTTCGAAGCCTGCATTCCGATCGAAGTGATGGCGGAGCGCGGGCGCCAGACCATGCAGTTCGGTCCGTTGAAACCGGTGGGCTTGGAAGATCCGCGATCAGGCCGCCGCCCGTATGCCGTGGTTCAATTACGGACCGAGAACGTCCATCGCACATGCTATAACATGGTCGGCTTTCAAACGAAGCTGACGTATCCGGAACAGAAACGCGTGTTCCGAATGATCCCGGGATTGGAGCGGGCGGAATTCCTGCGATACGGCAGTTTGCACCGCAACACCTTCATCAATTCGCCGCAGCTGCTGCTGAAGACCTTGCAATTCAAGGCGCGCCCGTCCCTGTTCTTCGCCGGCCAGCTCGTGGGCGTGGAGGGGTATACCGAATCGGCGGCCATGGGGGGATTGGCGGGAATCAATGCGGCTCGAATGCTGAACGAACTGCCGCTCCTGTCGCCACCTCCCACGACGGCGCATGGGTGTCTCCTGTCGCATGTCGCGCAGTCCGATCCCCGACATTTCCAGCCGATGAATACGAACTTTGGGCTCTTTCCCCCGTTGCCGCATCCCCCGCGGGACAAGGACAGCAAGCGGCGTCTGTTGGCTGAACGGGCCTTGGAGGATTTTGCATCATGGACGATGCGATCCGGGCTTTCGTGACGTTTCTCGAAGTGGAGCGCCGCGCGTCGCCCGAGACCGTTCGGAACTACCGTTCTGATTTGTGCCAGTTCGCCTCCGTCGTCCGCCGTCCGGCCGGTCCGCTCCCCATCCAAGAGATCGGCAGCGACGACATTCGGGCATATCTGCACTGGCTGGACCGCAAGGGAGAACAGCCGTCCTCGTTGGCGAGAAAGCTGGCCTGTCTGCGAAGCTTCTGCCGCTTCCTGGTCCGCGAAGGAATCCTCGCGGCGAATCCAGCCGAGGCGCTCCGCAGCCCCAAACTCCCGAGGGTGCTGCCGCGCGTCCTCAGCAAGGACGACGCCGGTGCCTTGATGGAATTCCCCTCCGGATCGTCTGCGCGGTCGCTGCGGGATCGAGCGTTGCTGGAGACGTTGTATTCGACCGGGGCGCGGGTCAGTGAAGCGGTCGGGATGAACGTCGGCGACCTGAACGCCACTGACGGTTTGGTGCACCTGCGCGGGAAAGGGGGGAAGGAACGCGTCGTGCCAATCGGGGACGTGGCCCTCGAGGCGATTCGGGCTTACCGCGGGTCTCTGAAGCGCTCTTCGGAAGACCGGCGGGCGCCCCTGTTCGTCAATGCCCGCGGCGGTCGCCTCACGGCCCGCAGCGTGGCCCGCATTGTCGTCCGCTATTCGAGCCGGCTCCCGGACGGCCCGGTCAGCCCCCACGCGCTCCGCCATTCCTACGCGACACATTTGCTGGACGAAGGGGCGGACCTCCGGTCGATTCAGGAATTGCTGGGGCATGCCTCGCTGAGCACGACCCAGCGATATACCCATTTGGCCGCCGACCAGCTCATGTCGGTGTACGACCGCGCCCATCCTCGGGCCAGGCTGGCCTCTGGCTTCCCCGGGAAGAGCGGGAAATCGTCATGAAAATCCGTTCCACCACCATCTTGTGCGTGCGGCGCGAGGGCCGGGTCGCCATGGGTTGCGATGGACAGGTGACCGTCGGCTCCACCGTCATGAAGCACAACGCCAGAAAGCTGCGCCGGCTTCACCATGATCAAGTGCTGGCCGGCTTCGCCGGCGCGACGGCCGACGCATTCACCCTGTTCGAGAAATTTGAAAGCAAGCTCGAGGAACACCGCGGCAACCTCACCCGGGCCGCCGTGGAGTTGGCCAAAGATTGGAGAACTGACCGGGTGCTGCGCCGGCTCGAGGCGTTGTTGGCGGTGGCGGGCCGCGATCAGTCGTTCATCATTTCGGGGACCGGCGACGTCGTCGAGCCGGAGGACGGGATCGTCGCCATTGGATCAGGAGGCCCGTATGCCCTCGCGGCCGCCCGCGCGCTGCTGGGCCATTCGTCCCTGGACGCCGCGTCGATCGTGGGCGAGGCCATGAAGATTGCCGGCGCCATCGACATCTACACCAACCAGCAGATCGTCGTCGAGGAACTGAGGGGATAACCGTATCGTGGAAGCCAAGCCCGCCGAACCAGCCGTCAACGTGAACAGTCTGACGCCGCGCCAGATCGTCGAGGAACTGAACCGGTACGTCATCGGCCAGCAGGACGCCAAACGGATGGTGGCCATCGCGCTCCGCAACCGCTGGCGTCGGCAGCAGCTGCCGCCGGATCTCCGCGACGAGGTGATGCCGAAGAACATCATCATGATCGGGCCGACCGGTGTCGGGAAGACCGAGATCGCGCGCCGCTTGGCGAAGATGGCACAGGCGCCCTTCATCAAAGTCGAAGCCTCAAAGTTCACGGAGGTGGGGTACGTCGGTCGGGACGTGGAGTCGATTATCCGGGACCTGACCGAATTGGCCATCAACATGGTGAAGACCCAACGATTGGAGGCCGTGCAGCAGAAGGCCGAGCAGCAGGCCGAAGAGCGCTTGCTGGATCTCCTGCTGCCGCCTCCACCCCCGAGACCGGGATTTTTGGACGCCTCGACGGAGCCGGGGGGCGCGGCCGCCGGCGACACGCAGGAGACCACCAGATCGAAGTTGCGGCTTCAGCTGCGCGACGGCAAGCTGAACGACCGGACCGTCGAGATGGACGTCAAGGAGCGCGCCCTGCCGATCGGCGTCATTTCGAATATCGGCGGCTTGGACGAGCTGGAGAACAACCTCCGGGACATGCTGGGAGGAATGTTTCAGGGCAAGCGGAAAAGGCGCCTCATGAAGGTGCCGGACGCCCTGAAGCACCTGACGCAGGAAGAGGCTCAGAAATTGATCGACATGGACGAGGTCGTGCGGGAAGCCATTACGAAAGTCGAGCAAACCGGCATCGTGTTTCTGGACGAGATCGATAAGATCGCCGGACGGGAGCGCACCATGGGTCCGGACGTGTCGAGGGAGGGCGTCCAGCGCGATCTGCTGCCGATCGTGGAAGGCTGCACCGTGAACACGAAGCACGGGGCCGTCGTCACGGACCACATCCTGTTCATTGCCGCCGGCGCCTTCCACGTCGCCAAACCGTCGGACCTCATTCCCGAACTTCAGGGACGGTTTCCGATCCGCGTCGAATTGAGCCCCTTGTCGAAAGATGATTTTGTGCGTATCCTCACCGAGCCGAAGGGCGCCCTGGTGCGACAATACCAGGCGCTGCTCACCACCGAAGGGATCACGATTACGTTTACGCGCGAAGGGTTGGAGGAGATCGCCGACATTGCCGTCCAGGTCAACGAGCGGACGGAGAATATCGGAGCCCGGCGCCTGTTTACCATCATGGAACGGCTGCTCGAGCAGATCTCTTTCGAAGGTCCCGAGTGGCCGGACAAACACGTAGAGATCACGGCAGCCTATGTGCGTGAGCGTCTCAAGGACATCGTCAAGGATCAGGATCTCAGCCGCTATATCCTCTAAGCTGGCAGGAAGCGGTCTGGCGCGCCGGGGCGCTGCCCTACCTCGCGGTCTTGCCTATCGTTCGTTCCCTCGCTCAGGAGCAGCGAAGCCATGAACAAACTCATCAAGAAAGCCAGCGTGCTGATCGAAGCCCTGCCGTACATCCGGACCTTCCGCGGCAAGACGGTGGTGATCAAGTACGGGGGGCATGCCATGACGGACGCGGCCCTCAAGGAGCGGTTCGCGCAGGACGTCGTGCTGCTCAAGTACGTCGGCATCAATCCGGTGATCATTCACGGCGGCGGACCACAGATCGACAAGATGCTGAACCGCCTCGGGATCCCGGCGAAGTTTCGCCACGGCGTCCGCGTGACCGATGAAGCCACGATGGAAATCGTGGAGATGGTGCTCGCCGGCAAGATCAATATGGAGATCACGGACCTCATCAACCGCCACGGGGGTAGTGCGGTGGGACTGAGTGGCAAGGACGGAGGCTTGATCCTGAGCAAACCGCTGACCGCCAAGGCCTGGGCGGAATCGCTCGAACGCGACGTCGACGAAGAAGACGGCGATGGAGACTTCGGTCTGGTCGGCGACATCGAACGGGTCGATCCCAGCCTGCTGCATAAACTGCAGAGCGACCACTATATTCCCATCATTGCGCCGATCGGCACCGATCGGGAGGGCAATACCTACAACATCAACGCGGATCTTGTGGCCGGTGCCATCGCCGGGGCCCTGCGCGCGGAAAAGCTCGTGATGATGACCGACATCAAAGGAATCAGGGACGCGAAAGGGCGCCACCTCTCGACTGTGTCGCGCAAGGACGTCCAGCGTATGGTGAAGCGCGGTACGATCACTGAAGGGATGCTGCCCAAAGTCCATGCCTGCTTGGACGCGCTTGCCGGCGGAGTGGGAAAAGCTCATATCATCGACGGCCGAATCCCGCACGCCATTCTCCTGGAAATCTTCACCCACAAGGGCATCGGCACGGAAATCGTGACCTAGCGGCACAGGATGCACCACCCCCTCCGCAGCCGACCTTCCATTGACTGAGAACCGACGTGTCCGCCGGCAGGAACCGATTCATAGCGGATCTTCAACAGTTGGTGCGGGAACGGCATCCCGTCTCGGCTCCGACTGCGCTTCGGGAGACGGCGGAGTTCCTCGCGGAGCGTTTCGCAGGCATGGGGTTGACCGTGTCGCGGCAAGCGTTTCCGGCGCTCGGCGGCAGTTATGACAACGTCCTCGCGACTGTGAAGGGAGCACGCGCGGCCCTCCCGCGCCTGATTCTCGGAGCGCACTACGACACGGTGGCTGGTTCGCCGGGAGCGGATGACAACGCAAGCGCCCTCGCCGTTCTGCTTGACGTGGCCAGGCGTCTCCGCGGGCATCGTTTCCAGCGGTCCGTCGAGTTCATCGCCTTTTGCCTGGAAGAGCAGAATCTCTTGGGCAGCCGGGCGTATGCGTCTGACCTGGTGGCCCGGCGGCGCCGCATTGCCGGTGCGGTGATCTTGGAATGCGTGGGCTATGGCAGTGAGGCCGAGGGGTCGCAGACCGTTCCGCCGGGTCTGCCGATCGAGGTTCCGACGAAAGGAAATTTTCTGGCGGTGATTGGAAATCAGCGCTCGCAGGACTTCACTGCTTCAGTCGCCGGAAGTTTGGGAACACGGCTGCGGGTTGTTCCGTTGATCGTGCCCGGTAATGGGGAAGCCATTCCGGATACCAGGCGCAGCGATCACACGGCCTTCTGGGAACAAGGGCTTCCGGCTGTCATGGTGACCGATACGGCCGACTTCCGAAATCCTCATTACCACCGCCCCAGCGACACCATTGAGACCCTGAATCTTGCGCTTCTGGCGTCGCTCGCGGACGGATTGGCGGATTTCTGCCTCGCATCGGCTCACGCGCGCCCTTCCTCATGAGGCGGCCGGCTCTCAGTCGAAACACCCGGAAGGCTGTCGCGACCCTGTTCGCCCGGCTGGACTATGATCGCCTGGGATCGGTCTACTGTTATGAAGGAGGCGATGTCTTCTGGAGGACCAAGCGCCGGCCGTGCCTCCGCCGGGGCCTGGCCATCGCCGAGGCGTTGCTCACGCGTCTGCCGTCCGGCGGTCGAAGTGTCTATGTGGGGGCCGGCGTGGCGGAGTTGCCCTGCCTGATGGCGGAAGCCATGGATGCCGGGCGCCACGTCGAGCCGTACAACCTCAGACGCGAGGAAGTCAGCGCCCTGAATGGTGCCTGCCGCGGGATGCCTCTTCGGTTTCGTGCCCAGGACGCCGCTGGTGCGAAGGGGCGATTCGATCATCTCTGGATCGTGAGCGTGCTCAACGATCCGGAACGGTTTCCGCATCTCTCTCCGCTTGCCTATGGCAATGCCAATCCCGTCACGTTCGATCCGGTGCCATTTCAGCGGGAGCGTCGCATCGTGCTGCGCCTGATAGACCGGTGCCTCGCCAAGCTGGCGCTGCCCGGCCTCGTGACCACGTCGATTGAGGAAGTGGTGTGGATCGCCGATTGGTGCCACCGGCGGCAGATTCCCTACCGCGTCGAACGCCGCTATTACCCCACGGCGCTGGTGGGTGATCCAATTTGCTTCATCCGCATTGGCGGCGGAAGGCCGCGGGCGGGGCGAGGACGTTAGACGCGAAAGCCGGTCTTCGCTTCTGACGGGTCGGCTCTGTACTGTCCCGCATACGTCACGTAATTCTCCGCCGATTCCCGGATCCATGCCACTTCACGTTCCGTGAGCGGCCGCTTCACACGCGCCGGCGAGCCGAGGATGAGGCTTTTGGGCGGGACGATCGTGCCCTCGACGATGAGGGATCCGGCTCCCACGACGGAGTCCTCGCCAATGATGGCGCCGTCCATGATAATCGCACCCATTCCGACCAACACCCGGTCGTGGATGGTGCAACCGTGCAAGACCACGCTGTGTCCGACCGTCACATCACTGCCGATGTGGAGGGGATGCGTATCGTGCGTCACATGAAGCATGCAGAGATCCTGCACGTTCGTGCGGTGACCGATGCGGATGACGTTCACATCCCCCCGGATCACCGCGTTGAACCAGACGCTGCACTGCTCCCCCATGATGACATCGCCGATGACGACGGCCGTGTCGTCGATGAAGCAGGAGGGCGGAATGGTCGGGAGGATGCCTTGGAATGCGCGGACCATGGCGGCACTCTAAGCGAGCGAACGTGCAATCTGCAAGCGTCGTTGACAGCGTTTTTGACCCTCCCGTAGACTGCGCGGCATGTCTTCTTCACCGCTGATCATGCCGCGGCGCGCGAAACGGGCTGCGACGGCGCCTTCCCTTGGAACCAAGACGACCGTCGGCTTCGTCAATCTCGGCTGCTCCAAGAACCAGGTGGACTCCGAGGTGATGCTGGGAGCCTTAGCGAGCGCCGATTTTCGGTTGACCGCCGATCCCCTGGAGGCGGAAGTCGTGATCGTCAACACCTGCGGCTTCATCGAGGAAGCCAAAGAGGAATCGATCAATACGATTGTGGAGCACGGACAGCTCAAGAAGACCGGCGTCTGCCGGGTCCTCATCGCGGCGGGCTGCCTGGCGCAGCGGTACCAGGGCGACTTGCTGAAGGAGCTGCCGGAGTTGGACGGAGTCGTCGGGACCGGGGAATTCGGAAAGATCGCGGAGATTTGCCGCGACCTGCTGGCGCCGAAGAAACGCCATCGCCGGCTCTGGATCAGCCAACCTCCCTATCTCTATGATGAAGTGGCGCCTCGGCTCAGGCTGGGGCATCGGCACAGCGCGTACGTCAAGATCGCAGAGGGATGTAACCGCAACTGCGCGTTCTGCGCCATCCCGTTGATGAGAGGGAAACAGCGGAGCCGGCCGGTGGCCTCCATCGTTGCTGAAGCCCAGCGGTTGGCGGCAGAAGGTGTCAAAGAGATCAATCTGATCTCGCAGGACACGATCAACTACGGCGTCGACTTGGGCCTCCGCCAGGGACTCGTGCAGCTCCTGCGGGAATTGGTCACGGTGGAGGGTATCCGCTGGATCCGCCCCTTCTATCTGTATCCGCAGCAGGTGACCGACGAACTTCTGGACCTCTACGCAGGCGAGGAAAAGATCACCCGCTACATCGACATGCCGCTCCAGCACATCACCGACCACATGCTGACGCGCATGCATCGCCTGGGAAATCGGAACGCCATTGAGCGCTTGGTTGAGCACATCCGGACCAGGATTCCCGGGGTGACCTTCAGGACCGCCTTCATCGTGGGATTC
Source organism: Nitrospiraceae bacterium (assembly GCA_040255845.1). Classification (GTDB taxonomy): domain Bacteria; phylum Nitrospirota; class Nitrospiria; order Nitrospirales; family Nitrospiraceae; genus Nitrospira_D. The sequence continues at coordinate 412 of JBDZVU010000026.1, read as the reverse complement.
CCCGGTGAACGGGATGCGGACTTTGCGGAGTTGAAACGTTTTGTCGAAGAGACGGCGTTCGACCGTGTGGCAGTGTTTTTGTACTCCGACGAGGAAGGCACGCCGGCGGCCGCGCTGAGCCAGAAGGTGGAGCGTTCCGTCATGGAAGAGCGGCGCAACGAATTGCTGGCGGCGCAGGAGACGCTGGCCTCCGCGCACAGCCGCTCGCGAATCGGCTCCCGGATGACGGTATTGATCGACGGGCCTTCGGAGGACAACGACGGGTTGTTGGAAGGCCGGCACGAGGGACTGGCGCCGGAGATCGACGGCGTGGTGTACGTGAACGAGGGTGGCGCCTCCCCCGGGGAGTTCGTGTGCGTGCAGGTCACTGACGCGGATACCTACGATCTCGTCGGGCGCATCCTCCCCTAAT
>JBDZVU010000111.1:0-8479 GCA_040255845.1 Nitrospiraceae bacterium | reverse complement strand
ACCGGCGATGAGCAGCAGCGAAATGACAAGGCACACGGTAGACGCACACGAATGTCTCACGGCTCCCTCCTCGGCTAAACAGGCCTCATCGGCGGCGCCAGTCTACCCAAGTTGCCGGAAAGAGACAAACGGTCGGCGCGAAATGGACGGCGGGTGCGGACCTGGAGATGCGTTAGGGCGTCACGATGGGGAGCATCGCCCTCCAGCAGTTGCGGCTGAAGTCCGCCAGAGCACCCGCCTGGAGTTGCGGATCGGTGAGGGGGAGGCACCGCATGATTTTGAGGGCGGATCGTTCAGTCAACACCGCAGCGGTTTGCGCCTTCCGATCGTGCGTGATCGGAAGGGTGTACCCCTCCCCTCGCTTCCACTCCCACAAGGTCGGAGCGATCGACAATTCGAGATCCCGCCCCGCCAGTTGATGAAACCGGTCCACAATGTGCTGCTTGTACTGTTTGAGCGCGGTGCCTTGGAGCAGCAGGGCGCAGGCGACGTGATGTCCCCACCACACGAGAGTGCGAAACGTGAACGCGTTCACGCCATCGAAATGCTTGGGGTAATCGAGATATTGATAGGGGAAGTCTTCAAGATGCTCACCTTTCACGAGTTGACGATTGTCCGCCCTGAACCCGGGCGGCGTCACCAATGCGGCGGACGCGGTTTCTTTCCGGAGAGCCGCTTCCGTCGACTCGAGAAGCGTTCTGGTTTTCGCCATGATGGCCGCCTTGGCGCGAAACAACTGGGTGTCCGTGAGCAACGCGATCTCGTCGCCGCTGAAAGCAGCCGCCGTCATGACGTTTCACCGCTGAAAGACATCGGGCTCTACCGTTGATGGGTTTCGAACGACGCGACCGTCACCTCGTAGTGACGGCGACACTCGGCGCACCGAAGGAGCACGAGGTCGTCAAAGACGTTCATGTTGCGGAGGGTCAGCGCGGAATGGTGCCGAGCCACGCAGGCATTCAGCAAGGCTTCTCCCTCCTGAATGGGACCGCCGTCGCCTGACAGCCCCGTCGCCTCCTTCGACGCGACAAGGCCCAGCGCCACGTGATGGGCTGACTTGCACGAAGTGCAGGCGAGTATCAGCGTGCGGTCATTCGCCATGCGCTTGATCTGAAGGCAGAGCGGATGCACCGCCCAGCATTGCTGAAGAAATGCCCCGCTGCGGATGATCTCCGTCATCGTCGCGCCTTGAGACTCATTACAGCTTCCACAAGGCCACCATCACGAGAACGCCCAGGGCATAGGGCATGATACACCAATACAGGACCACGCGCTTGGCGCGGTCCACCGTCACCCCGCGGGCAAGTTGTTCCTTGTAGATGAACTCGTAGGACAGAATGAGGACGGTGAGCGTCAGCGCAAAGACACGGCTTGACCGCGGCCAGGTATACTGCCCACTTATGACGAAATTGGCGGTAAAAAACCCGCTGAACAGAAGGATCAGGGGCGCCAGCACAAGACGGACGAACTCCGCCAAGACGTAGTGCCAGTCGCGGGATCGCGAAGGAGGAGTCAAACCCGGCTGCAGGGTCACGAGCCGACGGCGACCGGCGTGTCGACCGCGGCCGACGCGGAAGCCGAGGCGCTTTCGTGTGCGGCGCGGCAGGTCTTGCACACCCGTGGACGGGCCTTGAGGAAAGACACCCTGCCGCTCGCGAGGCAGCTGTAGTGGACGAATTCGTCGCAGACCGTGCAGCGGGACCAGCCGCCGCGGAACATCGTCTTGTCCCGATACAGCCCCTGCCGGCAGACTTTGCACTGTCGCGGCTCGATCGGAAGCAGGAGGGGCTCCCAGTCTCCACCGCCCTTGCGAATGCTCATGGGAGGAGGAGTATAGCGAAGCGGGCGGCGGAAAAACAAGCGACGTGCCGGCAACGACCGCGGTCCGCTGGTTTGACACCCCCTAGGTCATTTGCTACTCTCCGCCGCGGTTCATCGACCGACACAAATCATCGACATCTCCCCATGAACATTTCGCACTACCTTGAACAACAGCGCATGGCGGTGGATCGATTCCTCGATGCCGTCACGCCCCCTGCCACGACCCCGCCCACGACCTTGCACGAGAGCATGCGCTACAGTCTCATGGCAGGCGGCAAGCGCGTGCGGCCGATTCTGGCCATCGCCGCGGCCGAAGCGGTCGGGGCGCCCGCCGCGCCGGGGCTGATGGCGGCGGCCTGTTCGCTGGAGCTCATCCACACGTACTCGCTGATTCACGACGACTTGCCCTCGATGGACAACGACGATTTTCGGCGTGGGAAGCCGACCAACCACAAGGTCTACGGCGAAGCCATGGCGATCTTGGCGGGAGACGCCCTGCTCACGATGGCGTTCGACTGGTGCAGCCGCCCCGATCTGATGAAAGGCTGCGAGGCAGGGCGGCAGGTGCGGCTCATTCAAGAATTGGCGTTGGGCGCCGGTCACATGGGCATGGTCGGCGGCCAGGTATTCGACATTCAGGCCGAACACCAGGACATTGATTTGCCGATGCTGCAGAACATTCACAGACACAAGACCGGCATGCTCATTCGAGCGGCCGTGCGGATGGGGGCGATCGCCGCCGGCGCGACCGACCGTCAACTCGACGACCTGACAGGATATGCCGAGGACATCGGCCTGGCCTTTCAGATCGCCGACGACGTCCTCAACGTGACCGGGACCCGTGAAGAGCTCGGCAAGAATCCGAATACCGACGCGGAGCGCGGCAAGAAGACCTACCCGACGTTTTATGGAGTCGACGGCGCCCGAACGCTCGCCGAGGAATGCGTCACGCGCGCCGTCGGCCGATTGTCGGCGTTCGGCCCCTCCGCCGATCCCCTCCGCGAGCTCGCACGGTATATTACAAGCCGTAAGAACTGACGTCGTTCGTGAAGAGCATCTCGTGAACCAGCAAGCCGCTCGGTACGGCGCTCGCTATCAGTTCACGGGCTTCAGGTGTCGCGCTTCACGATTCACATCTGCACCATGAAAGTCCTCGTCACGGGCGCAACGGGATTCGTCGGCGGCGCGGTCGCACGGGCGCTGGTGCGAAAAGGCGCCGACGTGCGGGTATTAGCCCGCCCGGATGCCAGCCTGCGGAACTTGGAAGGGCTCCCGGTCGAGCGCGTGTCGGGGGACTTGCGGGATCCCGCCTCGCTTCGGCGTGCCGTCGCGGGATGCCGGCAACTCTATCATGTGGCGGCGCACTACGCGCTGTGGGCCCGACATCCCGCCGTGTTCTACGACGTCAACGTGACCGGCACGAAAAACATGATGGAAGCGGCCCGGGAGGCGGGCACGGAACGCATCGTCTATTGCAGCACGATCGGCGCCATCGGGCTGCCTCCGGACGGCGGACCGGGCACGGAGGACACGGCGGTCTCGCTCAGCCAGATGGCGGGACATTACAAGCGGTCAAAGTATCTGGCCGAGCAAGAAGTGTTGAAGATGGCCCGAAGCGGCCTGCCGGTCGTGATCGTGAACCCCAGCGCGCCGGTGGGGGCCGGCGACGTACGGCCGACTCCGACGGGCCAGGTGATCGTCGATTTCATGAAAGGGCGCATGTGGGCCTACATCGAAACAGGGATGAACATCGTGGATGTGGACGACGTGGCGACGGGCCACCTGTTGGCGATGGAGAAGGGGCGCCTTGGCGAGCGATACATCCTAGGCGCCAAGAATCTGACGCTGCGTGAGGTCTTTGAGATCTTGAGTCGGCTCACCGGCGTCAAGGCGCCCTCCGTGAAGCTCCCGCGAGGCGTCGTGTTGCCGCTGGCGTATGTGAACCTGGCCCTGGCGCAAGTGACCGGCATCCCCCCGCGCATTCCGCTGGAAGGCGTCAAGATGGCGAAATACACCATGCATTACGACTGTTCGAAAGCCATCCGCGAGCTCGGCATTCCCCAAACCGCACCGGAAGTCGCCCTGGAAAAGGCCGTGCGGTGGTTCAAGGCTCACGGTTACGCGTGAGATGGAATATCCCGCCCTCTTTCTCAAAACCATCATATTCCGGCCCTACGTGTTTCTCTTTCTCGCCGCTTTTCTTTTTGCGGCCACCCAGTTGATCGGGTGGCCCAGGACCTGGCGGTTCTGGACGATCAGTTGGGCCACCGCATTCGGGTGCGAATACGCCTCGACCCGCACCGGCATCCCCTTCGGGTGGTACCACTACAATGGATCCACCGTGGGACAGGAGCTGTACCTTTCCAACATCCCCTTCATGGATTCCATCTCGTTCAGCTTTTTGCTCTATGCGGCCTATTGCCTGGCCCTATGCTTTCTCCTCCCTGCGGATCGGCGGGACGGCGCCGGCCCGCTGCCCCTACGCTTCACGCTTGCCCGGCGCACCAGCCTCGCCGCGCTCCTGCTGACGGCTCTGTTGTTTGCCTGGATCGACATGGTCATCGATCCGGTGGCGCTGCGGGGTGACCGCTGGTTCCTGGGCAAGATCTACTATTATCCCGACCCGGGCATTCACTTCGGCGTGCCGTTGGCCAATTATGTCGGCTGGGCGGTCGTCGGTGTGATCTCACTCACCCTGTATTTTGTGTGGGATCGTCGGCTGCCGGCGCTGCCAGAGCTCCCTCCGCGCGTGGCCACCGGGCGTCTGCTGCTCGGCGTGGGGCTCTACTACGGCGTGCTGGCCTTCAACCTCGCTGTAACGTTTTGGATCGGCGAATCGTTGATAGGCCTCACCGGCATGCTGATGTACGGTCCCATCACGGCACTGCTGGCGGCGCGCCTCTTTTCCGAGCGGGACGAACAAGCTCCGTCGGCTGGGTAGCATTGGGCCTGAGAGAGTTTGTATAGTGGAGAACAAGGTGGGGATGCGATCGAAGGTTATCACGACCCTGGTGGTTGTTGGACTCGCGATTCTCGGAGTAGCTGGCTGGTTTGGATATCTGATGTTTGCGACCGGATTCAGCGCCAAGACGGAGCCTCACCCCATCGAAGTCTGGCTGGCACGCAAGGCCCGTTACCTTGCCATCCCGCTCGCGGACCGCGACAGACGCAATCCGGTCGCCCTGACACCCGAGGTCCTGCAGGAAGGACTGAGACATTTTGCGGACCATTGCGCGATCTGCCACGCCAACGACGGCAGCGGGCAGACGCCGATCGGTCGGGGCGTGTACCCCAAGGCGCCCGACATGCGGGAGGCCGCCACGCAATCCATGTCCGACGGGGAATTATTTTGGGTGATTCACAACGGGATCCGATTCACGGCCATGCCGGCCTGGGGTGACGGCGATCCGGCGTTGGATATGGACAGCTGGAAGCTGGTGCATTTCGTCAGGCATCTGCCGCAGCTGACCCCCGCTGAACTGGAGGAGATGAAGTCCTTGAATCCGAAAACTTCCCATGAGATCGAAGAAGAAGCGGCGTTCGAGCGATTCCTGGAAGGCGGCGACTCTCCAGGCCCTGCTTCAGAGGGGCATCACCAATAATCGCCAATGTGGTTCATCTGTCATACCGACACGGAGACATCCATGATACGAACACTGATTCTGGCCGGTACGTTGCTTCTCTCCCCGGCGGCCTTTGCGCATGGGACCGGGCAGCATGTGCTCGGCACCGTCATGGCGATCGATGCGACGCATATTGAAGTGAAAACTCAGAAAGGCACGACGGTCTCGGTCGCGCTGACGAAGCAGACTCGATTCAAGGAAAAGGGCAATCCGAAATCCAGCGAGCCGCCTTCCGTCGGAGACCGGGTCGTGATCGAAGCCACGAAAGACGAGAAGGACAAGAAGAGCCTGATCGCCACGGAGGTGCATTACTCCGCCGCGAAAAAGGCCCAGGCCGCCCCATAGCTGCCATGGCCTCGATCCGCTTCGCCCGCATGGTTCATGAGTCGCCGCTGCACGGCGGGACACGTCGCATCATCACCCGCATCCTGGTGACCGGCATCGCCGTGTTTCTCGCCGTGGCGACCATCCCGGGCATCGAAGCCGACAGCTTCACCGCGGGAATGGCGGCCGTCCTGGTGCTCACGATCCTCAATTTGGTGCTGCGCCCGATCTTGTTCGTCCTGACCCTCCCGCTCATCGTCTTCACGCTGGGCCTCTTTCTGGTGGTCCTCAATGCGCTGCTGCTGGAACTCACGGCCTACCTGGTCAAGGGCTTCTCCGTGAGCGGATTCTGGTCCGCGGTCGGCGGGGCGCTGGTCATCAGCTTGATTACGACCATTCTCAACACCTGGCTGATCGACCGGCCGATCGATCAGGTCGAAGTCGACCGGCGCCCGCCGAAAATCATCAATCCCTAACCACGGCTCTCGTTCATTGAATTGCGGTGCGGCGGTTGCTACAATGCGCCGCGATTTACGGACCTCCTTCATGACCACTGCCGCCCAGACCAAGCTGAGTCCCGAAACCCATTTGCAGCGCACCCTCAACACGGCGCTGAACGAGTTGTCGCTGGACGCCGTGCTGGCGGCGATTTTCCATCAAGAGAAGGGGCCGCTGGTCGGTCATGCGTCCCGGGGATTCACCCCGCGGGATGTGCAAGCGATATTGCGGACGTTGTCGACGCAGTCGCCGGCGGCGCTCACGGCGGCGTCCGACCAGGAAGGCGGCAGAACCATCCGGCTGCGGCTCATCACCCCGGGCGCCAAATCGCTGATGGGGATCCCGTTGCGTCACCGCAATCGGACCTATGGGTACCTGGTGACGGGCCGCAAGGAAGGCGCGAGCTTCTCGAAGAAGGAAAAGGCCGCGCTGGAGCACGCGAGCGATACGATTACCAAATCGCTCGAGCGCGAAGGCCTGTTTGACACCAACGTCGTGTTGAGCCGGGCCTATGTCTCACAGGAGCCGGTTCCCCCTCCTACGAGCGGAGAGCTGTTCACCTCGCCGGTCTCCCACCTGACCCCCGACCTGCAGGCCAGGGTTGAGGCGGTGCTGGGCGAAGCCCAGCAATATGCGTCCTATGACCGGGCCTGGGCCTGCTATTACGATCCGCTGGCCGGCAACGTCGAGGTGCTCGGCATGGCGGGCGACACCAAAACCGACCACAAGGACGGAAAGAAGGATCTCCGGCCCGGGCAGAGGCTGGCGCTCGACAATTCAGCCGCGGGCTGGGCGGTGCGGCATCGGAAACCGCGCGTCGACCACGACCTGGCGTCCACACAGGGCCGGTTTCTGGACCATAAGCAGCTGTACAAAGATCGGTTCTTGTCCTCGATCGTCGTCCCGTTCTTCGTGCGCGGGCAGGTGGGCGGCACATTGACGCTGGGATCGAAAGAGGCGGCGCGCTACCAGCCGACTGACGCCCGTACGTTGGAACCCATCATCCTCAAACTGGCCGATCTGATGCAAACGCCCGCGAGCCCCCCTCCACCGCCGGCACCAGTCACGGAATCCGACCCGGCGGTGCCTCAACCCGTCATTGCCGCCTCGTCGGAACCGATTATCCGAAAGCAGGAGCGGCAGGCCGCGATCGGCGAATTCAGCGCCTTTTTGGCCACGGAGATCCGCGAACCACTGGCCTCCATCCGGGCCCAGTTGGAGGAAGTGACCGGCGAAGGCATTCTGGATTTCGATCCTCAGACGCGTGTGGAAAACGCGATGCGCGACTTGATCCGCGTCGAGGCCATTTTGAACGAGATTTTGGACTACGCCAAACCCTTGGAGTTAAATCGGCGGCTGTGCCGCATTCCGGAAGTGCTGGAAAGCGCACTGGTCGTCGTGGGCAACGATCTCGAAGTCACCAGGATTCACGTTACCAAGGACTATGCCAACGTTTTGGCGCCGGTGCGGGGTGATGAGGCCAAGCTGCAGCAGGTCTTCCTCAGCATCTTCAAAAATGCCTGCGAAGCGATGTCCCCGGGCGGGCATCTGCATATCCACGTGACACAGCATCGGGCTGGACGTGGCTTGGAGCTTCAAATTCTCATTAAAAATGACGGGGCCCCGATCCCCTCGGAAATTCTTGATAAAGTCTTCGAGCCGTTCTTTACCACCAAGCGCTCCGGCACCGGGCTGGGTCTGGCCACCGTGAAGAAGATCGTGGAAGAGCATGGTGGAACCATCGCCATCGACAGCGCACCCGGCGAAGGCACCTCCGTCACCATCAAGCTCCCGGGGGTGAGTCGCGGTCCGGCCTTCCGCCACCGTGGCCGCAGCCGCCGACCACCCCGACGGCAAAGCTAGGTCGAACCCCGGCGAACTGTCCAGGGGAGGGCTTTCTTGCTTGACAGAACTAGGCCCCCCTGGCTATGATCCGCCGCACTTGATACGTCTGTAACTTTTGATCGTTCTTAAACGCATTTTCCGGCCACCATTTTTCAAAGGAGAGCGGTATGAAGCTCGTAATCGGCACTGTAGCGACACTGTCCGGCGTGCTGTTCATGCTGTCGATGGCCTCGGCCAATCCGGCACTCCTGCCCAAGCACGAAGGCTATCCCATGAAGAACTCTGGGAGTCCGGTGACCGGCCAGCCGACGGCCAATGACCCGGGTCAGCCCGATGCGCGGGGAACGTCCACGCTGCTGAAGTCGGCC
>JBDZVU010000025.1:0-36511 GCA_040255845.1 Nitrospiraceae bacterium | reverse complement strand
GCGGATGGGTTACCCCTTCTCCAGTTTTCAAGACTGACACGTTCGGCCACTCCGTCACCCCTCCAAATCCAGTTCACCGCGGGCGGCATCGGCGCCCGGCCGCCGGGACGATCACCGCTCTTGCGTGAGACGGTCCGTCCCTCCCATATACGGCCGCAGCACTTCGGGAATGACCACCGAGCCATCGTCTGCCTGGTAGTTCTCGAGGATTGCGACCAAGGTGCGCCCCACGGCCAATCCAGACCCATTGAGCGTATGGACGAAATCCGTCTTGCCGTCCTTCTTGCCTCCCGCCGGACGAAACTTAATGCCGGCACGGCGCGCCTGAAAGGACTCGAAGTTACTGCAGGACGAGATCTCGCGGTACTGGCCCTGTGAGGGCAGCCACACCTCGATATCATACGTCTTTGCGGCGGAAAAGCCCATGTCTCCCGTGCACAACGTGACGACGCGGTAGGGTAGTCCCAGGTCCCGCAGGATCGATTCTGCGTTGTCCGTCAGACGCTCTAGCTCGTCATAGGAACGGTCGGGCGTGGTGAACGCGACCAACTCTACCTTGTTGAACTGATGCAGACGAATCAGGCCGCGGGTGTCTTTGCCGTAAGAGCCCGCCTCTCGTCTGAAGCAGGCGGTATAGGCCGCATATCGAAGAGGGAGTTGCTCCTCTGCCAGGATCTCGTCCCGGTGGAGATTCGTCACCGGGACTTCGGCGGTCGGAATGAGGAAGTAATCTTCATCCTTCAATCTGAACAAGTCTTCTTCGAATTTGGGCAGCTGTCCCGTCCCAGTCATCGCGGCGCGATTGACCATGAAGGGGGGAAACACCTCCCGGTACCCGTGTCGGGTGGTGTGCCGGTCGAGCATGAAGTTGATCAAGGCCCGTTCGAGCCGCGCGCCGGCGCCCATCAGAACGGCAAAACGGGCGCCGGTGATCTTGGCGGCGCGATCGAAATCGAGAATGCCCAGCGCTTCGCCCAGGTCCCAGTGCGGTTTCGGCGTCTTCGTGAAGCTTGGGATGGTGCCCCATCGGCGCACTTCGACGTTGGCGGAGGCGTCCTCGCCGTCAGGAACCGTGTGGTGCGGTTGATTAGGAATGCGCAAGGCAAGATTCGTCAGCGCCTCCTCGACGCTGCGAAGGCTCGCCTCCATTTCCTTGATCCGATCCCCCAGCTGTTTCATCGCGGCCATGGCCTCGTCGGCGGGCTGCTTGGCCCGGCGCAGCTGGGCCACTGCGTCCGAACCCTTCTTCAGCTCATGGCGCAGCTGCTCGACCTGGGTGGTCGCGGTCCGCCGCTCGTCGACAAGCTTGCGGAGGGTGTCCCACGGCACCTCCCGCCCTCGGCGGCCCAGCGTCGAAGACAGGGCATCCACATTGTCGCGTAGTCGTTTGGGATCGTGCATGGCGGTTTGGTGAGGAGTCGTGGCGAATCTAGCATCCGCCTGGAGACGAGTCAACGCGACGGATCGTCGCCGAAGCGCACGTGTTCCCGCGTTGACAAGCGCGGCGGCGACGCGCGACGATACCGTGTGCGCACCATCTCCAACCCCCCGAACCCTTTCGACTCCGCGCATCGCGAGCTGCTGGAGCCCGCGCCCACGGCCAGGCTGCGGCTGTATGAGGACGCGACCCGCGAAATTCTGAGCCGGAACGACAGCCCGGATCTGGCGTTTCGATGGAGCGTCAATCCCTACCGGGGATGTTTTCACGCCTGCGCGTACTGCTATGCGCGGCCGTCGCACGAATACTGGGGATTCGGCTCGGGGACTGACTTCGAAACCAATCTCATCGTCAAGGAGGATGCGCCGCGCTTGTTACGGAAGGCGTTCGATCGGCCCTCGTGGACCGGCGAGTTGATCGTCTTTTCGGGCAACACCGATTGCTACCAGCCCATTGAGGCGACCTACGGATTGACGCGGGCCTGCCTGGAGGTGTGCGCCGACTATCGGAACCCCGTCGGAATCATCACCAAAGGCGCGCTGGTGTTGCGGGACGTGGATGTGCTGAAGCGCCTGCAGCGGGACGCGTGGATACGTGTGTATCTCAGTGTGGCGTTTGCCTCCGACGAGGTGGCCAGGAAAGTCGAGCTTCACGCGCCCTCGGTGTCCAGACGGTTTGAGACGATGCAGGCGCTGACGGCGTCGGGCATTCCCACCGGCTTATCCGTTGCGCCCATCATTCCAGGTCTGAACGACGACGACATCCCTGAATTGCTCCGGCGCGGGCGAGCGGCGGGGGCCTCCGTCGCCATGGCGAGCCTGCTGCGGTTGTCGGGTCACGTGGAAGACGTCTTTCTGGAGCGGATGCGAGAGGCGTTTCCTGAGCGGGTGGGAAAGATCGTCAGCCGGATTCGGGATGTCCGCGGCGGAGATCTGACGGACTCTCAGTTTTTCAGCCGCCAGCGGGGAACCGGCACGTATTGGAAGATGATCGAGGATTTGTTCGAGTTGTCGAAGCGACGAGCGGGCTTCGAGGACGAAGACGACGGCGCCATCCCGGAAACCTTTCGACGGCCGGCGGCCCAACAATCGCTCTTTGATGGAGGGAACGCATGAAGCACAGTCCAGGCTTTCTTCGGCTCGTGGAGCAATCCAAAGCCCGCATCAAGGAATGCACCATCGACGAGGTGAAGCGCACCCTCGACCGGGGCGAACCGGTGCACTTCCTCGACGTCCGAGAAGATCACGAATACGCCAAAGACCATGCGAAAGGAGCACGGCATCTCGGCAAAGGCATCATCGAGCGCGACATCGAGTCGCTCATCCCGGACAAGCACGCGCCGATCATCTTGTATTGCGGAGGCGGATATCGGTCCGCGCTCGCGGCGGATGCCTTGCAGCAGATGGGCTATACCAACGTCAAATCGATGGCGGGAGGGATCAAAGCGTGGCGGGACGCCGGCTACCCCATGGAATAGCCGGACGCCTTTATTTGTTGACCCGGTCGAATTCCTTGATCACCTGGTCCGTGAGGTCGATGGTGTCCTTGTTGTAGATGACGATTTTTACCGTTTGCTCGCTGCCTTTGTCGACGACCAATGAGAACCCGCCTTTCTCGGCCACGGTTTGCGTCGCGGCGGAGATCTTCTTCATATAGTCGTCGACGAGTTCCTTCTGCTTGCCCTGCAACTCCTGGTTAAATTCCTGAGCGCGCTTTTGATACTCCTGAATCTTCGCTCGGAACTGGGCTTCCTTTTCCTTCTTCTCCGCATCGCTTAGCTTGGACGCTTGTTCCTTGAGCTGCTTCTCGTAGTTTCTCAGGTCTTCCTCGTCGCGGGACAACAATTTCTGGCGGGTGCTGACATACTCCTTCAATCCGTCGAGCGCCTTCTTGCCCGCCTTGGACCGCTCCAGAACGGACTGAGGATCAACCACCCCCATCTTGAACGTTTCGGCGGCCTGGCTCGCATACACCGGGAAGAGCAGGACGGAGAGCATCGTGATCGCGGCGCTCGTCCGCAACAGAGAGATACGCATGGGAGGCTACTCCTTACCTATAGGGAATCGCATGGTCTAACGAACGGGCAAGAGAGAATAGCCGTGCGGGAAAGGCCTGTCAAGACGCAGGGATGCGCTACAGGAAGTACCGGCTGGTGTCGAATTTGTACTCCGTGGTGTCGATCAGGCGAACGATGTGGTACGGATAGCCGCCGGCCTCGTCTTTCTCAGCCAAGTCGATCTCCGGTCCGTTGTCGATTGGAGTGCCGTTGGGATCGCTGATGATCCGGACGACCGGCCGTTCGGCATCGGCTTTGTCCACCGCTGGTTTCAGGACGACGGCCAATTCGCCGGTGTCGAGCACCACCACGCTTCCGATTGGAACGAGGCCGACGCAATTGACGAAGAGCTTCAGCAGCGTGGCGTCAAAACTGGTGCCCGCCTTCTTGAACATGACGTTCAACACTTTGGACGGCGACATCGGCTCCCGCCGGTACACCCGCGAGGAGGTCATGGCGTCATAACAATCGGCGATGGTCAAAATGCGGCCCGTCAGCGAGAGCTTCCATGGGGCTTTCAGTTTCGGATAACCCGAATAATCCAAATTCATGTGGTGCTCGAAGGCCGCGGCCGCCATCCTGGCCGGCAAATTGGTGATGCCGCGCAACTGTGCCATGCTGAGGACCCCTTCCGTCGGATGATTGCGCATGGCGGCCCACTCTTCTTCGGTGAATTCTCCCGGCTTATTCAATACGTCCAGCGGAATGCTGGCTTTGCCCATGTCGTGAAAGAGCGCGGCCAACCCGAGGTCGGCCAACTCGACTTTGGGATAACCGGCGCGGTTCCCCAACGCCATCGACAGCAGCGCGACGTTCACCGAGTGGTTATGCGTGTACTGGTCGTGACACCGCAAGGTCGTCAGGCCCAACAAGGCGGATTCGTCCTGCATCATCAAATCGACGATGTTTTGAATCGCGCGCTTGGCCTGCTTGAAGTTGACGGTGCCGCCGTCGCGGACCGCTTGCGTGAGATTGCCGACCGCCGCCCCGGCGTGCCCGTAGGCTGACTTTGACTTGGCTTTGTGGCTCTGCTTGGGGTCTTGACCTGGGGCGTCGAAGCGCTCTCCCTGCGCGGTGTCGCCCTTGAACTGGAGCTCGCGCGGATCTTCCAACGTGATGGTCTCGATGCGCAACGTCTGTAATTCGTGGCGGAAATCGTCCAGCGTCTTCGTCGCCGGATCCAAGGAAACGAACAGATACGCAAATTCGCGGAGGTGTTCTGACGTCGTGGCCGCGGCGAAGCTGACACCGCCCATTTTCCATTTGTTCATGGCGTCGATGATGCTGGCCACCACGGTCATCTGTTGGGCGCTCACCTTCAAGTGCTGCTCGCCCAGGAACAAGAAGTCGTTTTGCAGGCGGACGCACACCGTCTGGTCATTGGCCAGGGTGTGGATCAGGGTCAACATGGTCTCGACTGGCTTGTCGAGCGCCGAATTCGTCCGCCCGTGGATGCGAGAGGTCTTGATCAGCGTGTTAAGCTGAATCACCAGCTGGAATCCCAGCATGACCAGCTGCTGGTCGAGAATGTCGCCGGCTTCCGAGCCGCGACCAATCTTCTGGGTCAGAGACTTTTCGTGCGTGAGGAGGGGCTGGACCGGCTGCTCTTCAGCGCTGGACACGGGGGACGACACCTTCGACTCGCTCACGGGGACTCCTTATCTCGCAGCCTGGGCCGGCCTTGACGGCTGTTGCCTCTGCGCTTGGCTGAGCGCCAGCGCGCAGGCCTGCCGCACGGAGGCGCTGCCCTTTTTGTGACCCAACTCCAAGGCCGCAAACGCCGCCGGGGTGGCCAGCTTGCCCAGCGCCTCCGCTGCCAGAATGGCCAGCTCTTCTTTTTTCTTTCGGTTGGTCCAGCTCCACTCGGTAAACAGGTTCTCCCAGTAAGGGACCGCTTCATCGCCGCACGTGGCCCGCACGGCCTGAAACACCGCCCGCCGCTCGCTCATGGGGCGATCCATGAATTCGTCCGTCGAGAGAAGGGGCGACCACAACGAAAACGCCGCGGTGTATTTGCCCGACATGAGCAGTTTCAGCGCCGCCACCCGGACCGATTCGTCGGCGTCGTTCATGAACGACATCAACTTGCCGGCCGGGCCGCTGGGCCGGAAGATGCCGATGGCGCGGATGACTTCCTTGCGGACCTGCGCATCGGGATAGCGCACCAATTTTTCGATGGCATCGACAAAACGGGGTTGGTTCCAACGAATGAGCAGTCCGACCAAGTTCCGCACATAGACGGCACGGCGGTCCGCCAGCCCCTTGATAACGGGGTCCGGATTGTCTTTGCCCAGCGTGAAAATGACCTCCATGACGATGGCCTGATGGGCGGGGACCGTGAGGCCGGCAAGCAGCGAACAGAGGCCCGGCAGCGCCGACGGTCCCATCAGCAGCAACAGCGTCGACAATCCTTCAGTCACCGCATCGGGCGTGCGATTCAGATAGGTTTCCACGGCTTTGAGCCGCTCCGGCCGTCCCAACCCCTCAAACAGCGATGCCAATTGCCGCTTGTGGTCTTCGGAGAGATCCGGCCGAACGGCCTCGGTTTCATGCAACAGGCCCAGCACGTGCTCCAGGACCGTCCATTTCCCTTCCCGCATGAGCGAGTCGATCACTTGTCCCCAGAGATCGAACAGCTTCGTCAGGAGGCGCGGAGAGGTTTCGGAGGCCAGGATGGTCGTGAGCATGTCGAGCAGGTACATGGTGCTGTCCTGCTTGCTTTCCGCCTCGATTTCCCGGGCGAGGGCGGCCATTTCTTCGTCCGACACCTCGTAGCCTGCCAATCCGGACTGGAACCGGTTGCGGCGCGGCGCGTCGTTGCCTCCGGCCGTCCCTTCGCCCTTTGCGCCTCCTTTCCGGCTCCGTTCTTGATCGAGCAGCTCTCGAAGGGTGGCATCGGAGGACGATTCCTCGCCGTCGAGCCGCAGCCCATCATCCGCGGTGCCTGAGGCATGGGCGAGTTCCTCGGCGGTGACGATCGTGATGGTGCTTAAGTTCTTGGACCACAACCGCGTCACGATGTCGTCGTCTTGCGTCGGGTCCAGGCCTCCCCACAGGGATTCCAAGAAGAACGAGAGGTCGTCCTGAGTCAGACCCTGATGCAGGGCCAATTCCCGGATGCCGTCGGAGTAGAGCTTGAACGCCACGCTTTCGGCCCCGCTGTCCTGCTCCGGCTGATAGACTACCTGGTCCTTGCAGAGCAGCTGCGACCGCTGCACCAGCACGGTGAGTTTGGTGTAGGTGCTGAGGTGCGCCGTCAGCTCTTCGTATAATTGCTGGGAAAATTTGAGCGCCACCGGGTTAGAAGCGCCGTAGGTGCGGTTCGACTTGGACGCTTTGTCGAGGAGCTTGAGCAGCCGCTTGGCGGAGGCAATTTCCGGATCTTCAGTGCCTTTGGCTGCGACAGCAGCCGCCAGCATGTCCTGGGCGGTCTTGAGATCCGTCATAGGGCTAGACCTACCGGGAGATGCCAAATTCGTCAAGAAAATCGCGGCAAGTGAAACGCACGGCGGAGAGCCGATCGGCCTTGTCCGGTGGGTCCCGCACCCCTACAATGCATGCCTGACGGCGATGTCCATGAGCCCTCCTTCTCTCATTATCTGTTTCGGCGACAGCCTGACCGCAGGCTACCAAGCGCCTACGCCCCTGCATCCCCAAGGGAGCGAGACCCCGTATGGGACGTACTTGCAGCAATGGCTGGGTCCAGCCGTCGAGGTTCGCATCAGCGGCATCTGTGGAGAGGTCACCGGCGAAATGGCCATGCGGTTTCGGCAGGACGTCCTCACGCCCCGTCCGAGATATGTGATCCTCTTAGGAGGGACTAACGATTTGGGGTGGAATGCGCATCCGCGGGAAATCATGCGCAACCTCGTGAAAATGTATGAAGCATCGTTGGCCGAAGGCATCACGCCGGTTCTCGTGACGGTGCCGTCGATTCGGGTGGAGGCCGGGGGGAGTCCGGAAGGGCAGGCATGGGTGCAAGATCATCTGGATCGCCGTGAGGAACTGAACGGCCTGATCGCGCAATACGCCGAACGCAAGCGTCTCCCCTGTGTGGATTTGTTCGCCGCCACGGCGGAGGATGGGTCCCGGCAGCTGGCGCCGCAGTACTCGAACGACGGGTTGCATTTGACGACGGCGGGGTATCGGCGGCTGGCCGAGCTGCTCTTTGACCAGGTGTTTGCAGCGGCGTTTCCACAGGCCCCGGGGAAAGTCCGATGATTTGCGACGTGACGGATCGGGACTTCGACCGGGTCGTCGAACGAGCCGGCCGACCGGTGCTCGTCGAGTTCTGGAAGCCGGGCTGCGGCGGATGCCGCGCGCTCCTCACGCAGCTCGAGCTGCTGCAGCAGGAGACCGGAGACGATCTGCTGATCCTGAAGATGAACGTCGAGGAGAATTTTCAAATTCCCGCCGAATTGGGCATCGAGTCGTTGCCGGCGCTCGCCCTGTATCGGGACGGTGCATTCGAGCGGTTCATCGGCGGCATCGGAACGAAAGAGAACATTCGGCTGCAGGTCCAGACGGGGCCTGGCGGTCAGAGCATCCGCCAGGACCGGCCGTCGTTCTGAATGAGCCGATCGGCTTCCACCGGCCCCCACGTTCCCGCCTGGTACTCCGGCAACCACCGTTGGCCCAGCTTCTCCCAGGCTTCGAGGATCTGGGTGATCCACGCCCAGGAGGCTTCGACCGCATCCCGTCGCATGAACCGGGACGCGTCGCCGGCCATCACGTCGAGCAACAGCCGCTCATAGGCCTCCGGTGAGGGCCGGCCGAAGACTTCTCCATACTTGAAATGCATTTCGACGGGATGCGTCTGTGCTCGGGTGCCCGGGACGCGTGACACGATGCGCAGCGACAGTCCTTCTTCGGGCTGGATCCGCAAGGCGAGCACGTTCGGCGCCTGCGGGGCATTCGGGTTAGCGTTGAACAGGATCCGCGGGATTTCCTTGAAGTGCACCGCGACTTCGCTCGCCCGTAGCGGAAGCGCCTTGCCGGTCCGGAGATAGAACGGCACTCCCGACCAGCGCCAGTTCTCCACGAAGCATTTGACCGCCACGTAGGTTTCGGTCGTGGAATCGGGACTGACACCCTTTTCGCGCCGGTAACCCGGAACCGGCGTGCCGTGGATGCGGCCTTCGGTGTATTGCGCGCGAACCGTGCACTTCTCGACATCCTTTTCCGTAATGGGCCGCAAGCAGCGGAGCACTTCCATCTTGGCGTTGCGGACCACGTCGGGATCCAAGGAGTAGGGAGGCTCCATCGCCACGAGGGAGAGGAGCTGGAGCAGGTGGTTCTGCACCATGTCCCGGAGTGCGCCCGCTTCTTCGTAATAGGAGGCCCTCGTCCCGACGCCTTCTGCCTCGCTGACCGTGATCTGCACGTGATCGATGTATTTGAGATTCCAGATGGGCTCGAAGATGCTGTTGGCAAACCGGACCACCATGAGGTTCTGAACGGTTTCTTTCCCGAGATAGTGGTCGATCCTGAAGATTTGTGATTCGTCGAACACGCGCCCGGTGACTTCGTTGATGGCCCGGGCTGAAGCCAGGTCGCGGCCCACCGGCTTCTCCACGATGATCCGCGCGTACGGCGACCGGCTCCCGCGTGCTCCCGCGAGACCCGCCTGCGCCAGCCCTTCGCAGACGGCGGTAAACGAGCTGGGAGGGATGCTGAGATAGAAAATCCGGTTTCCGGGGAGCCGCAGGGCCCCTTCCAGCTCCTCGGCCCTCGCCTTGAGCCGGACGTAGGTCTGGGGATCTTCGTTGTCGCCGGCCAGATAAAACAAATGGCGCGAGAAGGTGGTCCACGTGTCTTCGATCAACGCTTGCCTGGAATGTTTCCTGACGCCGTCCCGGACCGCCGCCCGGAATTCTTCGTCGCTCATCGGGGTGCGCCCGAGGCCCAGCACGACGTAATGTTCTGGAAGCAATCCGTCCAGCAGCAGATTGTAGAGGGCGGGGATCAGCCGGCGCCGCGCCAAGTCGCCCGATCCGCCGAAAATGACCAGCGTGCACGGGTCAACGGGGGGCAGAGTTTCCGGAGCGGGAGTGATGTCGACCCGATTGCTGGGAGCCATCGCGCCTCCTTGGGAAGGATTATCGAAGGGAGAGGATGTCGGTCATCTTATCACGAGCCCGCTCTCGGTGAGTGAACATGCCGGCGCTAATCGATACGGGCAGGGTTCGGAACATCCTTGAAGAGCAGGTCGGCGAACTTCCGGCCAAAGGTGAGGCGGTCCGACAGGGTCGTGGCGTTGAGGAATTGTGCCGCGGCGTCGGCCAGCGCGGGTTCGCGGGAAAACATGAATCGATGGACATCGGCCGGCGCCGTGAGCCACAAGCCCCGGAGTTGAAAGAACGCCATGACGGAGTCGTCGTAAAACAGCGTCAGGAGGTATTGGGCGGTGCCTGGTTTGTCGGCGAGATCCTGCGCCTTATCGAGCCAGTGCAGGCAGTCGGCTTTGAGCCGGATGCGTTCGTTCATGGACAGCGGCGGAGGGCCCTGCCGGAAGCGCTGGTGGGCTTTGTCGATGAGCCGCGCCGCGATGCCGTCGTGGTCGTACAGCGGACGGCCTTTGCGCAGCAGCGGGGCAAGGCGCAGAGAGTAAGCCAATTCCTCTTCGAGCTCTTTGTGGCCGCGATAGCGGATGTCGGCCAGGCGTTCGCCGACCCGCAACATCTCGCGGGAATCGGCGCGCCCTTTCACGAGCGCGATCAAGTCAATGTCACTGTGCGGCGTGATCGAACGCCGGGCACCGGATCCGACGAGCAGCACGCCGACCAGATCACCGCCCCGGCGCCCCTTCACGTGTTTCAGGGCGATCTCGAGGCTGGCTTCGTATCCCGGTGGCGCGGGTGCTTCGGGCTGATCCGGCGGCTCCGGAATCTCGAGCAGTTCCGCATTGAGCTCTTCCCGGGTCGGCATCACCGAGGCGGGCTTTTCTTCCATTAGGTCCTCTGGGCGTTCGCAATATGATCCGGGAGCCGGCGCAGCCATTCGTCGAACGGCTCGCCTGCATCCACGATGATTTCGAGCTTTCCGTTTTTCAGCCGGCGCACCTGACCCGGGCGCTCAGCGGACAAGGGAATCTCGACCCACTCACGATTCAGTCCGAGCCCGTCCGTAACTTCGAGGATGCGGCTGATCTGCTGAAATGTGACGGCGTCGGACGACATGCGCGCGTTCCTTCGGCGTCATTGTATGAACGGTCGAAACGAGTGTCAACGTAAGGGAAAGTCAGTGCGAAAGGACGCGGGCGAAGACCGCGGCCGCTTCGTCGATCTGTTTGGCGGAGACGTTGAGGTGGGTGACGGCGCGGAAGGCACGGCCGCCGATCGCATTGATCAAGACGCCGTGCTCGCGCAGGGCGCGCACGATGTCGGCTGGGTCCCGTCGGGGATCCTCGATGTCGAAGATGACGATATTGGTTTCGACGTGTTGGGGCGCGATCCGGACGGACGGAATCTGCTGGAGCAGCCGCGCCAGCTTTTTGGCATGTTCATGGTCTTCCTTCAGCCGCGTCACGTGATGTTCCAGGGCATAAATGCCCGCGGCCGCCAGGATGCCGGCCTGCCGCATGGCGCCGCCGTACATGCGGCGATAGCGCCGGGCCCGCTCCATGAGCCCGGGATCGCTGGAGGCCAGCAGCGATCCGACCGGGGCGCCGAGCCCCTTGGACAGGCAGAGCGACACCGTCTCAAAGTGTTGCGCATACGCGGCGGCAGGGAGCGTCGTGGCGGCGACCGCGTTCATGAGCCGCGCCCCGTCGAGATGCATCGGGATCCCGTGCTTCACCGCGACCGCCCGGATCCGTTCGATGGTGGAGAGCGGATAAATGGTGCCGCCCCCGCTGTTGTGCGTATTTTCCAGACAGATGAGGGCCGTGGCGATGTTGTGCGGGTCGCGAGGTCGGATCGCCGCCTCGACCTGTTCGGCCGACAGGAGTCCGCGCTCGCCGGTCACCCAGTGCAGCTGCACCCCGGCAAGGGCGCCGGCTGCGCCCTGTTCATACCGGACGATGTGCGCCTTGCTTTCGACGATGACTTCCTGGCCCGGCTGCGTGTGGCACCGGATGGCGAGCTGATTCGCCATCGTGCCGGAGGGAACGAACAGCGCAAACCGCTTGCCGAGCAGCGCGGCCCCCATCTCCTGCAGTCGGTTGACCGTCGGATCTTCTCCGTACACGTCGTCCCCCACCTCGGCCCGGGCCATGGCCTTTCTCATGCCGTCCGTGGGGAGGGTGACCGTGTCGCTGCGCAGGTCGATCATGAGCCGTGCTCCAAGGATCGGCGCATTCTAGCAAATTTTGCCCTTGCAGGAGAGCGGAACATTGAGGCACTGTCCCGCAGCGCGTGGGGGCCGCATGCTGACGAAATCCGTGCCGTGGTGGGTCACCATCGAGGCGTCCGAACGGCGGGCCCTCCAGTGGGCGTTCCTCTACTTCTTCTGCCTCTTGTGCGGCTATTACATGCTGCGGCCGGTGCGGGATGAAATGGCGATCGAAGGCGGCGTCCAGCACCTGCCCTGGATGATGACGGCGACCTTCGTGACGCTGCTGGCTGCGACGCCTCTGTTCGGGTTTCTGTCCTCCCGCCTCCCGCGGTTGCCGCTGCTCCTGTCCGTCTATGGATTCTTCGTGGCGCACCTGCTGTTGTTTTTTGCCGCCATGGCCGCCCAGTGGCATCCTGAATGGGTGGCGCGCGTCTTTTTCGTCTGGCTCTCGGTCTTCAACCTCTTCGTCGTCTCCGTGTTCTGGAGCTTCATGGCCGACGTGTTCACGGCGGAGCAGGGCGTACGCATGTTTCCGGTCATCGCGGCCGGCGGCAGCCTGGGAGCGATCATCGGTCCCCTGTTGACCGCGGCGCTCACCTACGTGCTGCCCATTGCCGCGCTGATGCTCGCCTCGGCGGGATGGCTGCTGGCCTGCATGGCGTGCATGGTCCCGCTGGACCGGGTGTCCTTCACCAGGCAGGCGCGCCTGATGACCGCCCCGTCTCTCGGGGGAGGCATGTGGGCCGGGATCAGGCTGGTCACCGCCTCCCCGTACCTGTTGGCGATCTGCGCCTATCTGGTGCTCCTGACGATGTCGGCCACGGTGCTCTATCTGGAACAGGCCGGGGTGGTCGGCCGCTCCATTCCCAATCCGGCCGCACGGACGAGGCTGTTCGCCGGGCTCGATTGGATGGTCAACGTACTGACGATCGTCACGCAACTGTGGGTGACAAACCGTCTGGTGCTGCGCTTCGGCCTCGTGGCGGCGCTGATGTTTCTCCCGGCGGTGAGCCTCATCGGATTTTCCGCGCTCGGCATGGTCCAAGTCCTCCCCTTGTTTCTCGCGTTCACGGTGCTCCGGCGTGTCGGTGAGTACGCCATCTCGAAGCCGGCCCGCGAAGTGCTCTTTACCGTGGTGAGCCGGGAAGAAAAGTACAAGGCGAAGAACTTCATCGACACGGCGGTGTCTCGCGCCGGCGACGCCTCCACGGCGTGGATCATGTCGGGGCTCAAATCGCTCGGCATGACGACCGGGACGCTCGCGTGGCTGCTGGTGCCGCTCATGGCGGTCTGGGGCTGGATCGGGTGGATGCTCGCACGGCGCGAGTCGCTCTATGAGCGAGGCCGGCCGCCGGCGGCATGATCCTCCGCGCCTTTACTCTTGGAAAAATCGGGTGTTATCATCCGCCACCATCTAACCTCAGGTCTTCGTAGGTGACTATGCCCGACGTACCGGTCAAGCTTTATCTCGAGAAGTTGCTCAAGCCCTGCCGGGAGACGGCCCGTGCGCTGGCGCTCGTCTCCCGCCCTGTGAAGGACAGGGCCCTGCAGGCGATGGCGGACCGTCTCGCCGACCGTGAAGAGGATCTGCTCGCGGCGAACGAAAAGGATGCCGACGCCGTGGGTAAGACGTTCGAAGCGGA
Source organism: Nitrospiraceae bacterium (assembly GCA_040255845.1). Taxonomy (GTDB): domain Bacteria; phylum Nitrospirota; class Nitrospiria; order Nitrospirales; family Nitrospiraceae; genus Nitrospira_D. Next base: position 23,100 of record JBDZVU010000025.1, on the reverse strand, counting down.
CGTCAACAAGGATCGGATGAGAGCCGCGGTGGCTCGCGTGCGTATGCAACGCGACGACATCAAGGAGATGGTGGACCGCCTGCGTCTCATCGCCGACCAGCCCGATCCCGTCGGAGCGGTGACGCAGCGCTGGGAACGGCCTGACGGCCTGCCGGTCAGCCGTGTCCGCGTCCCCATCGGCGTCATTGGCGTCATTTCGGAAATGAAGCCGCTGGCCACCGTCGAATCGATCGCCCTCTGCCTCAAATCCGGCAATCTGTGCGTGTTTCGCGGGGCCCCGGAATGGACCTTGACCCACCAAGTCATCGAGCAATGCCTGCGGGACGCGGCTAAGGACAGCGGCCTGCCGGAAGGGGCGTGGATTCTCGTGGATCGCCCTGAGAAGGAAGTGGCGATCGACCTGATGCGGTCGGCGAAAATTCTCGATGCGATCATTCCGCGCGGCGGAGCGGGCCTCCGCAAAGCCGTGATGGAGCAAGCCAAGATGCCGGTCATCGCCTCCGATGCCGGCCTCACCCATATGTATGTCGATGCGGAGACCGATATCCCGCTGGCCCAGAACGTCGTCATCAATTCGAAGGTCCAGGCGCCGGGGGCGGGCAACGCGCTCGATACTCTGCTGGTGCAACAAGTCATCGCGCGGCAGTTCCTGCCTCCCTTGATCAATCGGCTGCTCGATCAATTCAAGGTCGAGGTGCGGGCCTGTCCCAAAACGATGGCCCTGATGGGCCAGATGGCGATGACCGGCCATACCGCAATCACCGCGGCCAGCGAGGCCGACTGGCGGACGCAATTTCAAGCGCCTATCCTGGCGGTGAAGATGGTCGCGAGCCTCGATGAAGCGCTGGCGCATATCGTGGAGCATGGACCCTGCATGACGGCGGTCATTGCGACCACGCGCTATGAGTCCGCGATGCGGTTTACGCGTCTGGTCGATGCCAGTGCGGTGTTGGTCAATGCGTCATCGCGCCTGAACGCCGGAGACAGCTATGGGTTCGGCAGCGACATCGGATTGAGCGGCTCACGCCTCCATGCCAAGGGACCGATCGGTCTGGAGCAGCTGACCTGCGAAAAGTACGTCGTATTCGGCTCGGGGCAATTGCGGCTCCCGCATCCGGTGCCGGAGGCGTATTTTGACGCCATCATGCTCAAACGGCCCTAATCGCCTGCTGAAAACGCTCCCTCGCGTCGTTCTCAGTCGTCGGAATCGCTCAACGTACCCGCCTGGGTACGCCTCGCGATCCCGTCTCCCTGCGGCCTTGCGAGGAAACGTTTTGAGCAGGCGCCTCAGTAGCCTCAATGATCGACGAATCTCTGCAACAATCATTACTTGCTGAGCTCGAGTCCTGGGGATTACAGCGGTTCACGTCTGATGCGGACTATTTTGCCTGGCAGCGCCAGGTGCTGTCGGCGAGCGAACTGGACCGGCTCCATCAGCTTGTGGAGTTGAAGCGCCGGGGCGCGCCGGCTGATGAGATTGCCTTCTACGACGCGACGGCCGATCCCAAAATCCTGCCTGTCCTGTACAGCCAGCGGTACGACTACTATTGTGCCGTGGGTCCGTGGGTCGCCGCCTCGCTTGGCGACGCGGACACGGTGTTGGATGTCGGCTGCGGCATCGGGATCCTCACACTGTTCTATGCACGGTGTTACCCGGAGAAGCAGTTCGTCGGCATCGACCGCTCGGCGGTGTCGATCGAACGAGCCAAGGAACAGGCGGCAACCTTGGGCCTCTCCAACGTCCGATTCGAGTCGTGCGATCTGGCGTGCGGCTCCGCCTCCGAGGCCTACGACGGCATCATCGCCACGCATGTGCTCCTCCAAAGCGAGCACGACCCCGGCCTCCCGAGCCGCGACTGGACGACCTTTGAGCGGAGTCTCGATCAGGGCCAACAACAGGCGTTTGAAGCCCGCACCGGTCTCGGGCCCAGGCTGGATGCCATCTGTGCGAGGGTATCCCCCAACGGCCGGCTGATCGTCTGCGAGAAGACCAGACAATTGGTGAGGCGTGTTCCCTTCCAGCGCGCGTTGGCCTCGCGGGGCCTCCAATCGATCGTGCCGCCGAGGAACTTACGCTATTCCCTCGTGGAGGAAGTGGCCGAAGATGGTCCCTTGTATGTGCTTCGGCGAAGAGGAACGGACGGAGAGCCGGCTTGGAACGAAGCGCCTGAGCCCGATGGCGTACAGCCGTATGATCCGACGAATGAGCCAGCCGATGCGCCGGGAGAGCCGCTGTACGAAAACCATGCACCCTCCGCACAAGGTGAATGGACCCGGCTAGCCGGCAAGCGGATTGTGATGGAGACCACCAGGCAGGAGCCGGACGGCCGCCAGCTCCACGTGGAGCTCGGGACGGCCGGCGGTCGGACCTACCTTTATTGCGCGAATACCTTCGATCAACGCCAGTTGGTCGTGATGCGCGACCACGAGCGCAGCCTCTTGGAGCAGTACTACCGGGAAATCGTCGGCGGCGGCTAGGCGCGCACCGCGGCCAGGATCGTTTTCGCCGGCAGGTTGCCGTCGGCGGCCACGCAGCGGAAGTCTCCCCGTAAGAGCTTCAACGCGGTGCGCTCCTCTTCGATCTCGCGGTGCGTGCGCACCCCTAGTCGGCGGAAGAGCGAATCGACGCCACGCCTCACCTCGTGATTCTCAAAGAGCGGTTCATTTCGCGGGACAGCTTGTCCGGCGGCGGACGCAATGTCAGCGGCGCGCCCGTCTGCATGGCGCCACACGGTCAGCAATGAGCCCTGTGTAAGCACGCAGTTCTACGAAGCCGTGCGTCTACCGATGTTCTGGCAAGTCCTTTGCCATCTTCTCGATAACGGGGCTTCCATCGCAACACCTACAAGAGGGAGGACAACACATGACACGTTTCGTGGCATATGCGTTCGGACTCTGGCTTCCGGCCGTCGCGGTGTTGGCTGCGACTCCGGCTACGACCTTCACCGGTACCACGGTGGAGAACGTCGATACCGCCAAGCAGACGATCACCATCAAGACCAAGGAGGGACAGTCCTGGACGATGCGTGTGGCCGATCCGGAGCTGCTGAAGAAGCACGACGTGAAAAAGGGAGATCACCTCAGCTTGGAAATCGACACCAACAACGAGATTATCCAAATCGCCAAAGCCGGCGAGCCTATTCCCAGCAAAGGAATGCCGCAGGAATAAGAGACGAAAGTCGATGAGGCCCGTTCACCGAAGAAGGGAGGCGCGATATGGAGAGATGGGTGATTGCCGCTCTAGGCCTCGTCTTGGCCGGGGCGCCGTACGCGGTTGCGGCCGCAGCGCAGGAGCGACCGACACCGGACAATTCCAGACCGACCCTGGAGGCTCCTCGTTCGGAATCGAGTCCGGAAGCAGCGGCGCAATCGAACATGAAGCGTGATCCTCATTCGGGCACCATGGTGCCTGAATCGAGTCGGGCACCAGAAGGGCAGGGCGAAAGCGCTGCCCAGGATCCTGGGCCCGGCGTGAGCCGCATGAGGGATATGGCGCAGGTACCCGCGGGCATCGGGGAGCGGGGAACTGGCCAGACTCAAAGCACACTCGAGCGGTCGGGCGGCGGCTCCGGAGCGCGGTGACGAAGGTGTCCTGTGAGGCGCCGGTGCAGAGCCGGCGCCGCGATATTACGGCCGGTCCGGCACCGTAGGGAGCTGTTGGATGAGTTGAGTGAGCCGCGTGAAGTGCTCGGGGTTGATGGTCACGAACTCAAGCCCGAACTCGTTGCCGGACACCCATCGCACCACGGCTTGCTCGACTTCGATGGCGGCAGCTTGGTCTTGGATGTCGATCGTGAGCTTCACGCGCATGTTCGGGAGGACGGGGATGAAACTTTCAACCCGGCATCCCCGTATGGAGAGGTCCTTGGCGGTCCCGCTGCTCTCAGGAATCTGTTGCGTCGACAGCGTACTGCGGAAGTGGACCGAATAGCGGGCACAACGACGTTGATACACTCGAAACCTCCTCCCGGCCTCTGCTAGACAATGGGATCAGACTGACGGTTCAGCACCTCCTTCGTACTTTAGAACCACTGAGAAAAATTGCCTAGATTTGATAGGCAAACGCGCCAGTAGTCAATAGGTGCATTCGGATCTAGTGCAAACCACGAGCGACTTCATTTCAGCAGTCCCATCTGTTACTCTCCGGGCCTCTTTAAGAGGGAACCATGATTCGCGCTCGTGTGGTGTGTGCCGTTCTGGCTGTTGGAGTGCTGGCTGCGTGCTCGGCTCCTCAGGTGGGGTATGATTACGACACCACCGCGCCGTTTCCCGCCTATCACACCTACGACTGGCTGCAGCCCATCCAAGAGTCAAGCGGAGACAAGCGCGTCGATAACACGCTCGTGGACGGGCGCATTCGCGCGGCGGTCGAGGCACAACTTCAGGCCAAGGGGTATCGCATTTTTACCGGCGAAACGCCGGACTTCTACGTTGCTTACCATGCAGGGGTGAAGGACTTGATGAAAGGCGCGTCCACCCAGCACTACATCGGCGATCGGGCCCATGGCATCTATACGACGACGAGCGACATCCAACCGTACAAGGAGGGAATGTTGCTCGTGGATATCGTCGATGCGTCGACCAAGCAGCTTGTCTGGCGCGGGTATGCGCAGGCTGAAGTGCCGGCGGACGCGTCTCCGCAAGAGCGAGACCGGCGCATTCGTCGAATCTTGGAAGAAATGTTCTCTCATTTCCCTCCCCATCCCTGATGCGGGTGACGACAGGCCCGCGAGAAGGTGATGCACGCGCCGGCAAGCGGCAAACCCCTATGAGCTCGCTCACGAGGCTGCCTCAGGTGCTGACGGTACTCATGGCGGTCGTCGCATGTTCGTGCGCTCCGGCCAAGATCGGCTACGACTTCGATCGCCAGGCGGATTTCAGCACGTATCACACGTACGAGTGGCTGGCCGAGACGCAAGAGGCCACCGGCGACCGGCGTGTCGACAATGCCGACATGGATATCCGGCTGCGGACCGCCATCGGCGCGCAGCTGCATCAAAAGGGCTACAACCTGGCCCTCCAGGGCCCCCCCGATTTCTATGTCGCGTACTCCTTGGGACTTCGTGACCGTACCCCAGATGAATCCAGCCGGTACTTGAGCGACGGCATGGCGGGGCACGCGTTCAGCCATTCCGTGGATTCGCGGCCGCCGAACGCCCCCCGCGACACCGCGCCTCCTCCTCCCGATCCCACGATCGGCGGATCGCTGCTGATTGATATTGTTGAGGCCACGTCTCATCGACTGGTTTGGCGCGGGACGGCCGACGGCAAAGCGGATCCGAGCCTCACGGCTGCCGAGCGGAACGAGCGGATACGAAGGATCGTCCGCGACATCCTGGCCAATTTCCCCCCGAAGTAGCGGCGAGCGATTCAGCGGCGCGGGGCAGCGGCCTTTACAGCCTGTCGGCCTTTGCTAGACTTGGGATCGAACGCTGCACATTTTCGGGGGGACCATCATGCTGCACCGTGCCGTCGTGTTGGGCTTGGTCGTATGCGGGCTTGTCGCTGACCGGGCTGCCGCCGAATCGCAGGCGCCCTATTCCGACGGTGCCGTGTATCTCTCGTTCATCGGAACCCAGGGTGAGTACATCCGGGCTCAAGGCAATCTCCGGTATACACGGAATGCCGAACTCGCCGAACCGACGCTGGATTGGTCCGCCACCCAAGTCGTCGTGATGAAACCCAATCCAAGCGGAGCGCGCTACCGAGCCGGCGGTGCCCCGATCAAGCCGGAAGGCGATTTTGGGCAGACGCTCGAGCGGGCCTTCCAACACGCCAAACGGCTTCGAAATCAGGGCAAACCCAACGGCGCTCTCGGGATCATCTTCGATTTCGTTGGAGGGGTCGAGGTCAGAGACGCGCAAGATCAGGCGGCAGCCTTGGCGGTGGCGATGCTGGCGGCTCACGACGGCCGTCGGCTGGGCATGGTGACCATTCTCGGCGGACTGGACGCTCAGGGCCGGCTGACGCCGGTCAGCAACGTCAATGCTCACCTCAGCAACGTGCTGAAGCTCGGACAGAGAAAAGTACTACTGGCACCGGGACTGCGGCGGGAAATTTCGGATCAGCTTCAGCAGCTCATCGACAAAGAACAGATCGGCGTGATCGAGACAGAGACCTTGGCGGACGCCTACGCGGTTGCGGCACCCGCCGAGCCGTGACCGTTCGATTATCTTGGCGGCCGGGCGACGCGGCGGAGGCGTGGGCCGGCGGGCCGCGCCTCCACCTCTCGCACGACCTATCCCATGGCGGCCCAGATTTTCTTGGCGTTTTCTCCTGTGAAGGTCATGTCGTCCTGCGTCGAGGTGCCCCGCTCAAAATAGATCCGCAACATGCCTCCTCCAAAATGCGCCTCGCGCACCAAATCCAGATTGATGGCGCATTCCCCGGGCCGCTCTTCATCCTGCACTTTGACGAACCGCATGCCTGTGCCTCCTGTGAAAGTGATCAACGATCTGCCGCATGATCGGCGTACACGCGCACGGAGGCAGCTTAAAAGAGAGCCCTCAACCGGCAAAGCCATTTTGAGATTTTTGGAGCGGGTCCTCTGGCAGGCGGCACGAACGGGGAGAGGGGGGAGCGGTCAGTCTTTCATGACCGTCCGGACGTCCAGCACACCGGCGGTGCCCGGCGCGCGTTGGAAGTGGGCTTCCACGGTCACGCGGTCGCCGCTCCGGAGGATGATCGCCTCGCTGGGACAGATCGTGGCGTAAACCGCCGCCATGGCGCCCGTGTCATCCTTCATCCAGAAATGCTGAACGCACTTCTCCAACTTCGTAAAGGAGCCGATGAAATGGTTCATGCGGTGACCGACGACGGTGCCTGAGACGCGCACGACTTTCAGCTTGTAGGAGTCCGGATCGTTCAATAGCGTGCCGATTGAGACCGGATCGGCGGCGCAGACCGGCAGTGTGCAAAGCAAGATGAGGAGGAGGGCAATGACGCCGAGGGCGCCGTGCGGTGTCTGTTGCCGTGCCGTCATGGTTCTTCCTTAGGGTTGTGGTGGTGGATGAGAAAAGTATAGCAGGCGATTTTCGCAGGCTGCGATCCGGGAAATACGGCAGCGGTCCCAGAATGTCAGGAAGCTGAAGGCGGCGAGGCCGCGGGGGTGGGCAGATGTGCCTGTATACGCTCGAGGATCTTCCGTGACCGAGTCTCATCGCCGGTGAGCCCGACGCGGATGGTGATCTTTGTCCGTTTGTCTCCGACGGAATCGAGCGCGATCCATACGTGCGACTTGTCGGCAAATTCGCTCTCCAATCGCGCGGACAAGGCGTCGGCCCGATCCTCCGACACCGTCAGGTCCAGATCTCGGAGCGCGGACTTCGCGGCATCGTGCACGATAGGCACCTCGTACGGGACCTCTTCGGTCAGCTTGCCCATGATATAGACGGCGCCGGCGGCTCCTCCTGCCGCGCCGACCATCAGGGCCACGCATCCGGACAGGGACGCGGCCAACGCGAAACACAGCACTCCTGCCCCCAGCCGGCTCACCATCGCACACCTCTTCGATCCGAACATCCTCGTCATGGTATCACGTGATTCGGGCCGGCCGCATCGACTCACTCAAGTCGTGTGATCTCGACACCGGCGGCGGTCTTGCGAAGCGTAATATGAAGATCCTCGTCGCGCCGCTTGTCGACGGCCAGATCCGCTGCCACGTACAGGTCTTCTGATCCTAGGCCTGTGTAGTACGGGTGGCCACCACGGCACCGAATCATGATATCGCCCACGCGGACCTGCTTCCCTCCCTGATAAGGCGAAATGACCAGCCGATACCCGCCTCCGCCGGGGCACGCGTCGGGCCAGTGGTCCGGGCGGAGCGTGATCGTGAGCTCTTCCTGGGCGGAATGCCGTAACTCGGCCAGCGCCGACTGCAGGCGATACCGAATGCGGGTCGCCACGTCACTGAAGGCGTATTCGCAGCCGGTGACCAAGAGAGCTGCAATCAGGAAGACGGGAAGGCCGCCCTTTCGATGCCGGCATGCCGGCACGCCGCTCTGCGCCGTCATGAGGGAAGTCGACCGGCCCGCATGTTGGCCGGCAAGGCGATATCCATTTTGGCTGGGCGGGGCTGCTTGCGCTTACGCATCAGCTCGACGAAGGCCGCTTTGCTGACGCTCAGATTCAGCCGCTCGTTGAACCGCTTCTCTTCGCCGATGGTGGAAGAGACTCGGCCGCCGTAATCATGGCACGGATAGACGACCGTCTCGTCCGGAAGCGTGAAGAGCTTGCCCCGCACGGAATCGAACAGTTTTTCGGCCGATCCGCCCTGAAAATCCGTTCGTCCGTTCCCGCGAATAAAGAGCGCGTCTCCCGTGAAGACGGCTCCGGGCAGGAGGTAGCTCGTGCAACTGTCCGTATGGCCCGGCGTGGCCAGAGCCGTCATGGCGGTGCCGCCGAAGCGAAGTTCCTGCCCGTCCTCGAGGAACAGGTCCGCGCCTGTGACCACTCCTCTGGCGCCGGCGCCGTAGACGATCTGCGCGCCGGTCTTGTCCTTGATCCGGGATGCGCCGGTGATGTGATCGGCATGGATGTGGGTTTCCGCGACGTAGCGTAGGGTGAGGCCCAGTTCCCCGATGAGCCGCACATCCCGTTCCACGTTCTCGAGCACGGGATCGATGAGCACCGCCTGGCGCGATTCGCGGTCGGTGATGAGGTACGTGCGGCTTTCTGCGCGATCGTCGACATCCTGGATCTCGTTGACATCCAGAAGGACGGTGACGGTGTAGGTGTGGCAGTGATCCATGCGAGTTCGCGTGTGGCGCTATTGTACGGACCAAGACGGGCCTGGTCTAGGGTGAAGTGCGGAGAGCGTCTGCCAAGACGCCCATCAGCAGTTCCCTCCCTGTCGTACGCGGAATATTTGGAATATTCATGGTGCGCTCCATTCCGTGTGCGTGCGAATGAACCCCTCCAGCAGGGTCTGCTGATCTTCAGCCAACGCACTGGCCGAACGCGGCGGCATGATGCGCACCGAGTCCTCGTGCCAGGTATCGCTCCACAGCGTGACCCGCGGGCTTCGGGCCACGCGCACCGGCTCCACGACAAAGATGCCGCGCTCGTACAACACCTGCCCCGGACAGAGCCCCTCAAGCGGTCGTTGAATCAATTCAATGCTGAGGTCGATGACTTCGTCCGTCGACGAGGTCGCCGCCGTCCGGAACCCTGCCTCCGCGAGCTGCCGCTCCGCGCGAGCCTTCAGCGCCGGGGACACGCCTCCGGCGAGCACCGAAACATGCATGACCGGCACGGCTGGATGCTGGCGCTGGGCGGACGTCTCGGAGACGGCGCGCATCTGCGAGGGGCGGCGCGTGTTCGCCGCGCGATAATCTGTAAGAAACTGGGACACGAACTCGTCCAGATCCTTCTCCATCCTCACCGAGTCGATGGATTCCGCGACCTCCTTGTCGCTGCCGGCGATCCAGGTGGCGTCCAGATAGACGGCTCCAGTCCGCGCAATGGCGACCGGTTCGGTGAGCGTCAAGGACGGGGCATACAACACCATCCCGGGGCAGGCCGCGATCGGCTGGGGATTGAGCGTGAGGGTCAGCGTGGCGAGAGGCGCGTCCGCCGTTTCCAATCCGGCGAGTCGAAAGCCGGCCTGCCGGAAGCGCATGAGCGCGCGATCCTGCAGCAACGCGGCCAGGTGGGGCGGCGCAGCCACGACGAGCCGCACCCGGCTCAAATCAAGATCGCCGGTCGTCTCTTTGTACGCGGTCGCCGCCATGAGGGGACTCGCCAGCAGCAGGGTCCCTACGAAAAGCGGACCCAGCGCGTCGACGAACCGTCCCGGCGGCCACATCATGTGGGGAGACTACCATGCGGCCGTTCCCCTGGCTTTCTTTTCGCGAAATGGCGAGACTTGTCGCCGCGCGTGTCCATCTCTTCCGCACCGAGGTCTGGAGGCGGCCAAGGGACCGAGCACCGCCGCGTACGCTCAGTCGGCCTGCACGGTGCGGTGGCAGATTTCCAGGCGGTTCCCGTCCGGATCTTCGAAGAAGACCGCATAGTAACCGGGGCCCTCGTCATAGTTTGGGCCTTCGACGTGCAAGGCACCGGCGCAGACGGCAACGTCGGCGAGTCGATCGACTTCATTCGGGCTGGCGGCCCAAAATGCGATGCGGCAGTCGTTGGGGACGTGTTGCGCCGACTCCGTGATTCCGAAGAACTCCGTGGCTCCCCCAATGCCGGCCGCCTCAAATTGCAGCCAGCCTTCGATTTGGACCTCCCGCGTAAACCCGAGGGCCGGCAGCAGAATCCGATAGAAATTCCGGACCTTCTCAAGATTGCGGACGCGTAGGTCGATGTGATCGTATCGCCGTGTCATGGCTGCCGATTATAGCAGCCGAGGAAAAACCCGGCGCTGGGAAATTGCCTATCACGGCGGGACCACGATCAACCAACAGGGCGGAGTGCCACGCGGCGATCAGCGTACGACGTCGGCGGCTCGCTTTCTTGCCTTGCCCCGTGTCCTGCGAAACACGTACCACCCATAGAGCAGGGCCAGTGCGAGATAGTTGGGGACCAGCACCGTAGGCGTCATCCACTGCCATCCGTCGAACTTCCAGTCGGCGAGAGGCCAGAAAACCGGAGTGGCAAAAAAGGCGAAGGAATGCGTCGGGATGTCCATGAGCACGTGGAGGCCCCAGGCGGCGAGCTCCCAGACAGGGCGCTTCACTAGGACCCACACGAGGAGGAAGACTGCCAGGAAAATAACCCCGCTGTGGGTGACATGGTAGAGATGGTGGACGTACTCGGGGATCGACGACTCGGGCGGAGTGCCATGGCTGAAGTCCGGCTTCGGCGACAAGCCGAGCATGGCGGCGACCCAGAGGACGCCGAACGACAACAGATCCGGAGCGAGCCCGATCAGAAAGGCCAGCCGGACGCTCTGCCAATCTCGACGGCCAAATGCGAGTCCTCCCCAGAGTCCGTGCGACACGATGTCCATTGATTCTCCGCCGTACAGCCACCATATCAAATTCATCCCGACAGGAGGCAGTCGCTAGGCGAAGTTCCAGCTGTCATTGCCCACACGGCCATGAACAATGGCTTCACGATGGCACGCGGCTTCAAAAAAGGGGACGCCGTCAGTTGGAACTCCGAGGCCGGGCGCATCCGCGGAACGGTCTTGAAGAAAGTCACCCGCCCCATGACATTCAAGACCTATACGGTTCGTGCCTCCAAGGAGGCGCCGCAGTATTTGGTCAAGAGCGACAAAACCGGCCGGCTTGCCATGCACAAAGAGTCGGCCCTGAGGCGGATCTCAGGCACGCCTGCAGGTTCCCGCCCCTCTCGATCTTCCAGGACGCGCTGATATACGATGCGCGTCATGGTTCTCAGCTCCTCGCTGAAGGTGTCGAAGCCGGAGGAACGGCGAGGAACCTGGAGGGATCAGCGATGGAACCGAGACCAAGGAAGGCGAGAATCACCGCCGCAACTTTCGCAGCGGCCTTCGTGGTGAGCGGCGCCTGGCTGTTCCTCTGCCTGCCGGGATGTGAGCCGCTGGAGGAGACGGACCAATCCTCCGGGTCAGTCGAAGGACTCTGGACCGGAAGCGCCAGCACCCAGCGCACCCTCACGACCGCCGTGCCAGACGGCAGCACCTACTACGTCTTTTATACGGTCGTGGGCAATCCCAACCAAATTGCCGGTGTCATTCAGGGCGCCGGGACTGCCGAGAACGGCACCTTCAGTTCCGCCAATGCGAAGGACTTCGGGATCGGAAGCGGCGTATTGGAGGCCACCCTTGCGGCGACGTTTGGAGCCAAGCAATCGTTCAACGGCTCCATCACGTACTCGACCGGAGGCGTATTTTCGTTCACCCACACCTACAACAGCGCCTATGACACCGCGCCGCCGCTGAGCAGCTTGGCCGGCGTCTATCAGGGACAGGCCGGCCGGTCCGGCGGGTCCGAGACGGCGACAGTGACCGTCTCGTCCGACGGCACCTATTCCGGGTCGCAGCAGGACGGCTGCACCTTCACAGGACGCATCACGCCGCGGGCCCGAGGCAATGTCTTCGATGCCGTCATCGCCTTCGGAGGAGCGCCGTGCTTCTTCGGAGCGGACACACTCCAGGGCATCTGGTACCTGGATATTCCGACCCAACGATTGTATGCCGCCGCGATCAACGGCGCGCGAACCGATGCCGTCATTCTGTTCGGGGTGAAGATTCTCTAGCGTGCGCGAGACCCCTCGGACTTCGTTGCTGCGGCCGGAATGCCGTGACCGACCGCTTCTCCCTTACTCACGGGCCAGGGAGGAGGCTTCGTCGGGGCAGGGGATCGCGGTCTGAGGTGGCCGCTTACTGCGGCGCCGGTCCAACCACCATGCCAGTAGAGGGAACCAGAAGACCGAGCCCGGGGCCAATAAGGCCACTAGATAAGGGCTCAGTGAAGTCAGGCTGCGCAGATGAGCGCGAAGCTGTGCGTAGTCCTCTGGCGTCCAGGTGCCGCCGTTGCGTTGCTTCATCAGCAACGGCAGTAATCCCTGAACGGACTGGATCTCAGCCCTGATGCGGTCCCGCTCACGGCTGAGCGGGGCATGAAAGCGAACCGGAAGCTTCATACGGGCTTCTAGCCCACGTGTACCATAGCGCGCGCGAAAAAGCTCTCATGAGACATGGAGCAGGATCGCCTCATGCGCACAGGAGTCGGGCGACGAGGCTGGTGCCGACCAGCCTCATGCTGAATGTTGTGATCCCGATCCAGGTCCCTCCGGTCGGTGCCGGGCGATGTCGGACAACTGCGCAAGGTTGTAAATCACGCGGGCGCCGGGCTTGAAGGTGACGTAGTACCACATCCATTCCAGCATGACCCGCATCCGGTTGCGGAATCCGATGAGGAAGAAGATGTGCACAATGCACCAGAGCAGCCAGGCGAAGAATCCAGCGAAGTGGAACGGGCCGAGCTGGGCCACCGCCTGCGCGCGTCCGATGGTGCTGAGCATGCCGCGGTCGGCGTAGCGGAATGGCGGCCGGTCATGCGGGTGTGTGTTCTGGCGGATCAGCTTGGCGACGTACCGGCCCTGTTGCATGGCGACCGGCGCCAAGGCCGGCAGGGGACGGCCGTCCGGCCCGGGACAGCAGGCAGCGTCGCCGATCACGAAGATGTCGGCGTCGCCGGGAATCGAGAGGTCCGGCTGCACCTTGACTCGTCCGCTGCCGTCCTGGGGGACGCCCAGGCTTGCCACCAGCGGCGACGCGGTGTTGCCCGCCGCCCATAATATGTTGGAGGCCCGGAGAAATTCCGTTCCGATCATCAGCCCGTCGGGGCGAATGTCCGTCACCGGGCTGTTGAGCCTGATCATGACACCCATCCGCTCCAACGCCCGTGCGGCTCGTGCCGAGAGCGTGGGGCTGAATCCGGGAAGGATGCGCGGGCCGGCTTCCACCAACACGATGGCCAGGTCGTCCAGTCGCAGCGATGGATAGTCCGGGCCCAGAGCCCGCCGGCCGATCTCGGCGAGCGCCCCGGCCAATTCCACGCCGGTGGGCCCGCCGCCGACGATCACGAACGTGAGCGGATGGCCTTCCCGCTCGGCTTCCTCAAACGACAGCAGCATCCGCTCACGCAGTTCCACCGCGTCGGTGATCGTTTTGAGGCCCGGCGCATAGGGTTCCCAGGCGTCATGGCCGAAGTACGAGTGCCGGGACCCGGGCGCCACGATGAGGATATCGAACGGAACCGGATCATGGTGCTGCAGATGGACCTCGCGTTTCATCCGGTCGATGGACAGGACGTCGTCCATGAGGACGCGGACGTGCGGGCGGCCGCGAAAGATCGCGCGAAAGGGCCACGCAATGTCGCCGGGGGACAGCGCGGCGGTGGCGACCTGATAGAGAAGCGGCTGGAAAAGATGATGGTTGGTGCGGTCGATCAGCACCACATCGGTGTCAGGCAGTGATTGAGCGGCCGACAAGCCCGCGAACCCGCCACCGATGATGACCACCCGCTTGCGGCTCGTGGCCTGAGGCGCCGGACGCGCCGTTGCGCTCGGGGTCGATACGGCGGGATCGTACGGGCGGCTCACGCGCGGCCGTCGTCGGAGGCGGCCGCAAGAGACTGGAGCGTCTGAGCCGCGAGTGCTTGGGCGACCGCCTGGTCCCGGCGTTTGAGGACCGTTTCAACCGGCCCGTAGTGGGCCATCGCCGGAACGTGGGCCGCGCCGGTCTGCCACAGAGATTCCAGCACCTCGGCGATGGAAATCCGCTCGGGTGCCTTGAGCAGCGCCAAGCCGTCCGGTTCCTTCATCGTTCCCACGAGACCGGCTTCCACGAGCTGTTCCACCTGCTCTTCGACCATGGAAGCGGGGAGGTTCAGCGCCACGGCAAGGTCGGAGGCGCGCAAGGGAGGGCCGCCGTTCAGATATTGGCGCGCGAGCAGCCGCAGCACGGCCAATGCGAGGCGTTCGCGGAAGGCGGGCGTGCCTTGCTGCCAGAGCAGCCGCGACAAGTACGCGGCCGGATGCTGGTGGAAGAAAGAAAACTGCGCCCCGATCAGCACGATCAGCCAACCGACGTAGAGCCAGAGCAGAAAGAGGATCAGCACTGCAAAGCTGGAGTAGATGGCGCTGTACTTCGCGGAGGCGGCGACGAATTTGGCGAAGATCTCTCCCGCCACGCCCCAGAGGACCGCCGCGCAGAAGCCGCCGATCATGGCGGAGTCGGTGCGGACGGCCGTGTTCGGGATGAGCTTGTAGAAAAACGTGAAGACACCCCAGAGAATGACGAACGGCACCAATTCGGCGATCAAGGGCAGCACCGACCCGAACGGCTCGATCTCCACCAGGCGCTGGACGACCGTGTTGCTCTGCAGCGAGGCGAGCAGCCCGATGGCAGCGAATACGAGCACCGGCCCCACCAGCACGGCGCTGAGGTAGTCGGCGAATTTGCGACCCCACGGACGACCCTGGCGGACCCTCCAAATGGCATTCAACGCCTGCTCGATCTTGTCGATGAGCGAATAGGTGGTCCAGAACAGACCCACGACGCCCACGGTCCCCAGCACGCCGATTTTCATATTGTCGACGAAGCCGACGATGCGCTCGGTCAATTCCACGCCCTTCGGACCCAGCGGGTCGAGGGCTTCGAGCAGGAAGGGCTCCATCAGGTGATGCACGCCGAAGGCCTTCAGCACCGAGAACATGACGGCCAAGAACGGCACCAAGGAGAGGAGGGTCGTATAGACCAATCCGGCCGCCCGCGCGTCCAACAGGCGGTTCCGGAACTCCAGCCAGACGGCCATGATGAGACGCAGCGCATGGAGGCCGATGCGCTGAAGCGGAGGCAAGGTGGCCAGGTCCTTCGTCCACATGTCGTGCCTGGCAAATTCAGCGATGCGAGCGGTGCTGGACATGGTCAATCCGTTGATGGTGTGGTGAACCGGCGACGTGGATCAAGACCGGTCGGGACCGCCTGGCCGTCGGCTAATCTCCTAGTTCACCTCGCGGGCGCGTGGGTTGTCAAATGGGTTCTGCAGGTGGACGGGTGAGGCGCGGCGCTGGGCTGCTACTTGCGTAGCATGCGTGCCCTCTCCGTAGGATAGCGTCTGGGTCCCGGGGAGGCGTAGATTGATCATCATGTCTGCCGGACCTCGAGGGAGACCCCACGCAGTGCTGGCGGCGGCTGCCGTCACGTTGGCCGTCTGCTCACACACCGCCTGTCATCCCTCGCCCCCCCTCATGCAATCCCGCATCGATTCCGACACCATCACCACGCCGGTGCCCGACCATGTCCGGCGCCTGGCGGTGTGGTATCCGGGTACGGTGGAGCAGGATCTGGCCCACGGCTACCGCAGGTTGGAGCAGGGAGCGTTTCAACTCACCAGACAGCGGGCGGGCGTCACCATCATCGAGCGCAGGGATCTGCACGTGCTCACGGGCGAACAACAGTTGCAGCTCTCCGGGCGCGTGGAAGACCACAGCGCGGTCCGGCTGGGCAGATGGTTGGGCGCCGACAGCGTGGTGCTGTTCCGGATCGACGGTCCCACCTGGCGGGAACGGATGCTGGCCCGCTTTTACGGACGGATGCCGCCGTTCGTCGTCTCGAGCAAGATCGTGAAAGTAGAGACGGGCGAGGTGGTGTATCACGACATCGTCACCGCCAGCGCCGCTCCGCCGAGCGGCCAGTGGAGCGACTACGGCAGCGACTATGAGTTGCAGCCGCTGCTGCGCAGTACGTTGGACCAGGCGGTCGCCGTCGCCATCGGTCACCTCGCCCAATCGTTCCGCTAAGGTATCCTGTCTGCCCGGCCTGTTCCGCCTCCTGCCCGTTCTCATCCTGGTCTCCTAGGCATTGTGCTAGTGTCGGCATGGTCGGGACTCAGGTATGCGCAAAGGAGACTGGGGGAGGAGTGACGAGTGGGCCGCTGGCAGACGAAACGCCGCTCATGGTGGTCCGCCGTCACGAGCGGGATCGCGCTGGCGCTCTCGATGGTGGCGCTGCAACATTGTGGAGGAGGGGACGATGGAGATAGCGGGGCCCCGCCGGTCCAGGGCAGCGGCCCTTCCCAAGTCGCCGTGCGGGACTTCGGCTCCGTTCAACTGCGCCTGAATGGGGCCGCCTCCGTGGACGTGCAGGTCGAGTCGGCCAGTTCGTTCATGTTGATTGCCGATGGAGGCGGCACCCTCGCCGACGTGGATATTGATTCGCTGGTGGATCCCAACGGAGGCGTTTTCGTGACGCCGGACCCCAACGACGAGGACCCCATCGGCAGGAACGAGTTGCAGGCCGCTGGAGACAGTTTGGCGTCCTGGCTTTTCCCGCACACGCCGCAATACGGCATTCCTCCGGGGACCTACCGGTTCCGGGTGAGAAGCTTCAATGCGCCCACCGGCGCGGTGAGGGTACTGGCGCTGATCAATCATCGGGTCGATCCGGCGGGAGGGGCCCTCGAAACGAATCTGATCTTCTGCGGCATCCCGGACTTGAACAGCGCCAACGCGCTCCAGCATCCGCAGTTCCAGGTATTGTTCGACGAATTCCGGCGCATCTACGCGTTGGCCCAGATCCAGGTGTCGATTGCCGGCCTGTTTGATTGCGACCCGTCCGAGGCGGCAAGGCTGACCTTTCTTAACCTTGAAAACGAAGAGTTCGGCGATCTCCTGGCCGGCAGCCGATCCATCGAGAACCAAGCGCTGAACTTCTTTTTTGTCCAGGGCGTTGAAAATGGTCCGATCGCCGGCGTGGCAGGGAAGATTGCCGGACCGGCCCTCATTCAAGGAACGCGATACTCCGGCGTGGTGGTGACGACCCTCAACGGGCCGATCGGCGAGTTAAGCCGGCGAGATCTCTTGCTTCAAGGCAATACGATGGCGCACGAAGGCGGCCATTATATGGGCCTGTATCACACGACGGAGTCGCGGGGCGCCGGCGCCACTGTGCCGGGCCTGGCGCCGAAGGATTTCGTCGATCCGATCGATGATACGCCGGCTTGTCCCGCCGCGAACGACACCAACGGCAACGGTACCGTGTCGGCGGCCGAGTGCGCCAGTCTGGACGGCACGAACTTGATGTTCTGGGGGCCCGCGCCGGACGGGCAGACGCAAGATCGCCTGACCGTCGGCCAGCAATTCGTGCTTCATCGGAGCCCGTATGTCCACTGAGGCCTCGGGAGGCGAACAACGGCGCCTAATGAAGGACTTCGGGGCCATGCCGTGGATTCTACTGACGCTGCTCCTCTGGACAGGCTGTGCCGCCTCTGCAGTCTGGGCCGAGCCGCGCGCATCGCGGAGCACGGTCCTCGAATTGTTGAGCGGATATGAATACAGCCCCGCGAGGGAAGATTTGGAGCGACTGGGCCCCGGCGTCCCGGAAGTGCTCATGGACATCGTGACGGATCCGGAGATGCTGAAATACCAGCGGCTGCGCGCGCTCGATCTGCTCAAGTACTATCCGGAGCACCCGGAGGTGGAAGGGTTCTTGACGAACCTCCTGTCCGACAAGGCGCTTCCCAGCGGATTTCAGCGGATCGCCATGCGGAGTCTTGCTCGTACGTCCAAAGGGAAGGCTATTGACCGGCTGAAGCCCTATCTGTCCTCGCCCGACGTCCATACGCGCGAAGCGGCCGCGCAGGCGCTGTATGAAACCGGCGATCCATCCATCGGCGCGGTGCTGAAAGGCGCGGCGATCAAGGAGTCGGAGCCGTTCTTGAAGCAGAGTATGATGAAAATGGGCGAGGAGGTGGAAAAGGGGATCCCAAAAACGCGTGAGCGCGAACAAGAGCGCAACAGGCTCCCATTGCGGGCGAAGCCGACGGAATAGGAAGCCTTGGATCAGGAGGAACATGGCCAGACAGGACTATGCCACCATGGCGCGGGCGGTCGAGTCTCTGCGGCAGCGCGGGTTTACCGCCGACTTCACGTACCACGAAGCCACGGGACGCATCATGGCCGCCGGGCGTTCGTACGAGGGGCCGGATCTCACCATTGTCGAACATCACCGTTTCGAAGGCGCCTCGGACCCCGACGATTCGTCCGTGTTGTACGGGCTTCAAGCCGCGGATGGAACCAAAGGTCTGCTGGTGGACGCCTATGGCGCCTATGCCGATCCGAGGATTGCCAAGATCCTGAAAGATGCCAAGGACCGGCATGGCGACATGGACTCCGCCGCGTGACGATCGGATGATGCGCCTGCATATCGAATTCAGCGCAGCTCCAACCGGTAGCGCCAGTAGCGGAGGCCGTGCTTAGGGGGAAGATCGCTGTCGCGGCGAAACCCCATGGCCTCATACAGGTGGTGGGCCGGCGTCATGAGCTCGCTCGTGACCAATCCGATCGCGCGGGCCGCATCCGCGCGGGCCGACTCAATGCACCGGCTGACGAGGGCCCGCGCGATTCCACGGCCGCGATGGCCGGGCGCCACCGCCAGGAGGAACAGCCCGGCCCAGTCGGCGGGGAAGAGCTCCGGCTCCGACTTGCCCGGAGGACAATACGCGACCGATCCGACGATGGCGCCCTGGGTCCGTGCGACGAAGAACTGCGACGAGGCGGCGCGGCCGGCAATGTCCCGGACGCGGGCCTCCATGCCGCGCCAGCCCTCCGGGCTGAGGCGGTCCGCAAACTCCACAAAGGCGGCGGCATTGAGCGCCGCAATCGCCGTGAAGTCACGTTCGTTCGCGCGGTCGATCATCCAGCGTCGTCCTCTGCCAAGGTTGATTCTACGGGATTGCGTGGTCTGAGAGAGCGGAAAAGCGCCGCCCCGGATGCCAGCGAACCTTGGCGGCAGGAAGACCAACGGTGTGTTGTGATCGATGGGATAGAGCATGAAAGAGGAGGCGGCGATGAGCAAGAAAGTGCTGGTGCTGGGCGCAACGGGCAATGTCGGAAGGCCGCTGGTCGCAAGACTGATTGCGGCCAAGGAAGACGTGAAGGCCGCGTCGCGGCGCGCCGCACCGGTCGCCGGCGCCGAGTCAGTTCGGTTCGACTATGCGGACCCGTCCACATTTGAGGCGGCCTTCGACGGGGTGGACCGCGTATTCGTCATGCTGCCGGGCGGCTATACGAATCCGGTCGGCCACCTCCAGCCGGTGATTCAAGCGGCTGCGGACCGCCGGGTCAAGGTGGTGCTGCAGTCGGCGCTGGGAGTGGACGCCGATGACGCGATTCCCTACCGGCAGGTCGAACTGTTCCTCATGCGCAGCGGAACCCCCTACGTCATACTCCGCCCGAACTGGTTTGCCGACAATTTTCACACCTACTGGCTCCCCGGCATCAAGCAGGGTGTGCTCACCGTTCCGGCGGGAGAGGGCCGATCAAGTTTCATCGACGTGCGCGACGTGGCGGCCGCCACTGCCGCCGTGCTGACGACGAACCGCTACGACGGCAGCGCCATGAATCTCACCGGTCCGAAGGCCTACAGCTACGGAGAGGCTGCCGCGATCATTTCGGACGTGGTCGGGCGGCCGATCTCCTACAAGCCCATCCAAGACGATGCGTTCATCGACATGCTGACGCGAGCTGGCGTGCCGGACGACTATGCGCGGTTCTTGACGTCGATCTTTCATCCGGTACGCGAGGGATGTACGGCCGTGGTGACGCACGAGGTGGAGACGCTCACCGGGCATGCGCCGCGGTCGCTCGAAAGGTATGCGGCCGATCACGCAGAGGTGTTCAGAGCGCGTTAGAGGTCCGCAGGATCCTGAAGGCATCCGGACAGTGATCTGCCTCACTCCGGCGGGATCGGTGCCGACTCCGAGGGCTGGCGCTCCGATTCATCCGGCCGGACGCAAGGAGGGCGGCTCAACGGATTGAGAGGATTCAAGCCGGGTGGACACGGCTGGTGCGAGGACGCCGGAGGCTCTCGTGGATGGGGAGGGGCGCCGTCGCTGCCCGCGAAGTTCCGCGCATCGGGAGGCTGGTGTGGCGGCAGCGGCTCAGGGTCCAGCGGCACGAAGGGCCGTTCCGGGGTCACCGCAGGGGCGGCCGGCTGATGAGTGGACCCGGGTTCGGGCGTTGCGGAGGAAGGGGCGGACCCCTCGACCAAGACTTCACACCTGTGCAGGCCGGACTGTTTGTTTGAGAGTACAGTTTTCCCTTCCGCATCCAGACAGCGATAAATCGTCGCCATGGCCTGAGACGGCACACCGGGTGCCCAGGTGCCGATCACGAGCAGCGCCATCAGCGCGTGCCCATGCATGGTGCGCAGCCGGGTCGTTGTGGATATTCGCATCATCCCTGCTTTCCCATGCTGAACGAGAACGTTCAGTGCTTGAGCAATCGCTGTGCCATCCCGCGCTCACGGGTTCTTACGAGTGGGAATCACCCCACAGGCGGTCCAGCATCAGTACGGGCATCTGGTTCGAGCGCCTGGCAAGTGATGCTGGTGATCTGACCCTCAAGAGACCGTTGCATGAAGCCGACCGCATCATGGTGGTTCAGCACGGCGGCCGTCCTGCTTCTGGGCTGTCAAGGCCTGCCCACGGGAACCAAGGCGGGTCAGGTCATCGATGTGCCGATCCGGGACGACCACGTCCCGGAGCCCATCTCGGTCAAGCCCGGCGACGAAGTTCGTTGGGTCAACAAACGCTCCGGGCCGGTGCGTGTGATCGTGCTCGATCGCCTGCCGGATGAGCAACTCTCCTGCAAGAGTCATTTTGGCGGATTCGCGAGGCCGGCCGACACGGCGAGATTGACGACGACGGACACCGCGAGCATCTGCTTCCGCAATCCCGGCATCTACAAGTATGTCATCAGGATGGAAATGGATAGGCAGACGCCTGAACGCAACGTTGCAGGCGAGATCAGGGTTGAACCGGACCAGGCCGCCAGGCAGAGCCCCGATTCCGCAGACGCGCCCAAATAACCGGTTGCGTCATCGTCGCTGCCGGGCCGGAAGCGGGACGTATCTCCTCGTCAGTACTCGAACACGACTTCATAGAGCGCCGGCGCCATCTCGGCGCCCATCGCGGTCAGTTTGCTTTTGGCTGGTGCCGCGCTGTGCTCATAAGCTTTCCAGTACAGCTCTTCGTTTTGCCAGACGGCGACGTTCATGAAGTTGTAGCGGCTGTCAGGCGTGAGGCTTCGGTGGAACCACCCCCGGATGAACCCGGGCTGCTTCGTGATGCTGGCCTTCACGTCCTGCCACCACTTCACGAACTCCTCTTCTTTCCCGCGTGGCACCGTGAACACATTGATCAAGGTGACCGGCATACGGCCTCCTTCTGACATCACAAGGCATGCGTCTCAATCGCCGCCAAGATGGGCCCACTCCATGGCCATCTGAACCTCCTGCGGGATGAGAGGATGCAGCGGAGGAGATCGATGTGGGCGATCCTGCGATAAACGACCTTCCGGGCGCGGCTCCTGCCCCTCTTCCAGTTCCTGTCCTGCCGTCATAACGACCCCCTCGGTTCGACGTGAGGGTTGAACATTAGGCGACAGGACGAGGAACGTTAGCTAGGAATGTCCCTAGGGCCGTAAGGAGAAACTCCACGACTCAGTTCGGCTGGTTCGTGGGCTTGGCAATTTGGATGACGTTGTTGTTGGTGTCCACTTCCAGACTGACTTGGTCTCCTTTCTTGAGCTCATTCTTCTTGAGGAGCTCGGCGTCCTTTACGTGTAAGGTGTACGACTGCCCGTCCTTCGTCTTGACGCTGAGCGTCTGCTTGGCGGCATCGACGTGTTCGACCGTCGCGCCCGAGAGCGTCGTCGCGGGCGTGGCGGCAAAGGCCAAAGCCGGAAGCAGCAGACTGAAGACCACCACTAAACGATTCATAGTTCACCTCCTGATGGGCATGATTTCTTCGTTACCGGACAGGACACGGACGGTAGGATTCCGTGCCCCGTCCTCCTGCGCGGCGGCAAGGGCGATCCTCAGTAGGACGACGACTCTTGCTCACCAGGATTGTCTCGTGTGTGAAGCTGCTGCTCCAGCGCCTGTGCGGTTTTGCCCTCCTGCAATTCTCGTTGGGACAGGTCCGGGTGCTGGCCGCTGGATCGCTCCATGGTGCTTTGCGACTGTCCACTGCCTGCTTCACCCAACCCAGACGGCTGTCCGGTGAAGGGGGCATCGAAGTGCCTCCGATCGTCTGGGCTCGACCGCGGCCGGCTGACGTCCGCTCCTTGT
The DNA here is from genome assembly GCA_040255845.1 of Nitrospiraceae bacterium. GTDB lineage: Bacteria > Nitrospirota > Nitrospiria > Nitrospirales > Nitrospiraceae > Nitrospira_D. The sequence continues at coordinate 530 of JBDZVU010000025.1, read as the reverse complement.
GTGGAATCGATCGCCGACCCGGACTGCGAGCTGCCGACACCTGGCGTCATTGGGCTCGTGCCTCCTTGCGCCGATGCGACGCAAGGAACCAGGACCAGCGCTCCGATCACCACTGCGGCGAGTGTGCCCGGTGTGTTCCCGGGCGCGCGTGTTTTCGGGTGCATCATGATGATTCCTCCTTTCCGTGTGAGCAGTCACTTCATCTAACTGCCGAATGTCGCGGCGCACCACCGATCGGATCCCTAGTCTTTTCGTGGAGACTTGGCGCTGCCGGCCGGTGGGAATCCAGCTAATTTGCCCCGTTAGCGGCCGTTCCAATCCAATGGATGGAAGCGGTCCCTAGGTGGTCCGCACGGCACCCGGTTGGCATCGCAGATGTGCAGCGCTAACATGCGGGGTCTTTCCAATCAGCGAGAGCCGTCGCGATGGAACGAGAACTAAGCATGCCTGTGCCGGGGACAGCCGGCGCCGTTGACGCGGTGGTGCTTCGTCCTAAGGCGGCTCGCTGGCTGCTGGTCCTGGCGCACGGA
>JBDZVU010000024.1:29080-36706 GCA_040255845.1 Nitrospiraceae bacterium | reverse complement strand
GGTCAGCCGATTGAGGGCGGGCGCACCCACAGGGTCAGATTCGAACATGCATGCCGGGGTCTGGCTCTTAACACGGATTGACTGCGGCGAGGGCGGCCAGCGAAGACTCGATATCGGACAAAATGTCAGTCCGGCTGGGATCGGCGGACAGATACCCGATAAAGCTATGGCCGCCAGAATAGGATGGAGAGAACAGCAGCGGGCTGATGCCCCAATTGGTATTGGACGGCAAGACAGCCGGCCGGATGACACGAATGGCATTGATCAGCACATCGGTGGTCGACGTGCGATAGCGCCCATTGCCTGGAACCGACTGGGCCGGCGTCGCCACCCCGACGACCTGTAGCGCGGCGGGGGGTGGAGTCGGCGGCTGGCTGAACAGGAGGTCGTAGGCGGCATTGGTATAGAGGTTGCCCTGAGAGTGAGGCACCACCAGCACACGGCGGCAGGACGGAGACGCCATCTGCTGGCGATAGGCCGCGGCATGGCGCTCGATGGTCGTGGCGTCGATCAAGTTGAGATCCGTCATGGGACCCTCTAAGGCATCGCGAATGAGTGGCGGCGTGAAGAGTCCCAGTCCTTGCAATTCGAGCCAGAACCTCGTCGGCGTGATGTTCAGTTGCTGTTGCGCCGCTTCCAGGAAATCGTTCACCTCGCCGGCCGTGGGATTGTAGTTCAACACAAACACGTGGCAGTTCGCCTGGACGGCCGGGGACATGGCCGGCAGCCGGTTCAAGAATTCCAACTCGAGCTTGCCGGCATTCAATCGCGCGTCATCGAGGGTTGTCGTGACGCCGTTGACGAAGTACACGGCCGTTCTCGGGGCCGCCGCATTCTGGCAGGCCGGCTGAGGCGCGATCTGCGCATGAGCCGGTACCCCCGTCCACGCCGCCAAGAGGCATCCGAGCACCAGCCACACGGCTGTGCGAGTCAGAGACATGCGCCCACCCATTGATCGGCCGGCAGCAGCGGCACATCCCCGGCCGTCACGTGGTTGTCTGCCTGGAGATACGCGAGGGACCGGGCCGTCGTATTGAGCATGCGCGCCCGCAGTTCGACGAAGACGAGATGAAAATCCGCCGGCCGGCGCGCCATCAAGCATTCCAAGGCTCGGAAGCGCTCGGCCGCATGCAACAAGGAGAGCGCGGGATCGCCCGCATCAATCACGGTCGCTTGCCCGGCGCGGGCAAATTGACGGAGGGCACGGTTGGTGTCGCCTTGCGCGGGAACCGGATAGGTGGTGTCGATATACACTTCGATGTCGTCACGCACCCCATCTCCATTGGCATCGGTGCCGGCGACGCTCTCTTGGGCAGCCGCTGGAGGGGAGTCCGACGAGTCCCCACCACAAGACGTCAGTCCAACGGCGAGCCAGACCATGCCGATCATTAACAAGCGCATCGTCTTTTCATGGACATCCGACCGGGCCCCCGCAGCATGTTCCCCCGCCGCTCCATCTGGGAGGGCGAGATCTTAACACACCGCACATTCCTGCGGTCAGACGAGTGAGGCGGCGAAGCAGGCGGAGGCGCGCCTATCAACGGTTGCCGGATGACTGCCGGCGCCAGGCCCAGGTGCCGATCATGGCGGCGATGGCGGTCAACGGGCCGAAGATCAGGGCGCCGGTCGTGGCGGCTTCCACCATGCGGTCGTGGACGTTCGAGGAGAACGTCATGATCAGGAAGTAGCCGACGGCGGTGCCGGTCGCGTAGCCGACGAGCGCTGCCAAGACTAGAAAGAAAAACGTCTTCATTTCCCTCGTCTAGTGCTCCTTCGCCGCCGCTTCGTATTTGGCCAGCGCCTTGTGCACCTCTTCCGGCGCCCCTTGTTTGTTGTACTCCAGCTCCATCGCCAGCATGCGAGCGACCGGCTGGCCGAATGCCTGCTCGTTTTTCCAGTCGGCGCCGCGCTCCATCAAGAACCACATCGCCCGCCAAGCCTTGTGGTAGGCCGCCCACGCGACAGGGCCGCCCTCGCGATCGCGCTGTTTCAGACCGGCGCCGCGAGCGAGCAGGAGCGTGAGCAGCGTCAGACCCCGGTCGCTGGCGGCGGACAGAACCGTCCACCAGATGGGCCGCCCCGCTTCGTCGAGTGCGTTCGGATCGGCCCCGGCGTCCAAGAGCAGCTGTGCGAACCGCGGACCGCGGTAGAGCGCGCTCAACAGCGGAATGCGGGGCGGCACGTTGGGATTGCCGCCGGCTGCCAGCATGGCGCGGACGATCTCGAAGGAGGCATCAGTCTCGTCCGCGTTGTTCATGGCGAATTCGAACAGCGTCATGTCGTGATACGGCTTGTTCAGGTCGCCGGCCTGCGGGAGCAGTTGCGTGACGCGCTCGGCGTCGTGATCGTAGATGGCGTTCGCCAGCGCCAGCTGCGCGCCGGAAAAATAGTCCGCGCCGCGCCACCCCCGTTCCCACATAGCCAGCTGGATGTGTTGGTAGACCGGACCGACCACCAGCAGGATCAACGGCAAGGCCAGGAGCACCGTGTAGGTGAGGCGCTTCGCCGGTGAATCGGATCGGGAAAACAAGTAGGCGAGCAAGGCCCAGACGAGGGGCGGCAGGATCACGATCCAGGCGCCGACCGGACCTTCGGGCGACTGGCCTCCGGCCGTGGCGGCCAGGATCATCACGACCTCGAAGGCGACGACTTCGATGGCCAGGAGGGTCCAGAAGATCCTGGCGAGCGGAATGGTGGTCAACGCCCCATTCGGCATGGAACGGGCCTCTTCCGGCACAACGTCAGAAAACCGTCATTTCGTGTCGGACTGACCGCTTGGAGTCTCGGCGCCTGGCTGCTCACCCTCCACGCCGCGGCGCATGATCGGCGCGGTCGTTTGGGGCAGCGTCGGTTTAATCGTGCCGGGTGTCGTGGAGACCTTCGGCATGGCGCGCGGGCCCAAGAACTTCTTCGCCGTGCTGCTGATCGTGCTTCTGGTGGGCGGCACGCCCTGTTCGCAGTTGTAGCCGGTCGACGGGCCGCCGGGGTTCTTCGGGCAGCAGACCCAATCATCGCACGTGCCGTCGCTATACCGGGGCCGGACCAGATAGTAGTCGCCGGGCGGGCAGCTCAGCGACGCTCCCTCGCTCGGCGTCCCGCCGCACATGTCGTAGACGTACAGGGCGTGGACCGGCACGGCGAGGGCGACGAGATGGATGCCGAAGAGCCCGGCGATCACGGTGCGTCGCATGGTGTGCTCCTTCGATGGATGGTGAGGTGCGTCACTGCAGCACGTGCAGCAGGCTCAAGAGGTGCGCCACGGAGGTAGCACAGGTCAGTGGCATATTGCAAAGGAAGGGGTGAAGAAGGGGAGATTCCCACGTACTGGGCCCTGCTAGCCGCCTTTCGGGATAGCAATGATGGGCGTTTTGGTGTTGGAGACGTCGGTCACCGTCATTTGAAAGAGGTTGGCGAGCACGGAGAAACATTCTTGGTTCCAGCTGGGGAGCATCCCCTGTGTGACGGGATACTTGCGGATGGCGTAGTGCTGCCCCTCGAACTCGACGGCGAACTCGTAGTCCCGCGGCGCGTCGGCGGACTCCTCGATCTCCAAGACCCGGTCGGGATTCGCCGAGATCGGGCCGGTTCGCGGATCGGGATCGACATGGAAGCCCGGCTCTTCGGCGATCGTGCGGGCCACGAACGAGATGATCGCGTTGAAGCTCCGCAGTTGGATCACGCCCCGCATGGGCCACTCGCCGCCAGGAAAGCCGGGCCGGATGTCGACGAAGACGTGGTCCAGCGGAAACCGCTGGATCGTCTCGTTGAGCTGCCGGCGCTCGTCGTTGCTGAGCGTCCAGAGCTCATAGTTCGTGATCGCCAGGCGGCCGGTCACCTTCCGGGTGAGACTCTGCGCCTCTGTGCCGGACGGCGCCGTCCAGCGATAGCCCTTGTCCAGCGCGGCCACGACCTCTGCCGGGGTCAGCGCCCGGTCCAAGGCGATCGGAAACCGCTCTTCATACGTTACCGGTTCGATGAACAACGTGTGCGCCTGCTGGAGGGAGGCCAAGTGCAGGAGCGCCTTCCGGAAGGCGACGAACTCCTCCCGGCGGCCGGGGGTATTGGAGAGCACGCGTCTCGCATGCCCGTCCGCTTCCAGTGACATGCCTCTCGCCATGAGCCGCAGAATCATATTGATGTCGAATCCTTGATGCGCCAGGAAATCGAAGTGCGACTCTTCCAACGGACGGAGAATCCGCTTGGTGAATTCTTCCCCGGAGATGGGAATGATGGTGACGGTCGGGTTCTCCGCCACCTCCGCCCCATAGGTCAGATCGACCAACGAGTCTTCGGAAAAAGGGCCTCGCGCGATCCGGCCGGTCACCCCGGCGGTCGTGCGAAAATCGAAGGTGGCCGCGACGCTGGAGACCGCGGTGAAATGCACGGGCCGATGGTGCCGCGCGCGGGCGATATTCAGTAAGAGCAGCTCCGCTTCGACGCGGCTCACCGTGCGGTCGTATTCGAGCACGGCGCGATGCATCGCGATAGGGGAGAGACAGCCGCTCAGGAGCAGCACACCGGCTGCCGCCGTCATCATCGATCCGCACAGCCGCTTCGCAATGGCCCAGGCACCCATAACCTCCCCCTAGTCATGTTGACCGGCGACCCTGGTGTCGCCTGTCTGTCGTGCGCCGCCGGGATTCCTTACAGGGCCTCACACATTCGCTTAAGGAGGTGTAAGGATCGTGCCTTCCGCGCGACTCACTCTTGAGAACCCAAACCAGGCGTTCTCGTGGGGGTGCGATTTGACGATAGAGCAGGCTTTCGCTACCATCGCGCCTCATTCCACGGTTCAGCACAGCTGCGGGCGGCGAACGATGGACCGTCAGCCACTCTCGGATCCGGATGCCTGGGTCGACCAGCACGGAGACTACTTGTTCCGCTGTGCCATGCTCCGCGTGCAGGATCGGGCGGTCGCGGAAGATCTGGTGCAAGAGACGTTTCTCGCCGCCCTGACCGCGCAAGAGCGCTTTGCCGGACAGTCCTCGGAACGCAGCTGGATGGTGGGCATCCTCAAGCACAAGATCATCGACCGGTATCGCAAGGACGTGCGGGAACGGCCGGCCGACGATCCGGTCCTGGTGGACCAGGCCGAAGACGATGCGTCGTTCGATGAAGGGGGGCATTGGAAGCTGGACCAGACGGCGCCCCTCGATTGGCCCGACCATCCAGGCGCCGTGCTCGAGCGGAAACAGTTCTGGAGCAGCCTGCAACGCTGCGTCGGAACGCTGCCCCCCACGATGGCGCAGGTCTTCACCTTGCGGGAAGTCGACGAGATGGAGAGCGGCACCATTTGCGCCATGCTGAAGATCAGCCAATCAAATCTCTGGGTGCTCCTCCACCGGGCACGGAAGCACCTGCGGCAGTGTCTGGAGGGCCACTTCTTCGGTCATCGTGAGGCCCATTGAGGCGCCATGCAGCTCGGACCCAAACAAGACGTCGAACGATTGAAGCTCAGCATCAGCCCGCTGGTCGGGTGGCTGATCCGTGTGACGCCGACCTGCCAGGAGATGACGCGGCTGCTCTCCGACGCAATGGATCGGCCGCTGCCCTGGCGCACACGCGTCCTGATGCGGCTGCATTTCCTCATCTGTAAGTGGTGCGAGCGCTACAAGCATCAGCTTCGCTTTCTCCGCCAAGCCGTCCGGCGCCATCCCGAGCAGGTCAGCCCCGAGGTCACTGACGCGCCGGCGCTGTCGTCCGAGGCCAAAGACCGCCTCAAACGGACTCTCCGCGAGCGGTAATGGTCTAGATTTCAGCTGGCAGTCGGAGTGATGGGCGTCGACGAGGTGCTTGACGTGAGAGCGCCGGGATGCGGCCGTGCGACTGCATCCCGGCGTGTAGGGCGTTACTCTTCGATGCTGATGATCGGGCAGTTGACCACCACGCCGATCGGGCCCCAGGGCTTGCCCTCCGGGCCGGAGATCTGCCCAGCGAGGCCGAGCTTGGCGACGGCGTTGAAATCCTTCTGGAGAAGGGATGAGTGCTTCACGGGCATCGGCGCCTGGGCCCACACGGACGCGTAGACATCCCACATGGGGCTGTACGCCGTGGCCCGTTCGCCGGCCGGAATCTCCTGCACGATGTTCAGCGGATCGCCTTCGCCGAGCAACGCGGAACTCAGGCCTTGCCGCTGCGGATTCATCTTGCCGGTCGGACCGTTGACGATCGGCGCGAGGCCGGTCAACGCGGAGCTCGGCGCGTTGGAGCCCTTGTTCGGCAGCGCCTTGAGGTTCGGCGTGTAGTTGGCGGCCTCGATGGCGGCGACGGCCGGATCCGACGCGTTGAACGACGTATAGTGCACGCGGCGGCCCTCGAAGAACCCGTCCGTCATCCGGAACGTGGCCGTGCGCTTTTCAAGATCGATGCGGATCAGCCGATCGTGCTGGCCGCTGTTGTTCTTGATCTGCGGCGCGTTCAGCACCACGCCGTTCGGCAATTCGATCAAGGGCGTATACAGCGCTTCCCCGATCGCTCCGGGCTTCGCTTCCTTCGGCGGGAACCCCGTCGCGCTCGGCGTGACGACCCGGTCGGGCGCAAAGTCCACGCTGCCCAAGAAGTGGATGCGGCCGTCGATCACCGCGACGTTCTGCACCGCGAGGGTTCCTTTGCCGTTGGCCATCTTCGGGCTCCAGTGCACGCCGCGCTGCTCGGCGTCGGCCCGGTCGGACGATTCCGTCACCACGAACCAAACCGGCTCGCCGTTGCGCCGCCCCTCGAAAATGGGCAACGTCACCTCGGTATAGTCCGCGTTCTCCACCGCGCTCTTCAGTAGGAGCCGGTGCCCTTTCTTCATCCCCATGCCGTCTTCCGCGACGGCGAGCGACGTGACGGCCATCCCGGCCAGCACCCATGCTCCGATGCGAACGGATTGTGCGACTGCGTTCATGACTGACCTCCTCGAAAAGTGAGAGTTGAGTGACCGAATCCCGTGGATGAGTCGTGCTAAGGGTCCGATCCTTACAGGCTCATCGTTGGGGGCCTGCCGTACAGGCACCTTGTCGGTGAGGAGTCGCAGAACGGAAATATTCCTTACAGCGGTCGTCAAAAAGATTCGTGCATGAGGGCAAGAGGCAGGATCACACCATGCCGGTGACGGCCGTCCCCGCTCTGGTCTTGGTCGCAGAATGCCGGGTGCGGCTGGATGATCGATCGACGACCGGCTGCCGGAGGAGGATGCGACGGACAGCCGGCTCGGCTACCATCGGTACAGCCCATACGGACTCGGCCAGTGCTCCGGCGAGTTGCGCAGGGCGCCGACCGGCGCACCGTAATCGATCCACTCGTGAAGCCCGTAGAGCCCGCCTTGCATGACGCGGTTGCGCAGCGAGCCGATGGAACCGGAGTGGTCGAACCAGTCCGATGGAAACGTACTCAGGGAGGGGGAGGGTGCCTCCTGTGGGATGCCGGGCCGCGCCAAGGCGGGCGCGATCGTCACGCCGGGCAGGGTGACGGCTTGGCAGCCTGATCGTTCCTGATTCGTGTAGAGCCCCCGTGTCGGATGGTCCTGCGCATTGATAGACCGGCGCGTCGACCGGATCAGATGCGAACGAGAGCAGAGGGGCGAACGCGACCAGCATGCCGATGACTGCGACGGGTCCGATCTTCATAGCGGCCTCCAATCGT
>JBDZVU010000024.1:0-28980 GCA_040255845.1 Nitrospiraceae bacterium | reverse complement strand
CGTGTCCGGAGCGTAGACAGGCGACATCGACACACTCGCAGCATCAGGTAACGCACAGCACTTCCGAGCCAACGGGGGCCCCACGTGGAACAGCCAGCAACCGTCACCGGGATCTCCCGCCATTTCCAGCGCATCGACGTTTGCGAGCTGATCCTCGGGTCGCCCTGGGCCGGCTGACCGAGGGCAGTCGAGGGACCTGCACACTTAAGGCGGTAGGGCAACGGCCACGTGGAGGGATCATGATGAGGAGCGTCATGGCAATGGCCGCAGTAGGGCTCGCGTTCACGGTTGCCGCACTCGCGGTTTCGCACGGAGTGGCGCAGCCTGTGGAGGAGGTGAAACCGGTCTTCGAGCATGTGATCCCGAACGCCGATGGAAAAAGCATGGTGGCGGTCGTCGTGACCTATCCTCCAGGCGGCAAATCGCAGGCCCATCATCATGCCGGGTCGGCATTCATCTACGCGCACGTCCTGTCAGGCGCGATTCGAAGCCAGGTGAATGAGCAGCCCCCACGGGTCTATCAGGTCGGCGAGGGCTTCTACGAAACGCCCGGTTCGCACCACCGGATTAGTGAGAATGCGAGCGAGAGAGAGCCGGCGAGCCTCTTGGCGGTCTTCATCATTGATTCCAAAGACACGCTGCTGACGATACCGGACAAGAAGTAGGGATTGGAGACATGGCCGGAGAACGTGAAACGGCTGGCGCCGCCGGACATCAAGCCACAGATCAGCCTGCTTCATCGATGATGGCGTGGCGCGTGCATGAGTTTGGGCCGCCCGAGGTCATGAGATTCGAGCAAGTCCCACGGCCCGATCCCGGCCCGAACGAGGTCCTGGTGAGAGTGGAAGCCGTCGGCGTCGGGCCTTGGGACGGCTGGATCAGGGCCGGGAAGAGCGTCTTGCCCCAACCACTCCCCCTCACGCTGGGGTCGGATCTGTCCGGTGAGGTCGTCGCCGTCGGGCCGGGAGTGTCCGATCTGCGTGTGGGCGATGATGTGTACGGCGTGACGAATCCGCAATTTGTAGGGGCCTATGCGGAGTATGCCGTGGCGTCCGCCGCGATGGTCTCGAGGAAACCCACGTCGCTCACCTTCACGCAAGCGGCCTCCGTGCCGGTCGTCGCGGTGACGGCATGGCAGGCCTTGTTCGATCACGCCCAACTCAAAGCCGGCCAGACGGTAGTCATTCACGGGGCGGCAGGAAACGTGGGCGCCTATGCGGTTCAGCTGGCCCATCTCGCGGGTGTGCGGACTATCGGGACCGCAGCCACGAACGACATCCCCATTGTGAGCAGGCTTGGCGCCGACACCGTGATCGACTACCGGAGGCAGTGCTTTGAAGAACACATTCGCCATGCAGACGCGGTCCTCGATCTGGTCGGCGGCGACACCCAAGGGCGTTCGTTTCAGATCCTCCGTCGCGGCGGCAAGCTGATCTCGGCGGTGTCCCGTCCCGATCAGCAGCTTGCGCAACGGTACGGCGTCGAAGCCGCCTTCTTTCTCGTCGACGTCTCCAGCGACTCGCTGACGGAAATCGCTCGCCTGATCGATGGTGGAACGCTGGAGACGCACGTGGGCGCGGTCCTGCCTCTCGCGGAGGCGCAGGAGGCCCATTTCATGCTGGAACACGTACGGCCGCAGCCGAAAGGCAAGATCGTGTTGTCGTCGGAGCTGGTCGAGGGAGCGATGCCGGAGGTCGTATGACAGGGACTCACCTGGCGAATCATCTGCCCTCCGATAGCGATGCATGGCCCGCGCTGCCGCTGGACGCCTGGCAAGACACCTATCTGACTCTGCATCGGTGGACACAGATCGTGGGGAAGATTCGGTTGGCGGTCTGCCCGGACGTCAATCATTGGTGGCATACGACCCTGTACCTGACCGCACGAGGCCTCACCACTGGGCCGATGCCCTATGGGTCGCGGACGTTCCAAATCGACTTCGATTTCGTGCGGCACCGCCTGGATGTGGTGACCGGGGACCAGGACCCGATCTCGATCCCGCTGGCGCCGCGGTCGGTAGCCGATTTCTATCGCGAGATGATGGCGACCCTGGCGAAGCTGCGGCTGCCCGTCTCCATTTGGACTACACCCGTGGAAGTGCCGGATCGGACCCCATTTGAAGACGATCACGGACATGCGTCCTATGATCCGGAGTACGCGCACCGGTGTTGGCGTATCCTCTCGCAGGCGCATCGCGTCCTGACGGAGTTTCGAGGGCGCTTCCTGGGCAAAGCCAGCCCGGTTCACTTTTTCTGGGGCAGCTTCGATCTGGCCGCCACGAGGTTTTCAGGCCGTCCCGCTCCGCAGCATCCGGGTGCTCCGGACTTGGCCCGCTATGTGGCGGTGGAAGCCTATTCTCACGAGGTCAGCAGCTGCGGATTCTGGCCCGGCGCGGGCCTCGGCGCCCCGGCGTTTTATTCCTATGCCTATCCCGAACCGCAGGGCTTTCCCCGGCAGGTCGTGTATCCAACCCAGGCCTACTATGACGACACGTTCAAAGAATTTATCCTGCCCTATGACGCCGTTCGGACGACCACGCTGCCGGATGATTCCCTGCTGGCCTTCGCCCAAACGACCTACGAGGCGGCCGCCACCACCGCTAACTGGGATCGGGACGCGCTCGAGCGGGCGCAACGCCCCAGCTGGCATACGAAAGCGAATTGGTACCGATAGCCGCGCAAGGGGCCCCGACTAGCCCGTTACCTCTCCCGCAACCCGATCTCGATCAGAAACTGCTGCGCCACCTCGTCGACGCGGCCGTGGCGGTTCAATACTTGCGCGTTGAGACGCCGCATCACGTCTTCGGAAAAGCGTCCGCTGAGCTCTTCGAGCGCCGCTTTCAAGCGCGGCTCTCGCGCCAATGTCTGTTCGCGGGCCACGAAGGCGGCATGGTAGGCGGGGAAACAGTGGCGGTCGTCTTCGAGCACGACCAGGCTGGGGGAGGCGAGCAGGCCGTCCGTCGAATTGGCGGCGATCATCGTCACCTCGCCTTGCTCCAGCGCGCGGTAGAGCAGCCCCAGATCCATGACCTTCGGGGTGCCGCGCGTCGGCAGCTTGTACGTCCGCAAGAGGCTCGGCAGGCCGTCCGCCCGTTGTTGGAACTCGTAGCCCATGCCGAGCACCCATTGGACCGTCCGGCGCTCCGTGTCGCTCAGGGTTCGGACCTGCGCCCGGTCGGCGTCGATCTTCCGGATGACCATGGCAAAGGTGTTGTTGAAGCCGAGCGGCTCGAGCCAGGCCAGCCGGAACCGGGTGGCATATTCCCGCTTCACCTCGGCCAGCAGGTGCTGTGCGTCCTGGGACGGCGCCACGTTCAGGACCGTTGCGCCGGTCCCGGTATATTCCGGATAGAGGTCGATGTCGCCGTTGACGATGGCCTGGTGCACCAGCAGCGTGCCGCCGAGGTTCAGCTTGCGGGCGACCCGGTTTCCCAGGCGGTGCTCGAGGTGCTGCGCGGCGATCTCGCCCAGCAGGACCTGTTCGAGGAAATTCTTCGATCCCACCGTGATGGTCCGCTCGTCCTGAGTACAGCCGGCCAGGACGGCGGCCAGGATCACGGCGGCGAGAGACGACGTTCGGCCCATTCAAGTCCTCGATCCGCGACCAGTGCCAAGAGGGCGGCCGGGATCGCTCCGGCCAGGAGGAGCGTGCCGTCGACGGCCGCGAGACCGCGGAAGATCAGCACCCCGAGTCCGCCGGCGCCGATGGCGGCCGCGATGGTCGCCGTCCCGATCGTCGTGACGGCCGCGATCCGGACGCCGGCCAGGATGGTGGGGGCCGCGAGCGGGAGCTCGACCAGGCGGAGGCGCTCACCGTTCCTCATGCCGAGCGCGGTGGCGGAATCCCGCACCAGCGGGTCCACGCCCAGAATGCCGGTCACCGTATTGCGCAGCATGGGCAGCAGCGCGTACAGCACGAGCGCGAGGATCGCGGTATGGGGCCCGATGCCGCCCAAGAACGGAAGCGGGATGAGAAAGCCGAACAGCGCGAGGCTGGGAATTGTCTGCACGACGTTCACCGCTTGCAGGATCGGGGTGCGCCACGCGGCACGGCGCGTCAGGATGATGCCGAGTGGAATCGCGATGACGGCGGCCGGAATCACCGCCGCCCCGACCAGCACCACGTGCTGCACGGCCAGGGTCATAATCTCAGGCAGGAGACTGCCGGCCATCATGCCCCTCCACCGCGTGCAGACAATCAAGGAAGGCGCGGGCTTCGGCGGTCGGCGCCGCGAGGAACTCGTGAGGCGCTCCCACGAATTCGATCGCGCCCTGCGCCATGACCGCGATGTGCGTCCCCAGGAACAGCGCCTCCTGCACGTCATGCGTGACGAACAGGGACCTCGTGCCCAGGTCCCGGCGCAACGCAATGAATTGGCGTTGGAGCTCCAGCCGGGTGACGGGGTCCAAGCCGCCAAAGGGCTCATCGAAGAGCAGGAGCGACTGGTGCGCCGCCAGCGCGCGCGCCACACCCACCCGCTGGCGCTGCCCTCCGGACAGTTCCCGCGGGTAGCGCGCGACAAATTCCTCCGCCGGCAGACCGAGCAGCTTGAGCAGCTCGGTCACGCGGCGGTCGATCTTGTCCTGCGGCCAGCCCAGCAACCGCGGGACAAGGCCGACGTTCCGGCCGACGGTGAAATGCGGAAACAGCCCACCGTCTTGGATGACGTACCCGATGCGGCGCCGCAATGCGATGGGATCCCACTGGGTGGTGGGGCGATCGTCCACGAGGACCTCGCCCTCCGTGGGAAGGACCATCGCATTCACCATCCTCAGCGCCGTCGTCTTGCCGGACCCGCTCCGGCCCAGGAGCACGAACGTTTCCCCCGCGTCGAGGGTGAGCGTGAAGTGGTTCAGAATCGGGCGGCCGCCAACGCGATACGAGACATCACGAAAGGCTACGATCGGCATGCGCCCCCTAGGCCGCCAGCCACAGACTCTCGGCAAACGGCCATGCGCGGTCCATCCACTGGGCCTCGCAGCGGAATCCATTGCGGCGCGCCATCACGCGAAGCTCGTCCACGTCGAACTTGTGGCAGGCCTCGGTCCAGATGGTCTCCCCGGCTTCGAACCGGCAGGTCAGGTCGGCACCGCGGATCTCGACCGTGTGGGGCCGGTCAGCGCGCAGATGCATTTCGATGCGCCGGTGGAGGCGGTCATAGCGGACGCAATGCTGAAAGCGATCGAGGACGAAGGTTCCCTGCAGCTCGCGATTGATGCGGCCGAGGATGTTCCGATTGAATGCCGCGGTGACGCCGAGCGGGTCGTCGTAGGCGAGCAGCAGATCCGCCTCGGGTTTTTCCAGGTCCGTGCCGAGCAACAACGCGTCTCCGGGCTGCAACGCCTGCCGGATCTGACGGAGAAAGACCTCGGCCGCCTCGCGCTCGAAGTTGCCCAGCGTGCTGCCGATGAACAACACCAGCAGGGCATGATCGGGCGGCCGGTGCATCGACACTTCCTGGAGGCCCTCGAGAAACGGCCGTTCCAGCCCGACGAGGCTCAACCCTCCCAGCCCGGTCAGTTCCTTTCGGCAATTGTTCAAGGCGGTCGGGGAGATGTCGATCGGCACATAGACCAGGGGGGCGGTCCGCATGACGAGGGCTTCGAGGAGCGGGCGGCTCTTGCGGGCGCTGCCGCTGCCCAGTTCGGCCACGATCAGCTTTTCGGGCAAGCCGCGCACGATGCTCGGGGCATGGGTCGACAGCAGGCGCTCGTCCGCCCGGCTCAGCCCGTATTCGGGCAGCCGCGTGATCACGTCGTAGAGCGCGCTGCCGAGTTCGTCGTACAGGTAGCGCGACGGCAGCTCACGCTGCACCCGGCTCAACCCGTCGCGGACCGCCTCGGCAAACTCGTGCGTCGGATCCGCCAGGGCGGCGCGGTCACGGTTCAACGCATCGAAAGCTGGCATAGACATAGGGATACCGGCTCCGAAACCAATTGCGGAACGACCGCCGGAGAAACCGGGCCGGCGTCACCGGGGAGGCCCCCTTGAGCACGAAGTGGTCACCGTCGAAGAATGCCGCCGAGTAACCGGGATAGCAGGGATGCGGCTGGAATCCGGGCAACGGCGCGAAGGGCGTGGAGGTCCATTCCCACCCGTTGCCCACCAACTGCGCCACGCCGAAGGCACTGTCGCCGAGCGGCGTGGACGCGACGCCGACGGGGTCCCACCGCCCGGCGAAGTTCCCGTGCGAACAATCCGGAGGCCGGTCTCCCCAGGGATAGATGCGCTCAATGCTCTCGGGGGTTCCGTACGCCGCTCGGTGGTACTGCGCTTCGGTCGGCAACGTCCGACCCCTCCACGCGGCATAGGCCGTCGCTTCCTGATGCGTCACATAGACGGGCCATTCCGGTGGCAGCGGGATCTCGCCCGTCAACGTGCGCCAGTACCAGGCGCGGTCGCGCCGGCGCCAAAAGTGCGGGGGCTCTGCGCCGGCCTCGACGAACTTCAGATAGCGGGCATTCGTGACCTTGTACCGATCGATGGCAAAGGCCGGTACCCGCACGCTATGACAGTCGAATTCGTTGTCCCATCCGAAGCCTCCTGCCAGGTCCCCCTCTTCACAGCGCCGTTGGCCGAGCGTGGCCGTCCCGGCCGGGATGTGCACCATCGCCTCGGCGTTGTCCGCCTGGAAATCAGACGGCGGAACGACCGGCGTAGACTTGGCCGGCACGGGCAGCGGAGCAGGAAGGTTGTGCAGCAGATAGGTGAAGGTTTCCACGTGCATCAGGCGGTGCTCGATCGCCATGTGCAGGAAGGTGGGGGTAATCTGCTCGACCACTTCGTCGATCTTCCGGCGGATCGCCTTCGTGTAGTCGGCGGTCTGCCGCAACGACGGCCAATCCGACGGCCGGTCATCCGGAAGCTCGCCATGGTTCGGGTCGATGCCGAACGCAAAGAGGCGGTCGAGCGATGGCTGATGGGCCGGCAGGTCAAGATTCGAGCGGATCAGGTTCCAGTCGAAGGCGTCCACATGGCCCGCGTAGAAGAGCAGGCGGTGTCGCTCAGGGACCGGCCGCTCGAGCCAGTGCCCCGGAGGCACCAGCGCCAAGACGGCATCCATGGCGTGGCGAGCCCGGGCCAGGTCCGCGCGCAGACGTGAGGTCGGACCGGTCGTGTGGGCGGTCGTGGGCATGGATTCCCTAGGGTGCGGCTGACGCGCCGGTTCTGCAAACTGGGGACAGCCCGAGTTACGGCACGCAGCCCGCACGCAGAAGATGCGGCGAGCCACCCGCGGTCAACCGAAGTCGAGGAGCAGACCATGGCCGATCTCGACGTCCGCGCCATCGCATTCCCGCGCCTGGACGAGTCTCACGTCGGCTACCTCTCTTCGTTGGGAAGCCGCCGGACCTTGCACGACGGTGAAATGGTCTTCAAGGCCGGCGAACCCAACGTCAAGTTTTTTGTCGTCACAGCCGGCGCCGTGGAGATCCGGGAGGAGTCGAGCGGCGCCCCCAGGCATGTGGCGCTGCACGAGCCGCACCACTTCGGGGGCGACGTTCGGTATCGCGTGCACTTCGATGAAGACGGCATGGTCACCGGCCGCTGCGTCTTGATTGCGACGGGGGCGGAGTATCGCACGTTGGAGGTGCCCGGCCGAGCCGGCTACGAGGGAGCCGGCCTGTACTATGCGGCGACGGCCCCCGAGGCCCAGATGTGCTGCGGGTCGGACGTCATCGTGGTGGGCGGCGGCAATTCCGCCGGTCAGGCCGCCATGTATCTCTCGGAGCAGTCTCCCCGCGTTCTGCTCGTCATTCGGGACCGGGACCTGCGAAAGAGCATGTCGAGTTATCTGGTGGAACGGATCCGCAACGCGGGCAATATCGAAGTCCTGACCGAGTCGGAGATGACGTGTTTCACCGGCAACGGGAAATTGGAGTCCTGTACCATTACGAATCGCCGAACCGGCGAGCAGCGCACAGTCATGACGCCCGCCGTGTTTACGTTCATCGGCGCGGTCCCCTGTACGGCGTGGCTTCCCAAGGAGATCGACACCGATTCAAAAGGCTTCCTGAAGACCGGGCCCCTCGTGGCCGACTCTCCATACTGGACCGCGCGGCGTCCCCCCATGCTCCTTGAAACCAGCCGGCCCGGCGTGTTCGCCGCTGGACACGTCCGCGTGGGCTCGACGAAGCGCGTGTCGAGCGCAGTCGGCGAGGGGGCGATGGCCGTCATGTTCGTGCACGCGCATCTGACAGCAGGATGACCAGAAGGCGCTGATACCGTTCGGTCCGCAAGGAGATCCATCATGAACACCACTTGTAGTCATGTGAGCCAGATTCGTCCCGTCACGCCCAGTGCCAACGGCTGTGAAGACTGCTTGAAGACCGGCGATCAGTGGGTGCACCTGAGGCTGTGCCTCATCTGCGGTCACGTGGGGTGCTGCGATTCGTCGAAGAACAAGCACGCGACGAAGCACTTCGCGGCGACCACGCATCCGATCATCAAGTCGTTCGAGCCCGGCGAAAATTGGCTGTGGTGCTATCCGGATAAGTTGATGATGGAAGCGTAGCGCAGGCTGCGATGGGAAGGGCCGGGTCAAGGCTTCGGCTGAGGCTGGCGGCGCGCCGATGACGATGCTGGCAGGCTCTTTCCAACGCCCGCGCCGCTTCTTCGGCCGTTCGTCGGCACCGCTGTGTTTCCAACCGCATCTTTCCTTGCCTGGCTGCGGAACCGCGCCGGCGGCAGGCCCCACTCGCGCTTGAAGGCCCGATTGAACGAAGGCTCCGACTCATAGCCCACCTCGCCCGCCACTTCGGCGACGCTCTTCGACGTGGACCGCAGCATCTGGGCCGCGAGCTGCATGCGCCAGCGCGTGAGGTAGCCGATGGGCGTCTCCGCCAGATAGTGACGGAACCGTTCGGCGAGCACGGAGCGCGACATGCCGACTTCGTTGGCGAGCGTCGCGATGGTCCACGGCCGGGCTGCGTCGCGGTGCAGCAGCGCCAAGGCCTGTCCCACTTCGGGGTCGCGCACGCCGGCCAGCCAACCCGTCTGCGCCGGCGGCAGCCCGGCAATGTACCGCCGCAGCGTTTCGACGAACAGCGCTTCGGACAGCTTCGCCACGACGGCCGCGCCGCCCGGATCGGAGACTCCGGCGTGCTCCACCGAGTAACGCAGCGTATCCTCCAACCAGCGGCCCGACGCCTGCTCGCGGATGTTCAGCTTTACCACCGTCGGCAGGCCGGCCAACAGCATCCGGCTCAGCTGCGGATCGCAGGTCATGTAGCCGCAGATCAGCTTCGTCACGTCTCCGCCTCCTCCGAATCGCGATAACTTCAGGCCTTCGGTGAGCACGCGGCGCAGCGTCTGCTCGCTGTTCATCGGCGGGACGGGTGGGCCGTTGCCCATCCGGTGGGCATGGCCGTGTGGCAGGATCACGATGTCGCCCGGCGCCAGCGGCAGCGCCGTGCCGTCGGATTCGAGGCGGACGTATCCCTGGCCCTCGGCCACGAGGTGAAAAATGATGACGTGCTTCGATTGAAGGGACAGGTACGAGGCCATGGTGCAGGCGTCGGGTTCGAGCGCGCACCAGGGCGCGGAGAATTCGCCGTGGAAGAAGATGGCGCCGTCGAGCTTGACGGCCTTGAGCAGTTCCGACAGGACGTCCATTCTGACCTCCGGTTCTGCTGCAATCACGGATTCGCCGCTTCGACAAGCCTGGAAGCGTTATGGAGTGCTTCCAGGCAGGCGGGCTCGCCGCTCGGTCGGTCAACATGCTGTTTCAAGTATGCCTCCCTCCCTCACGGCTCCGCGCGCCTGTCTCGCTTGGCGACTACGTGATTTCGCGACGAACCGTCACGAACAAATCGAGACGGCGGCCGGCTAAGGATTCCGGACGCGCCGCTAAACGATCCGCAGCTTAGCACCCCGCTGCTAAGAGAGCCAGACGCCCTGATAAGACGATCAGCCGGATTGCGCCTATAGTCGCCACTGTCACGAGCGACGGTGTCAACAACCTCAGACGACAGGAGGACGGCATGACCAGCATGGTGGAGCAACAAGACGGCGCGATCAAGACTCGGCTCAAGGCGATCTGGACGGCAGGCGACTACGACCGCTTCTCCCGATACATGGAAGGCGGGGCGCGCGATTTCTACGAACGGCTCAACGTGAGCCCGGGATGCCAGCTGCTGGACGTGGCCTGCGGGTCCGGGCAGCTCGCTCTCATGGCTGCGCGGGACGGCGCGAAGGTGACGGGCGTCGATATCGCGGCCAATCTGGTGGAGCGCGCCCGCGAGCGTGCGCGGGCAGAAGGACTGACCGCTCGATTTGAAGAAGCGGACGCGGAGGCGCTGCCGTTCGACGATGCGCAGTTCGACGTGGTGGTGAGCCTCATCGGCGCGATGTTCGCGTCCCGGCCGGAGCGGGTCGCGGAGGAATTGCTGCGGGTCTGCGTGCCGGGCGGCACGATCGCCATGGCGAATTGGACGCCGCAGGGCTTTGTCGGGCAGATGTTCAAGGCCGTGTCGAAATTCATTGCCCCATCCGGGATGCCCTCGCCGGTCCTATGGGGCGACGAAGCAACGGTCCGGGCGCGGCTGGGCCACGGTCTCTCGGATTTGGCGCTGACTCGGCGGCAGTATCTGTTCAGTTATCCCTTTCCGCCCACGGAGGTCGTCGAGTTCTTTCGTCTGTACTACGGGCCGACCAACAAAGCCTTCGCGTCGCTGGATGAGGCCGGCCAGGCGAAGCTGCGCACAGAACTGGAGCAGCTGTGGGCCCGCCACAACCAGGCCGGGCCGGACACCACGACGGTCTATGGCGAATATCTTGAAGTGATCGGCGTCCGGGCCTGAACGGACGAACCACAAATCATTGGTCCAGACTCACACGGAGGCTCTTTTATGGTGATCGATCAGGGCAAGATGAACGACTTTTTGGGCAAGGCTGTCGCGGATATCGGAGCCGCCTGGAGTGCCAACATGGTGCTGCTGGGCGATAAGCTCGGCCTCTATAAGGCGATGGCGGAACTTGGTCCCATGACGCCGGCCGAGCTGGCGAACGCGACGGGCACGGCCGAGCGGTACATCCGGGAATGGCTCGGCAATCAAGCCGCCGGGGGCTACGTGACCTACGATCCGCTCACCGGCCGGTACACGTTGCCACCCGAGCAGGCCGCGGCCTTGGCGGACGAGGACAGCCCGTACTTTCTTCCCGGCGCCTTTCAAGGCATTGCGGCCGGGTTTGCGGCGAATCCGAAGATCGAGCAGCGGTTCCGAACCGGCAAGGGACTGGGGTGGGACGAACACGATCATCAGCTGTTCGAAGGGACGGCGCGGTTCTTCCGTCCCAACTACATCGGGAACTTGATCTCCAACTGGATTCCGGCGCTCGACGGCGTAGAGGCGAAGCTGAAGGCGGGCATCCGCGTGGCTGACGTGGGCTGCGGGTTCGGTCACTCGACGATCCTCATGGCGCAGGCCTATCCAAAGTCGACCTTCATCGGGTTCGACTATCACCAGCCGTCCATCGAGGCGGCGACGCGTCTCGCCAAGGACGCAGGGTTGGAGAACATCACGTTCGAGGTGGCGGAGTCCACGGATTATCCCGGAACCGGCTACGGCCTCGTGACGCATTTCGATTGCCTGCACGACATGGGCGATCCCGTCGGCGCCGCCGAGCGGGTGAAGCGCACACTGGCGCCGGACGGCACTTGGATGATCGTGGAGCCGTTCGCCGGCGATAAGGTGGAAGACAATCTCAATCCCGTGGGGCGTGTGTTTTATGCCGCCTCGACGATGGTCTGTGTGCCGGCGTCACTGCATTTCGATGGCCCCGCGTTGGGCGCGCAGGCAGGGGAGGCGCGTCTCCGCGAGGTGATCTTCAAGGGCGGGTTTACGAACGTGCGCCGCGCCACCCAGACTCCGTTCAATCTCGTGCTGGAAGCGCGGCCGTAAGTGGCATCGCGTTGGACGCCGCAGTTGTCTGCGGCGTCCGTCCGACTGCGGCGGCTCGCGTAGGGGCCTTGAAGGTCGTTCCCGGGCCTGTCCTCTCTTGTTTCCTCGCCGCGCTGCTAAGAGGCCGGTGACGCGCGTTTCGCGCGGATCAAGTCGGACACCCGAAAGCCGAGCTGCTCAGCTCGATGGACGAGGCTCTGATACGTTGCCTCGTCCAGGACGGGGGTCCGCGAGAGAATCCACAGATAGCGGCGATCGGGCGTTCCCACGATCGCCGTCTGGTAGTCAGGGTCCAGGCGGAGGATCCAATAGTTGCCCTCGCGGCTCGGCCCGATCAACCGGGCAAACCAATTATCGAAGGTCACCGCCAGCTTGGCATGCGTCGTCGTATCGACGACGGTGGCCATGCCGTCGGCCCTGTCGGTGGTGCCTTTGTCTGTCACGCATTCATTGTGCACCGCGATCCGGCCATCCGCATGAGAAGTGTACGTGGCGGTTGAGTCGACACAGTGACGTTGGAACCACATCGGCAGGCGGGCCTGCTCATACCACGTCCCGGCATACCGAGCGAGGTCGACCGACTCGACGGTCGTCAACGGTTCGCGCGGCTCCATCCCTGCACAACCGGGTAAGAGAGCCGATGAGGCCAGGACCAGCAAAGCGAGAAGGAGTGTTCGCATCAGCCATCCCTTCCATCAGAACACGCACCCGGCCGCCGTGAGGCTCCCGGACGATCTGGCCGGTAAGCGGAGATTCTCTTTGATTTTGTCAGCCCGCCTCAGTGTACAATCCGCGCACGGATTTGCGGGCCACGCCGATGAACGCTTCACGATACCATGGGGTGGACTACTATGTGGGCAAGACCCCGCTGATCCGCCTACGGCGCCTCTCGGAGCTGACCGGCTGCGACATCCTGGGCAAGGCGGAATTCATGAATCCCGGCGGGTCGGTGAAGGACCGCGCCGCGCTCGGCATCATCCAGGACGCCGAGGCCCGAGGGCTTCTGCGGCCCGGTGACACCATCGTCGAGGGTACGGCGGGGAATACCGGCATCGGGCTCACCGTCATCGGGCAGGCCAGGGGGTACCGTTCCGTCATCGTGATTCCCGAAACGCAGTCGCGGGAGAAAATCGACCTCCTGCGTGCGTTGGGCGCGGACGTCCTCACGGTGCCGGAAAAGCCGTATTCGAGTCCGGACAACTACAACCACGTCGCCCGGCGCCTGGCGCAGGAAAAGGGATGGTTCTGGGCGAACCAGTTCGATAACACGGCCAACCGTCTCGCGCACTACCGCACCACCGGACCGGAAATCTGGGAGCAGACGGCCGGAGAGGTCACCGCCTTTGTGTCCGCCGTCGGCACCGGGGGGACGCTCGCCGGAACCGCCCTCTGTCTCAAGGAGCGTAAGCCCCGCATCGTCATCGGGTGCGCCGATCCGTATGGCGCGGCGATGTGGTCGTGGTTCACCAACGGCAACACGGACACGAACGACGGCGACTCCGTTGCCGAAGGAATCGGCCAGTCCCGCGTGACGAAAAACCTCGAAGGTCTTTCCGTGGATCGCGCGTGGCGCATTCCCGATCAGGACGCGCTGACCATCCTGTACCACCTCCGGCGCCACGAGGGGCTGTTTCTCGGGCTGTCGTCCGGTATCAATGTCGCCGGAGCGCTCAGGCTGGCCCGCGAGCTCGGACCCGGCCAAATCATCGCCACGATGTTGTGCGACTCCGGCGCGCGGTATCAATCCAGACTCTTCAATCCGGAATGGCTGGCGGCCAACGGGCTGAAGGCGGACCTGCCGATCGAAACCGTGCTCGGCGATTCTACGGCGCCGATGAGCCCGTCAACCCCCTGACGGGTGCCCGATCCTCCATCCCTTCATCAGGCGGAGTAGTGGCTCTGTAGATGCTCGCGCTGGAACTGCAGGATGTGGCGGACCAACATTTCCCGGTCTTTCGCCGGCAGGCGGATGAAGCGGGCGTGGAGGCGAGAGGTCCCGGGCGGATAGGGCAGGGGATCGAGCCGCAACACTTCGATGAACGCCTTGAAGAGACCGTGCTCCGGAAGCCTCAACCCGACCGCGAGAACCTCGTTGGGTTGATAAGTCTCGGTGATCGTCACGCCGAGGCCGCCGCCGCTCAAGTTGACCGCCCGCTCGACGAACGGACCCTCCGTCTGGTCCGACTCCCGCTGGATGCGGATGGGGAGTGTGACGGTGACGCGATAGTACTCGCGTCGCTCTCTGCCGGACGGCGGCTGAACCGGGTCTCCCGAAGCCATCGTGCGCAGGACTATAGCAGATTTTCGGCGCGGGCATCGTCTTCGGCGTCGTCCGCGCGGCACAAGAAGGAGCGTTCTCTAGTCGTGCGGCGGATCGTTAGGAAATCCTGGTGCACGGGAATCCGATATCCGCCCTCCGGGGCACTGAAATGTGTCGTCAGGTAGTGTTCGACGTCCCGCTTGGCCGGCGCCTGTCTGACCTCCAATAAGTTCAGCATGAACTCGGCCACGGCGTAGGCCTTCTCCATGTCGGGGGTGACCACGTGCGCCGGATCCATGGTGGTCCCCACGTCATACTGATCACCGTGCTTGGCTTGGAATTCTTCGGCGGTGCGGCGGAGCTCGAACCGGTGTCCGAAGAAATGGTGGACCATATTCATGCAGCCGCTTTCCCTGTGCTGCAGCACCACGACCGTCAGTCCGCCTGGAGACATCCAGGAGACGAGCCGCTCGAGATGGGCCAGCCACTGATCAGCGGGGATGTAATAAAAGGTGTGCGAGCAGAGCACGAGATCGCCCTGTTCACAAGGTTGGGCCTTCAGGATCGGGAGGTCGATGACCTCGGCGCCAGGCAGCGCCAACTGCAGCTCGGCTCGAAGGTGGTCGTTCGGTTCGACGGCAATGGTGCGTCGAAAGGCCGGCGCAAACCATTGCGTCACTTCGCCGTTGCCTGCGCCGGCATCGATGAACACGCCGCGCTCCGGCAACGTTTCTATCAACCCCTGCAGCCGGACTTTGGCGTTGCGCTTTTGATCGGTGTGGAGGAGAAAGGTGCGAAAGGCGTCCTTGTAAGCCTGCCCCTGGGAATTGAAAATGCGAATACACGCTTGGTGCGCCATAGACATCCACCGTGAGATGCCGCAACCGACGGCGGGAGTGTACCCGTTCCCGCGTCGTTTGTCTGGGTGAAAACACCTGCGTCGGCGAGGCCCCCTGAATGGCGGTGGCGGGTTGTCTCGGCTGAGTCCAAATCGCTAGCGCGAGATTACGCGCGGCGCTTGCAGCCGGCTGATGCAATCCCGCCAGAGGGTCGCCGCGTCCCGGTCGAAGACGCCGATCGTCTCCGCCGGCAGGACGCCCCATGCGCCTTGACCCATTTCGACGCTCAATTGTCCCGGTGCCCAGCCTGACACGCCCGCAAACACACGAAACGTTTCTGTCGGATTGCCTTCCGTCACGATGCGTTCCAGCGTGGCCTTCGTGCCGCCGAAATAGACGCCGTCGAATACCGACTGCGCGCCCTCCGGCGGTTGGTCCTTGGTCCGAAACAGCAGCACGAGGCGCGATATTTCGACCGGCCCGCCGGAATATAACGTGTAGCTGGTCCCTTTGAGCGCCGGAACGTCGGGCAGTGCCTCGGACAGAGGAACGGTGAGGGCGCGATTGAGGATGACGCCGAGCGTGCCGTCGTCCCCATGTTCGACGACGAGCACGACGGTTTCGCTGAAATTCGGATCGGTCATCGATGGGCTCGCCACCAGGACCACGCCTTTCTTGACCGAGGACGGGGAGAATTCGCCGTCGGCCGACGCGGGAAGGGCGCTCACCGCGCCGAACAAGACCGGCAGGAGGCTCACGCACAGGCGGCTCACAAGGGACAACGACATATCAGCTCTCATCGGATTACCGCCCGAAGAGCCCCTTGAGGAGTTGCTTGCCTTGCTGCTTCAGCTCGTTGGGGTCCGTCGTCCCGTCGAGGAGGCCCTTGACGGCTTCTTTCGCCTTCTCCTGCACCTGTTGTTGGACCTGCCCGGTCAGCGCGCTGGTGTCCAACCCATACGAGGGCTTCTGGACGGTGCCGGTGATGACGAGCGGCAGTTTCAGCCGGCCTTCTTTCAATGCAACCTTCACCACCGGAGACGCGGCGGCGAATTTCTGGCTGAGCGCCTGTGACAGATTTAGATTCACCGCCAAATTGAGGGCCTGGTCGAATCCCACCGTGCCGCCGCCGGTCGCCTGAAAGTCGTGGCTGTCCATCAGGAGCCGCTGCACATGGAGGAGGCCCTGTTTGATCAGGAGGTCGGTTTCGATCGTCGAGAAAACGGTGGCTTTCAGGCGGTCGGGCGACACCCCCGCCACTTTCATGAGGGTGACGGCTTCTTCCATGAGATTGATCCCTTCGATCTTCCCGTTCTTGATCCGCAGGTGAGCCGGCCCCTCCAGGGCCGTGGTCAATTCGGGCATGGAGAACCCGCGGCCTGTGATGGCCAGATCCATCGCAGCCGTGCCGCTGGCGGAGACCGTGCTGTCCGGACTCACGGCTTGCAGCGCGGGGCCGAGTTGCACGCCGTCGATCTTGACGGTGCCCTGAAACGGCGGCGCCGGCGATCCCATCGTCAGGCCGCCCTCCGCCTTGACCTGGCCATCGAAGACTTTAAAGGCCATGTTGGACAGGCGGGCGTTCTGTCCCTTGAGGTCTGCATTCACGACCAGAGATTTCAGCTCCACGGATTTCGCGAGTCCGGTCTCTACGGGGAGGTCCGCCGTCTGTACCGACGGGGACGAGACCGTCAGGCGCGCGTGGCCGTTCAGCACGGTGCCGGTGACGGTCGCGCGTGACTTGCCCAGCACGAGCGCCATCCGCAGATCGGAGACGTCGGCCATTTCCAACGGCGGTGCGGCGGGATTGAAGGGCGCGCGGCTCTTGGCCGTGATGAAGAGATCCTTGATCTCGACCGGCTTGGCGAGCGGCACGGCGATCGGCAGGTCGGCGCTGTTGACCGACGGAGCGGACACCGTCACGGTGGCCCGGCCATTGACGACGGCGCCGCTCACGTGGACGAGCGACTGGCCGAGCGCGAGGCCCAGGCGCAGATCGGAGACATCGGCGATGTCCAACGGTGGCGCGGTGGGGTTGAACGGCACACGGCTTTTGGCCTTGACCAGCAAGTCTTTGATCTCGATCGGTTTGGTCAGCGGCAGCGTGATCGGCAGGTCGCCGCTCTGCACCGAGGGCGAGGAGACGGTCATCGTCGCCTGGCCGTTGAGGACCGTGCCTGCCACATTCACCCGTGACTGTCCCAGCGCCACCGCCAGGCGGAGGTCTGAGACGTCGGCGATTTCCAATGGCGGCGCAGCCGGATTGAAGGGCACGCGGCTCTTTGCCTTGACAACGAGATCTTTGATTTCCACCGGCTTGGCCAGCGGCACCGCAATGGGCAGGTCGGTTGTGTTGATCGACGGCGAGGAGAGGCTCACGTCAGCCTGGCCCTGCGAGACCGCCCCGGCGACGTTGACGGATGAGTTCCCCATGACCAGCGCGAGGCTCAGCTTCGGGATATCGGCCAGCTCCAACGGTGCCGCGCCCTGCTTCAGCGGATACGGCACGTTGGCTGAGACGAACAGATCTTTGATGAGCACGGGTCTGTTAAGCGGCAAAGCAACCGGAAGATCGGCCGTGTTGATGGCGGGCGACGACACGGTCGCCTTCAGCACGCCGCCAACGAAGGAGCCCTTCAGCGCCATCGCGATGTTGCCGATGCCCAGCGCCAGATCGTACTGCTCGATCTCCGGCCTCTCGACCATCGGGCCCAAGCTGCCGTCCAGCGTGATGGGAAGGTTGTAGGGCAGCACCGTCGCGTTGACGTGAATGGAGGGCGATTGGCCGAGATGGACGGACTGGAGCGACAGGTCGAGGTCCTGAATCCGATACTCCGCGGCCGGAGCGGCTGAGAGATCCCGATACGTCACGGTGCCTCCGTCGATCGAGACGCGCTCGACGGCGAAGAGGGCCAGGAGCTGCAGTGGATCTCCTCCTCCCGTGGCGGGCGGACCCGTCTCCGTGGGGGACGGCGCCGCTGCCGGCGCTCCGATGGTCGACACATTCAATATCCCGGCCTTGTTCCGTATGACGGTGATGACCGGATCACGGAGCGCGATTTCCTCTACCTCCACCTTCTTACTCAACAGCGGCAGCAGTTTGACGCCGACGTCCAACGACGTGAGGGACACAAACGGGCCCGTGCTGAACGAAGGATCGTCGAGGATGGCCAACCCGCCGACGCGGACGCCGAGACGGGGCCAAATCGTCAAGCGGATGTCTTGGAGTTGCACCTTGCGGTGGAGCGCCTCCTCGATCAGCGGCTTGTAGTGATCCTGATACTTGTTTAGATCGATGAGAAACGGCAGTGCGATGATCACGCCCACGAGCAGCAGGAGTCCGATGGCCAGGCCGACGAAGATCTTCATTGGTCCTCCGGATGCGTCAACGGCGTGGCGTCGGGATTCTGCCACGCCCGGTCGAGTCACGCGATCCTACCACAGTCGGTGAGCAACGGAACCCGAGCATCTTTCATGCCGCGAACGGATCGGCAGTGTCAAGCGTGCGGTCGGAGGCGGAGAAGACAGCACATGCCGGGTGATGGTCCTCGTGTGGGAGTGACAGTACGGCAGGGTAGCAGAGAGAACTGGTCCCTCAGTCAATTGCACGAATTCTTCGTTCCGGCTGGTGAATGGACGGGGTGAGGCGGGCTCTGCACTCGGGACCGAGCGGGTCCTCGATTGAAATGTCACTGGCCCTGGTTCTCTTCCAGGACGGTCTGCGGCGGATGCACCCGTTGCCGCTGCTCCGGCGTGAGCAGCTCCCGGGCTTTGAGATAGCCGTGGACTCGCGCGAGGGTGACGTTGCTCCGAGCCTGCTCGACGCCGTGGATCGCGCTCGCCAGCGTGTCTTCCGGCACCGCGCCATCGCCGGGGCGCAGAAGGTTTAACAGCGAGAGTTCCGCGGCTTTGACCTTGGCTTGGTCGAGCAAGATCGTTTTCCTCGTCTCGTTCTTGACGTTCACCAGTGCCGCGACTTGCTCCGCCGTCAGCCCGAGCCGCTCGGGTTGGTCGAGAAAATAATCGAAGCCGGCCGGATTGGCCCGCGCGCCATGGCTTGCGGCGTGAGTGCCTCGCATGCGGTCCGCGCCGTTGCGCGAGACACGCCGCTTGAGCTCCGTGAGCCGCTTCCGCTGCTCGCCGGTTAACCGAGCTTCGACGTCATCGGAAACCTGGAACAGCTTGTTGAAGAGCACGCCCTCCGTCTCGCCCGTCTTCTGCATCTTGGCGCGGACGACTTGTGGATCCACGTCTGCGCGCATGACGAGTTCGTCGGCTTCGACGCGGCTCAGGTCGATTTCCGCGCCAAGGCGCAGGACTTCCCGGCGCGCCGCTTCCAGCAATCCCTCGATCTCGCGGGCCTGCGCGTCGGTGAGGCGTAGGTCATCGCGAAAGCCGTTGTAGACCCGCCCGATGCCCTCCAGCGACATCAGGCCGATCTTCGTATTGAACCCTTGGGAGACACGAAAGACGATCGTCGGATGCACGCGCTCCCGCACCGTGGCCGACTGCTCGGGGGTGAGCACTCCGCGCACGGCGGCCAGCGTGTCGATGAACAAATTCAGTTCGTCCGTCTC
This sequence comes from Nitrospiraceae bacterium, assembly GCA_040255845.1. Classification (GTDB taxonomy): domain Bacteria; phylum Nitrospirota; class Nitrospiria; order Nitrospirales; family Nitrospiraceae; genus Nitrospira_D. Next base: position 9,404 of record JBDZVU010000024.1, on the reverse strand, counting down.
GATCCCACCGGTCACGGTATTGGCGATGCGATATTCGTTGTCCTGGAGCAGGCCGTGCCGGCGCTTCTCCTCCAGTTCCCGGAACATGCCCACCAGCACCGCCTCTTTCATCCACATGTCGGTCTTCATCCGCTGCACCAGGTCGGCCAGCGACTGCTTTTGCTGTGGGCTCAGTCCGAGCCCTGGTCCGAGATGGACGTAGGACGCGGCGATGTGCTCAATCGCGCGGATCATGCGCGGCCCGGGGGTGAATTCCATATCGGGTTGAGTTTGTGCCAAGGCGTGGCTCCATGTCAGCCCGACCAGCAAGACCGTGGGTATCCAAGTCTTCATCATCGGCGTGCTCCTTGGACGAAGCGTGATGGCCGCTCGCGCCCACCTCTGTTGAGCGGTCAATGAGAATGCAGCAGGAAGGAGGCCTCAACGGCTTCTCAGATAGGAAGATAGCCGGTGCAAGGAGGAACACCACTGGCGGCTCCCCCGGCTGCTGCTTGGTCTTTTCCTCGTGGAGCAGGGCGCGGGGTCGTACCCGGCTATTTGGTCGTACCCGGCTATTTGACGGTTGCCGGATCTTGGCTAGACTTCTCGAAAAGTGGGAAGTGCCATGGCTGATCCAGAACTCGTTGCCATCCTTACCGAAATACGCGATGTGCAGAAGCTTCAATTGGAGCGGCAAGCCGAAGCATTGGCCCTTCAGCGGGAGCAGATCGCCATCGTCCAACGGCAGGCCGAACGACACGAGCGCATCCAAGATCGCGCGGAACAGATCCAGGCGCGAGGCGCCCAGTTGATGACCGTCGCCCGTAAGACGCTCTTCGTTCTGCTGCCCCTCGTCACCGTGTTGATCCTCTACGTCTCCTGGCTCCTCGTTCGCTGACCATAGACGGCTGAGGTGAGGTCCTCTCGTCGTGACACTTGTTCCCGTCGCGCAATCTCTTCAATAGACCTGCCACCGCCATTTCGGGCATGCTGACCGGTAGGAGGTTGCCCTCCGCATGGCGCCGTCACGCCCCGTCTCAAAGCAGCCGCACCAGTATGTGCCGTCCCGGCAACCGGGGAGTCCGTTACATCCACGGACGTTCTGGGCGCTGCTCCGCAAGAGCGTCTCGAAATGGAACGACGATCCCACCTTACGATTCGGTGCCGGGTTGGCCTACTACACGGCCTTTGCCGTCGTGCCGCTGGTCTTCATCGTCGTCGAGCTGGCGACGTACGTCATGGGCCGGGATGCCGCGAAAGGCTTGTTGCTCGAGCAAGTCGAAGGAGTGATGGGGGAGCAAGGCGCACAAGCGGTCGGGCATCTGCTGGAGAGTTGGGAGCACGCAGGGGTCGTCGGCGGCTATGCCACGCTGATGGAGGCGGGCATCATCTTCTTTGCGCTGGCCGGTGCATTTGATCTCCTTCAGGATGCCCTGAATTTCGTCTGGGGCGTGGAGCCCAAACCGCGGGCTGGATTGCTTGGGCGCTTACGCCTGCGGTTCGTATCGCTGCTGGGAATTCTTGGCACCGCGTTCCTTCTGCTGGTGTCCCTCATCTTCTCGGCTCTGCTCGCCACGGGCGGCAGCGCGCTGTTCGAACGTCTGCCAGGACCTCTGCTGGTCAGCAAAGGCCTGGTCGGGGCGATGTCCTTCATCGCCGTCACGCTGTTGTTCGCGATGATGTACAAGCTGCTTCCGAACGCGAAGGTGGCGTGGGCCGACGTCTGGATCGGCGCGGCCGTGACCGCCGTCTTGTTCTTCGTCGGGAAGTGGCTCATCCTCCTCTATCTCGGAAAAACCTTGATCGTTTCATTGTATGGGACGGCGGCGCCGCTCGTGATCATTCTGCTCTGGGCCTTCTACTCCTCCCAGATCCTGTTGTTCGGCGCCGAGTTCACGGCCGTGTACGCCAGCGACTGCGGCTCTCGGCTCGTGCCGGCAGACGATGCAGTGGCCGTCGGGGAGCCGGCCAAGAGCAATGAAGCCGAGCGGCCCAGCAGGAGGCAGGGTAGGGGCTGACGCTCGAGCCGGTTTCACGCGGCAGGGCCATATGCCTCTATCCGCCCCTGCGATCGAGCGTTCAGTGCACAATTTTCGACGGTGAAAATGACACGCCCCTTACAAAAATGTACGCAGGACCACGTAGACCACTGTCTCCAACGTAAAATCCTCAATGTTTACGCATGTTCCTCCATTGGCTCGGGCCTTGCTAGGCACGACTACGTACTTCGACAAACCAAGGAGGGTCTCATGGAGTGCGTTAAGTGTAACGGCCTGATGACGTTGGAGCGGTTTTCTGATTTCTTTCTCGTGTTTTACGCCTGGAAGTGCTTCAACTGCGGAGCGGTCATCGACCGGACGATCGCTGCCAATCGGAAAAAGAGTCTGGCACCCAAAGCACCGGTTGCCGACCTCACTCCTGCATCTGCCGCAAGCTGAGACATTCACTACGATCACTTGCCGATCTTCGACGGTCGTCTTGTACACGACGACAGGAGAGCAGCATGGCACCGGTACAAGTTGCCATCCATGACAATCTCACAGAAGCCATGCTCCGCGTTAAGAAGGCCAAGGAGCTGCTGCGCCTCCAGGCTCCCTATACATGCCAATCCGTCGATCTCGACGCGCTCGAAGTCGCCTCGAGGATGCTCGCACATGTCCGCGGCCTCTTGAGCGACGTGGACCGCTCCAACTTGCAACAGACTGCCTGAATTACGGTTGGAAGAAACAGATCCCCGTTGCCCGTCGCAACCAAGTCCTCGAACTGCCACGCCTCATTGCCCTGGTGAACGAGTAATACCCGCATTCTAAGAATTTCCACGGGCTTTCCCCAGCGGAGTCTTCCACAAAAGAGCCGTATCCTTCGCACCATGAAGATGCGGTCAGTCGCCCACACCGTTTTTGTGCTGGCCGTTGTCGTGGTCGTCGAAGCTGGGTGCGGTGGAAACGGGGACGACGCTGCTCCTCCGCCCAGCCAGCCATCGCCGCCGCCCATCGTCGAGACGGGCCAGCCGGGCCGCTTCGACGGTGCTGTGACGGCGCTCTTATATGCGCCCGATCAGAGCGGCGACGTCTATGTAGCAGGGACGTTCACGACCTACGGCGAATGGGCGCGCGGTCTCTTTCTTTCCCTCTCTTCCCTGTAGGAGCAGCCAAGTCGCCCTTTTATTGCGCGCATTGAGGGACCACAACTTTTTTTCCGCTCGTCTCCCCTCAGGAAGGGTACCCATGGTGTCCCCATTGCGCCCGTCGAACGAGGCCCTTCTGAGGGCGCGCGTTCCGGGAGCACAGGACTACCATGGGTCCCCTTCCCCTTCCTCTTGAATATCCTTCTTTCAGCCCCGTACAATGTCGAGTCCGATAGCCTAAGCCCTTGGCATTCTGATAGTTTCGGAGTGCTTGGTCGATACAGGAGCCGCCTGCATGCGCATCGAGTATTCGAAGGGCGAACGGGCCTCCAAAGAGCTGATCCTCCTTCATCGTCAGAACGCCGAAGCGGCCGCCGGCCGGAAGATGAAGGTCATGTTGATCTTCCCGCCGGACTGGTTTCCCTCTGAGCCTTATCTGAGCCTCCCGTCCCTGACCGCCGTCTTGCGCCAAGCAGGCCATTCCGTGGTCCAAAAGGACGTCAATCTCGAGATGTGGGACTGGTATTTCAGCGAAGACTTTTTGAAGAAAGTCCTGCGCCGCGTGCCCCAGCAACTCGACCGGCTTCGGAAGCTGTCGAAGAAGCGGGAGTTGAGTCCCGACGAGATGGATCTGCAGATGGCGCTGTGCGATGTGACGCGTCAGCGGATCGAAGAACTGACGAAGAAGGCTGAAAAGGCTAAGGCGATCATTAGGGGAGAAACATTTTACGATATCGACCAGTTGGAGTGGGCGATTCAAGTGTTCCGTGAGGTTACGTCGGTCATTTCCATGGTCTATTTCCCAGCCAGGATCTGCATGCCGCCCATGGAGACCGATTTATCATACAAGGTGTATGTCTCCGCGGAGATCCTGGACGCCATCGAAGACGAGCAGGTCAATATCTATCGCGACGTGTTCAACCATCTGGTCAAGCCGGCCATCGAGGCCGAGCAGCCGGACGTGATCGGCATATCGATCGTGCTTCAGCAGCAGATGTTCTCCTCCATGACGTTCTGCGCCCTCATCAAGCAGTCATTCCCCCACATTCACGTGACGATCGGCGGCAATACGGTCACGCGGCTGCGCGACGTGCTTCCGCAATCACCGCTGTTTCGCCATTTCGACAGCGCGGTGGTCTATGAGGGGGAAACGGCCTTCGTGCAGCTCGTCTCTGCCGTGGGGGCCAAGCGGAGCCTGGCGGACGTGCCCAATACCATCTACAAGGACGACACCGGCGTCCATACCTCGGCGACGAGCTTTGCGGAGGACATGCACCACCTGCCGCCTCCCGATTTCGACGGTCTGCCGCTGGAGAAATATTTCGTTCCGACGAAGATCCTGCCGTACCTCGCGACGCGCGGCTGTTACTGGGGCCGCTGCGAATTCTGCGACCACGGCGAGGGCTACACGGCCGGCTATCGGTCGAAGAAGATCCAAGACATTCTCGCGGAGATCCGGCATCTGCGCGACAAGCACGGGGCCCGGCATTTCCATTTCACCGACGAGTCCTATCCGCCGGCGCTCTTTCGGAAGCTCTCGCGGGGCCTGATCGAGAGCAAGATGGACATCTTCTGGACCACCCACATGCGGTTCGAGAAGAGCCTCCTGGAGGAAGCCGTCTGGCAGGACGCCAAGGACTCGGGCTGCCGCTACCTGCACTTCGGATACGAATCGGGCAACGAGCGGGTGCTCAAGCTGATGGACAAGGCCACGACCACGGAGGTGATCAGCCGGCATCTGCAGTTGTCGGCCAGCGCCGGCATTTGGAACCATTGCATGGGGTTCTTCGGGTTTCCGGGTGAGACCCGCGAGGAAGCGTGGTCGTCCGTGGAGTTCCTCGAGCAGAACAAGGACTACGTCCATTCGCTGGGGTTTGGCACGTTCGACCTGGGCCGGCACAACCCGGTGGCGAAAAACCCCGAGAAGTTCGGCGTGACGGCCTACAAGAATCCCGAGTGGGATCTGGCCCTGGATTACTACTTTACCGTCAAGGAAGGCTTGAGCATCGAGGAAGCCGAGCGGGTGTTCGAGGAGTTCGAGCGGAACCACAACCCCGGCTGGGACCTGCGGCTGTATATCCGGGAATACATTTTCCTCTACATCTGCCGGTTCGGTTTGCAGAAATTGCCGGACTTGCAGTATCAGGCGATGAAGACGGCGGGCGTGACGCCGACGCTGGCGGGGAAAATGTAATGGATCGACGACGGACGTACGCACCATGAGCGGCCATGGCTTAGTGCAAATCGACGGGCTCGCGCCGCTCAAGCCGGGCGAGCGGAAGCAGAGCAAGGTGATGCTCTTGTTTCCTCCCGAGTGGGTGCCCACCGCGCCGTATCTCGCATTGCCCTCGCTGACGGCCGTCCTGCGCCAAGCCGGCCATACCGTCATCCAGCGGGACATCAACATCGAGATGTACGACCACTTCTTCAGCATGGAATTTCTTGTGTGGGTCAAGGCCCGGCTGGGGATGCAGCTCAAGCCGCTGCAAGACAAGGAGAAGGCCGGCACGCTGACCGACGCGGAGGTTGCACAGAAGACCGTGGTCGAAGACGCCTACAGTCTCGACGTGTTCGATCTTGCGGAGCGGGCCGAAGACGCCAAACGCACCGTGCGCGGCGAGCGGTTCTACGACGCCGACAAGCTTGAATGGGCCCTGAACACATTCCGCGAGGTGATGCAGTACGTCTCCGCCGCCTACTATCCGGCGTCGCTGGTCTTCTATCCGATGGAAAGCAATCTGGGCTACCGGCCGGGCGTGTCCAAGGAAGTCTTTGCGTGTCTCGAGGACGAGCAGGTGAACGTCTACCGCGACGTCTGCAATCAGCTGGTGCTGCCCTCCGTGGCCAGGGAACAGCCCGACGTCGTGGGCGTCTCCATCGGCACCCAAATGCAGTTGCTCGCGGGCCTGACGTTCTGCAGGATGATCAAGGAGACGTTCCCGCAGATTCATGTGGTGGTCGGCGGCAACGTGATCACGAGGCTGCAGGAAGAACTGCCCCATCACGAGCGGTTCTTTCGGGAGGTCTTCGACTCGGCGATCCTGTACGAAGGCGAGCACGCGCTGCTGTGGCTGATCGAAGCTCTCAACGGCCAGCGCGAGATCGCCGCCGTGCCCAACTTGATGTATCGGGACGCCGAGGGGCAGGTGCAGCAGAACAAAGACGTCTATACCGAGAAAACCACGGCGCTCCCGCTGCCTGATTTCGACGGATTGCCCCTCGATCACTACTTCGTGCCCGAGCGCATCCTGCCCTACCTCGCGACGCGCGGCTGCTACTGGGGCCGCTGCACGTTCTGCGACCACGGCCAAGGCTACTTCGATCAATACCGCGGCATGACGGCGTCGTTGGTCGTGGAGCAGGTGAAGGCGCTGCGCGACAAATACCAGTGTCGGCACTTCCTGTTCTCCGACGAATCCTATCCTCCGGCGCTGTTCAAGAAGGTGTCGCAGATGCTGGTCGATCAAGACGTCGGCATCAAGTGGACGACGCTGATCCGCTTCGAGGAAACGCTCCAGGACCAGGCGATCTGGGATTTGGCGGCCAAGGCCGGCTGCTGCACCTTGTATTACGGCATGGAGTCGGCGAACGAGCGCGTCCTGAATCTGATGGACAAGCATGCCAAGAAGAGCGTGATTCAAAACAACCTGCACCAGGCGGCGAAAGCCGGCATTTGGAACCACGTGATGGCCTTCTACGGCTTCCCTGGCGAGACCCGCGAGGAGGCCCTCGAGACGCGCCAGTTCGTCCTCGACAATCAGTCGGTGATCCATTCGGTGGAGTTGTTCTACTTCGTGGCCTACCGGCACACACCGATGGTGCGCAATCCCGAGAAATTCGGCATCACGATCCACAAGCAGGAGGAGTACGACCTGCCGCTCGACTACTACTACACGCTCAACGAGCCGTCCGGCATCTCGTGCCTCGATGCCATGCAGCTCTGCGAAGAGTTCTACAAGAACGACTTTCAGCCCTGGGCCGTGCGCGTCAACGCACGGGAGCACGTGTTCCTCTACATTTCGAAATTCGGTACCAATCGCCTGCCGCAGATCTACGCCCAGCGGCAGACGGTGGGCGCTGCGGACAGCGTATCAGGCCTGGTCACGTGGCCGGTGGCGATGGGCGATGATCAGGAGAGTATGTCCAGGGTGACGAGCCACGACGTCGGATAGGCGGATGATGACAACGCCCTGTCACGGCGTTCTCAGTCGCACGGAGGGCGCAGCCTACGACTGCGGCGAGTCGTCCGGGACGAGGACGGCGGTCAGGAGGGCGTAGGCCGCCTCGATGCGTTTGGTCATCTGCTCGGCTTTCTTGTAGGCCTGCATGTATTGCGAGGGATGGTTCGTGAGGTTGGCGTAGCGAGCCGGGTTCCATTTTTCGAGCTGGATGCGCTTGGCTCGTTCGAGCTCATACGACGTGACGGGGAGCGTCAGCTCGAGGAGCTCGAGCGCGTGGTTCACATCCTGCTGCGAAACGCCGTCCGCCATACTCTTACTCTGACAAGGGCACTGTAAGGCTGTCAATCGATGCCCACCGTCCTCCCGATCCTCCAACCCGCGCCGATCTTCAAACACAGCCACTACCGCGACGTGCTGATCCGCGAGATGGACGCGGGCAAGATTCCCTTGAGCCTGGGCCGGGATTGCCCGGTCAAGTGCGAATTCTGTTATGAGCTGGACCATTCGTACCGTGAAACGCTCGATCCACCGAAGACGACGGACGAGGATTGGAAGTTCATCCTCGATTACATCAGCAAGAAGCCGACCGACCCCAAGCAGTTTTGGTGCCTGGGCGGCAACGAATTCATGGAATGGACCGATCTGTTCCTCCATCCCAAGGCGATGGAATGGGTTGAGGACTTTCTGAAATACACGGACAAGAACATCCAGTTTTTCACCGTCGGGTTCGTCCATGTTCCCAAGATTCACCAGTTGGCGGCGCAGTATCCGGGGCGGATCAACTTCGAGCTGTCTGTCATTACGCTGAGCCACTACCGCCAGCGGCTGATGCCCCACGCGCCGTCCATCAAGCATCTCATGAAAGTCCTCGACGGGCCCGCCGTCTCTTCGGCGAATTTCTATGCGTTCGATTCGCACACAATGTCCAAGGATGCCGTGACGATTTCCGGCATCAACAAGAACTGCGTGCTGTGGATGGGCACGCTGACGCCCGTGCGAGGATTGAAGGAAGACACCGCCAATCTCATGCGGCAGGGACGGACGTATCTTGCCGAGGAAGCGCTGCGCATCTACGACGCGGCGTTGCCCAACCTGCAAACGATCCACACCGAGGCGTCCATCACGGCGTTTCTGAGCCGGCGGCGGATCGTGAGCCTTTTCGATTCACTTGAGCTGGAGAAAAAGGATACGATTGTCACCGCGTGGAGCGTCTACCGAATTCTGACCATGTACCGGAAGCATCGCGCCCGGTTCCTCTATGTGCCGAACGCCATGCTCAGCGGAGATTCGGACTGCACCGTGCTGTTGACCTTCGACGACATCGCGAGGCGGCTGACGAATCAGAAGGTCATCCATGTCCCCAAATGCGTCATGCAATCAGGCCGGGGCCCCTACAGCGACATCACGGGGGTGACGCTGGAGCAGTTCATGAAGAAGACCGGCGTGAAGGTCAAGGTGCTGCACAAGATCGACACCCGTTTCGCCAACGAGCAGCTCTACAAGAACGGCTCGCTCCAGAACTACGTCGAGAATTATGTGCGTAATCCGATGACGCAGGCGTATGAAGCGCTGGCCCGGCCGGCATGACAACGGCTGACAACGATTTCATACGGCGTTCCCGGCTCGAAAGCATCCTCAGCGTACCGGACGGGACGCCTGTACAGAACAGACGTTGGTGTGTTCATAGGGCGAGCGGCACCGGTCGAGTCACGAAGCTCCCCACATAAAGCCATACGCCAGACGTTCCTCACGGCGCCAGGAGAGCGATGCCTGATCGGCATACGATCAAGTTTTACCAAGCCGACGTGTTCACCGATGAGCCGTTCGGCGGCAATCCGGTGGCGGTGATCCCGGACGCCGACGGACTCAGCGACGATCAACTCCAGCAGATCGCCCGGGAGATGAATCTCTCGGAAACGGTGTTTGTCTTTCCTCCCAGCGACCAGGCCGCCGTCGTTCGGCTTCGGATCTTCACCCCGACGCAGGAGATTCCCTTTGCCGGCCATCCGGTCATCGGGACGTTTTTCATCTTGGCGGAGCTCGGGATCATCCGCGTCAAAGAAGCGATGACGCGTGTGCTGCAGGAATGCAACATCGGCCTGTTTCCGGTGGAGTTG
>JBDZVU010000023.1:0-36768 GCA_040255845.1 Nitrospiraceae bacterium | reverse complement strand
GCTGGCGGTGAGTCTGATGCTCGCACGATTCGGATCGGCGTGTGCGGCCATCGTGATGTGCGTGGGGCTCGCGGCCTGCGCTCGATCGGCGCATCAAACGGGTGAGGCGGTCTTGGACCGGATCATTCCTGCCGCCATCCGAGACCAGGTCGACGAATCGGTCACGTTCGTGCAGCTGCGCGATGCCCCGGAACAATACGTGGGACGCACGGTGATGTTCAGCGGGGTGGCGATGAAGTCCAGGCGGGTCAAAGACCATACGGAAATCGAAGTGCTGCAGCTGCCGACCGAGGACGGGATGGCGATGTCAGATCGCCGGTCCGCATCCGGCGGGCGTTTCCTCGCGATCAAGACGGGAGAGTTCCTGGATCCCGCCGTCATCGAAAAAGGAACGCCGTTGACCGTCGTCGGCGAGGTCAAGGGCTCGACGACCAAACCGCTCGACGAAGGGGAATACGTCTACCCGGTGATCGAGATCAAGCATCTCGTCGATTGGGAGGAGGTGCGCAGCCGGGACCGCGGCCGTCCGTACAGCGGATACGGGTACGGTTATTATGGCTATCCGTTCACGCCTTGGTACTACGGAAGTCCCTACTGGGGCCCCTACGGTCTCTATCCGTTTCCGTACGGCTACTATGGACCCTGGTTCGTTCCCTCGCCATCGCCGGCGCCGAGTCCTCCGCCGCCGTCCTCGAGGCCGCCGCAATTTCAGAAATGAGGCGGGCGCTCTGAGGAGGTGTTCGCCATGTCGACCCGCACCGCCCCCCAGTCGGCGCTCCGCCGCTATCAGGCCAAACGGGATTTCGACCGGACCCCGGAACCGCACGGCCGCGGTGTGAGCCCGAGCCGTCGCGCCGCCGGTCACCCCATCTTCGTGGTGCAGAAGCACGCAGCCTCCCGGCTGCACTATGACTTCCGTCTGGAACTCGACGGCACGTTGAAAAGCTGGGCGGTTCCCAAGGGGCCCAGCCTCGATCCGAGCCACAAGCGGCTCGCCGTTCACGTGGAGGACCATCCGCTCGACTACGCCGGCTTCGAGGGCATCATTCCACCCAAGCAGTACGGCGCGGGCACGGTGCTCGTCTGGGACCGTGGGACATGGGCGCCCGATCATGATCCCCACGAGGGTTACCGCAAGGGCGTCTTGAAATTTCACCTGCACGGCCAAAAATTGCGGGGAGGGTGGACACTCGTGCGGATGCAGCGCGGGCGAAACGGAGATGACGGAAAGGAGAACTGGCTGCTCATCAAAGAGCGGGACGAAGAAGCCCGCACAGGGGCGGAAGCCGACGTTGTGTCACGCCTGCCGGACAGCGTGGACAGCGGCCACACGATCGGCGAGATCAAGGAGCAGCAGCCGCGCGTGTGGCAGTCCAACCGCGGGACGCCGACGCACCAACAGGCCCATGGGGATCGGGCGCCGCAGCCTGGTGCGGTTTCCGGCGCCGTCGCCGCCGCCTGCCCGGATTGGATCGCTCCGCAGCTGGCCACGCTGGTCTCCGGCATGCCGAAAGGAGAAGGATGGATCCATGAGATCAAGTACGACGGCTATCGGATCGTCGCGCGAGTCACCCATGGCGCCGCCCGCCTGTACAGCCGCAACCGGAAGGACTGGACGGGCCGCTTGCGACCGCACGCGGAGGCTCTCGCGCGGCTGCCGGTCAAGGAGGCGTGGTTTGACGGCGAGGTGGTAGTTCAAGGCCCGGACGGCAAGGCGGACTTCCAGGCGCTGCAGAATGCCTTCGACATTCGGGCCCCGGGGCCCATCGTCTATTGTCTGTTCGATCTGATGTATCTGGACGGGTATGACCTGCGCGCGGCGCCGCTGGTGGAGCGCAAACGATTGCTGGCGTCTCTCCTGGCGAATGGCGGGGATCGACTGCGGTACAGCGATCATCTCGTCGGGCGCGGGGAAGAGGCGTTTCGTGAAGCCTGCCGCCAGGGGTTGGAAGGACTCATTGCCAAGCGCGCCGATGCCCCATATCGGTCCGGGCGGGGCCAGGGCTGGCTCAAGATCAAATGCGAGCGGCGGCAGGAGTTCGTCATCGGCGGGTACACGGAGCCATCGGGGTCGCGGCAAGGTTTCGGCGCGCTGCTCGTCGGGTATTACGACCCGACCGGGCTGCGCTATGCGGGCCGGGTGGGGACCGGATTCTCGGAGGTCTCGATCAGGCAGCTGCACGCGGCACTGAAGCCGCTCGAGCAGCGGCAGTCCCCGTTTGTCGATCCTCCGACCGGGTCCGACGCCCGCGGGGTGCATTACGTGAAGCCACAGCTCGTGGCAGAAGTGCGGTTCGCCGAGTGGACGAAGGAAGGCATTTTGCGCCAGCCCAGTTTTCAGGGGCTGCGCGGCGATAAGTCTCCGCGCGACATCGGGCGTGAACAGAGTGCGCCGCCGGAATCACTCCAGCGGCTCCCTGAAGCGGCGGCATCCGGCCGGACGGCGACGAGGAAGACGCGGGGCCGCAGCGTCAGGTTGAGTCATCCGGACCGGGTCATGTATCCCGATCTCGGATTGACCAAGGAAGGCCTGGCCCGCTACTACGAGGCCGTGGGCGAGTGGATTCTCCCGCATCTGCGCGGCAGACCGCTCACGCTTGTCCGCTGTCCCCAAGGGTACCAAGACTGCTTTTATCAAAAGCACGTCAACGAAACGGTGCCCGAGGCCATCACACGCATCCAAATCGAGGAGGACGGCGGCGTCGGGACGTACATGATCGCCGATTCCCTCGAGGCGGTGCTCGGACTCGTGCAGATGGGCGTGCTCGAACTTCACACCTGGGGCTCGCGTCGCGACCGGCTCGAGCGACCTGATCGCCTGACGTTCGATCTGGACCCTGATCCTTCGGTCGCGTGGAGCCAGGTGGTGGAGGCGGCCCAACTCACCCGAACGTTGCTCGAAGAGCTGGGGCTCGTGAGTTTCGTGAAGACCACGGGAGGCAAGGGCCTGCACGTCGTTACGCCGATCGAGCGGACGCTCACCTGGGACGAAGCCAGAGGGTTTGCGAAGGCCGTGGCGGATCACATGGTCCGGACGATTCCCCAGCGCTTCACCGCCAACATGGCCAAGCGCGCGCGCAAGGGGAAGATCTTTGTGGACTACCTGCGCAACGCGCGGGGAGCGACGGCGATCGCGGCCTATTCCACCAGGGCTCGGCCTGGGGCGCCGGTGTCCGTCCCGCTCGGGTGGGAGGAATTGTCGGCCGATGTGTGGTCCGATCACTTTACCGTGGCGACGGTGCCCGGACGGCTGGCGGAACTGCGACGCGATCCCTGGACGGAGTACGACCGTTCAGCACGCCGCGTGACCCGCGCGATGCTCGCGCGGCTCAGCGCCGCGTAGAGGCGCCAATCTGCGTTGCAGGGCCGGAGGGGAGCTTCCTCCCGCTCCGGCCTGCTCGTCCTCTCAATGGGCGTTACGCAGCGTCCGTCCTCGGGACGAACGGAGCTGCGCTCGGCGTCCACACGTGGTGGTTGGTGCGCGGAACGAGGCGGGGTTTCGCCGCGAGGGCGCAGAGCCGCTCGTACAGCGCGAGGTAGTCTTCGGCCATGCGTCGGACCATGAAGCGTGCTTCGAACGCCTCTCGGCAGCGGCGTCGATCAATCAAGGACACGCGCTCCACCGCGCTCGCCATGCTGCTCACGTCTTCGCAGATGAATCCCGTCACCCCGTCTTCGATCAGTTCGGGGATTGAGCCGCGGCGATAGGCCAGGACCGGTGTGCCGCACGCGAGCGACTCAATGAGCACGATGCCGAAGGGTTCCGGCCAATCGTAGGGACACAGCACCGCGGCGGCATCCCCCAAGAAGTCGCACTTTTCCCCGTCGGTGATCTCACCCACGTATTCGATCAGCGGATGTTCGAGCAGCCGCTCGATCTGCGTTTCAAAATACTCGCGATCCGAGGGGTCGACCTTGGCGGCGATTCGCAGCGGCATGCCGACGCGCTTCGCCACCTCGATCGCATGATCCGGCCGCTTTTCCGGAGAAATGCGGCCGAGAAACGCGAGATAGGAGCCGCGGCCAGGATGGAACGTGTAGAGATCGGGCAGGCCGTGATAGACCGTGCCGAGCCAGTTGGCTTGCGGAACCGGCGTCCGTTGCGCGTTGGAAATCGACACGACGGGAATTTCCGAGTACGCATTAAAGACCGGGACGATCTCCGGGAGGTCCAAGCGGCCGTGCATTGTCGTCAGGACCGGCGTCGGGCACCGGCGCGTCATCGGGAAACTGACAAAGTCCAGATGGGAATGAATGATGTCGTACTGGGCCGCGTCGATGCCGAAGGCCTGCTCCAGCATCATGACCAGCGGGGCATCGCGGTTCACCGGACCTTTGATAAGGCGTAGCGCATTGGGACACATCGTCTTCAGTCGAGCGCTCGAGACGGAGTCGCCGCTGGCGTACAGCGTCACGTCATGTCCCATTCGGACCAGTTCATCGCTCAGATAAGACACGATCCGTTCCGTCCCACCGTACAGTTTTGGAGGCACGCTTTCCCAAAGTGGCGACAGCAGTGCGATTTTCATTCAATCGTTTCCTTTCTCGCAGATGGGTAAAAGGGTATCGTTCCCGCACGATGGCGTCGCCATCACTATGACTACTGAATTGAGCCGGACGTACTGGTGGTCACCCTAGGACGGGGGGTGCCCTTCCCCTTGCTCGCTCCTCCAACACCCTGGATCACCGTTCAGGTGTTTCACGGACGTCGCTTCGGGTGTTTTTCCACACCAGAATGGGCATCCTCACCGATAGTCCCGACTTGGCCTATCCGCTAGTGTGACCGTTGCGTGCCGCGCGCACTGGGGGTTTCACCCAGGGCTGCCGAGCCTTCGCACGGCAGTGGCGAAGCGGGTGTGCGTCCGTACAGAGGCGCCGCCCGGGGCCGCGCACAACGGAACATGGGCGAGCAATCGGGATTGGAAGATGACCAAAACCGAAGGGGGCGAAGCCTTGCTTGGACAAGTGGAGGACACGGAGTCGACACAGCCTGAAATCATCGCGTGCGCTCAGTGGTACGCCGTGTGGACGCATAGCCATTGCGAAGAGTTGGTGCGGCAGCAGCTCGCGGCCAAGGCGTTCGACGTGTTCCTACCGAAGATCGGCATGTGGTCACGGCGCGCGGGCGTGAAGCACCGGATACTGAAGCCGATGTTCCCGGGGTACCTCTTCGTGCGGGACGCCCTGCCCGATGCCCGTTACGCCGAGCTGCTAGCGGCACGGGGCGTGGTGTGCGTCTTGGGGAACGGCTCCGGGGAGTTGAGCCCCGTGCCCGATCAGGAAATCGACGCGATCCGCGCGGTGGTCGAGTCGAACCTTCCCGCAGTGCCGCATCCCTACTTGGTTGAGGGGCAGCGGGTGCGGATTACCAGCGGACCGCTGGCGAACGTCGAAGGCATTTTGGTGAACCGCCGCGCGAGCAAGGGATTGCTGGTGTTGTCAGTGCATCTGTTTCAGCGGAGCGTCGCGGTGGAGGTGGACTGCACGTCGGCGGTCGCGGCCTGACGGGAACGGGGCGGTTTCCGCAGGATAACGGGAAGCGGGGCAACAGTGCGGGACGAGCGGGGCATCGTCAAAGCTTTTGTCGCGATATGCGTGGCGGCCGCCTGGTCTTGGTGGCCGGTGCCCGCGCCGGCGCAGCTGGTTCAGGGCATTCCGCGGTCGCCCATCGGGCCGACGGTCTACACGGGAGACCGGGTTCCTGAAGATTTCTATGTGATGCCGTGGATCGCGGGCGGGGTGGTGTATGACGACAACGTCTTCTTCCAGATCCAAGGCCGTAAGCAGGACGACGTGTTCCTGCGCATTACGCCGGGCCTGCAGGCCAGCTATCAATCCACGCGCTTCACGATCGTCGGAAATTACCGGTTCGATTCGGAAGTGTACCACAAGTTCACGGAGCTCAATTCCGCGCAGATGCGGCAGTTCGGGACGGTGGAAACCCGGTGGCGGCCCTCCACCAGCTGGAACATCGGCGGCACGGTGGGATACGCGCAGACGAACACGCCGTTTGAGTTGAACGTGCTGACCTCGGCTCAGGCGGCTCGGTTCCGGAGCGAGCGGTACTTCATCAATCCGACCGCAGAGTACCGGCTCGACGCCTTGACCAGGCTGCGTGGTGAGTACGCCTTTTCCCGGGATATCTTCGCGGGCCAGATCGAAACGGATGCGAACATCATCACGCTCGGCGCGGAGCGCCGGATCGGAGCGCACGACACGCTGGGTCCGGGTTACATCGGACGCTATTTCACCTTCAACATCGATCCCAACAGCACGTTTTTCGTCCCCGGGCAGCCGAGCAATTTTCTTTCGAACGCGATCGTGCTGTCTTGGGGGCACGAATTTTCGGCCGACACCCGGCTCGACCTGCGGGCCGGGCCGCGTCTGACGGAGGGCAAGCTGGATGATCGCCCCGAGGCGTTCGTCGGCCTCCGGCGGCGTATCCCGAATGGGGAGCTGGCGATCGGCTACACCAGTGCCGTGACCACGATCGTCGGCACGGTGGGCGGCACGCAGGCCGATACGTTGACCGTCAGCCTGTCGTATGAGCCGATCAGGCACTTGACGTTCACGGTCGCGCCGAACGCCTCATGGATCAGCAACAGCGGGTTCAACTCGACGATCTATACCGGCTACATCGAAGCGGCCTATCAGCTGAACAAGTACTTCACGGCGAAGGGCTCGGCATATTTCAGCTACCAGGAGGGTGATTTCTCGACGATTGGCGGCGGACCGTCGACGAACATCGTCATTGCGCGCAACGTGTACTGGTTGCGGCTGGAGTTCACGTATCCGTCACGGTGGGAATAACGCGCCATTTTTTGGAGGAGGCATGCGATGACACCACGTTTAGTGCTTTACATTGTGATTGGCTGTCTGGGGGCGACGCCTTGTCTCGCCGCCGATCCGCCTTCGGCGTCTTCCGGTTCCAGTTCAAGCAGTTCCCATGACGGCGATCTGACCGTCACCCAAGCGCAGGACATCGGCGACTACCGCATCGGGCCGGAGGACGTGCTCGATATCTCGGTGTGGAACAACTCGGCCATCAGCCGGACGGTGCCGGTGCGGCCTGACGGCAAGATTTCCCTGCCGCTGGTCAACGATGTGCAGGCGGCCGGGCTGACTCCGACTCAGCTGCGCAGCGTCTTGCTCAAGAAGCTGGCGGAGTACGTGCCATCCCCTGAAGTCTCGGTGATCGTGCGCGAGGTGCACAGTTTCAAGGTGTCCGTGATCGGCGAAGTGAAAAAACCCGGACGCCATGAGCTCAAGGGACGGGCGTCGGTGCTCGACATCCTCGCCATGGCGGAAGGGTTCGGGGAGTTCGCAGGACGCGGGCGCATCGTCGTGCTGCGCCCGGAGGGGAAAACCATGCGCCAAATCCCGTTCAACTACAACAAAGTGTTGTCCAATAACGGCGCCTTGGAGAACTTCTTCCTTCAGCCCGGCGACATCATCGTCGTGCCGTAAACGGAACGCCGAGGAGCGGCACCATGCAGGAACAGGAAGTCCGATCCGTGCTCGCCATGCTGACCGAAGCCTGGAGCCGCAGGAAGTGGCTCGGGCTGGCACTGTTTGCGGCGCCCTTCGCGGCGGCCGTGAGCCTGGCGATGAATCTGCCTAATCTGTACTCCTCCACGGCCACCGTGCTCATCGAGCAGCAGCAGGTCCCGGAGGGATACGTGAAGCCCTCCGTGACCGGCGAGGCCGACGCGCGGCTGCAGCTGATCCGGGAGAAACTGCTGAACCGGGCGAGCGTCATGGAGCTCGTCAAGAAGTTCGACCTCTATCCGGAGTTGCGGAAGGCGGCGTCGGATGAGGCCGTCGTTGACCGCATGCGGAAGGACATCACGCTGGAGGTCAAGGAATTGCAGCGCCAGGTGTACGGCCGGGACGGCACGTTCGGCTTCAAGATCGGCTACCGCGGCCGGGATCCGGAGACGGTGGCCAAGGTGGCCAACACGCTGGCCGGCCAATACGTGGAAGAAAATCTTCGGATGCGGAGCCATCAGGCCAGCGAGACGACCGTGCTGCTCAAGAAGCAGCTGGACGACATCAAGGAACGGCACGACGAGCAGGAGCGGAAGATTGCCGCGTTCAAGCAGCGGCATATGGGGGAGCTGCCCGAGCAGGTGGAAGTGAACCTCTCGACCCTGGGCCGCCTCAATCAAGAATTGGCGCTGAACAACGAGAACCAGATGCGGATCTTGGAGCGGCGGGAACGGTTGGGCAAGCAGCTCTTCGATATCAACGCGGGGGTGCCGACGGCCACCGTGCTGAATCCCGACTCGCTGCCCTACCAGCTCGAAAAGCTGCGGACGGAGCTGACGGCGCTGCGCACCCGCGCGAGCAGCAAGCATCCCGACGTGCGGCGTCTGGAGGGCGAAATCGCGGCCATCGAAAAGGCGCTGCAGGAGACCGCGAAGGACGCCAAGCTCGACGGGGGCCAGGCCGCCATCCTGACGGATCCGGAAGAGATCAAACAGGCATTGCGGGATCTGGATCGCGACCTCAAGCAGCTGAAGGCCGACGAGCAGCGGTTGCGGCAGGAGCTGGTCGCGTACCAGCGGCGGGTTGAGCGGTCACCGCAGCACGCGCAGGAATTTCAGCAGCTCGAGCGCGATTACAAGATGACAAGGGATCTCTATTTCAACCTGCTGCAGCGGTACGAGGACGCGCAGCTGGCCGAAACGATGGAGCGGGCCCGCAACGGCGGACAAATGCGCATCATCGATCCCGCCGTGCCGGCCAGAGCACCGGCGGCGCCGAACCGGCTGCGCCTCATGCTCGTGGGGCTGGTCCTGTCGATGGGAGCGGCAATCGGAGGCATGATGCTCGCGGAATATCGCGACAAGTCCTTTCACGACGTGGACGACTTGCGCGCGTTCACGCGGGTGCCCATTCTCGTCCGTATCCCGAAGATCGAAACGCCCGGAGAGCGCCGGAAGCACATCGCCATGTTCGGCCTGCGGGCGACCGCCTCCATCGTCAGCCTTGCGGCCATCGTCGGCCTCTTCTCGTACATGGCCTCGGAAAACGAGCAGTTGGTGTGGATGCTGAGCGAAACCAAGCCCCAGACGCCGGCCCGGTAATCTCCGGCGCCGACCGGTCTCGAGGGGAAGGACAAGTCATGCCATGAAAGAACTCAATCCAGCCTTGCGCGCACCCGTTGAATCCCAACCCGCCGCGTCGTTCGGACGCTCGGACGTACGCGACGTCCCGGTGCTGGAGAAGATGCTCGGCCGGTCCAAGCCGGACGATCACCTGGTGAGCCTGTTGTCCCCCGCGACGATCGAGGCGGAGCAATATCGCACCCTGAGTCTGATGCTCGAGCAGCGCCGGCAGTCCGGTCTGCTTCAGGTGATCGCGATCGCGAGCCCCACGATGGGAGACGGCAAGACGCTCACTGCGCTGAATCTTGCCGGTGCCGTCGCGCAAGCGCCGTCCGCCCGGGTGCTGGTGCTCGACGTGGATTTCCGGAAGCCGTCCGTCGCCGTGCAGCTGGGCATCAAGGACAACATCCTAGGGTTCCGCGACGCGGTGATGAATCCCAACATGAGCTTGAAGGACGTGGTGCGCCGCCATCAGGCGTGGAATCTCTCCGTGGTCACCGCGGGGCGGGCGCAGGTCATGCCGCACGAAATCTTCAAGTCGTCCCGCTTCACCGAGCTGCTCGACGAGGCGCGTCGGGATTATGAATGGATCATCCTCGACACCCCTCCGCTGGTCCTGGCGCCCGACTGCCTGATGATGAGCCGCGCGGTCGACGGCTTTGTCATGGTCGTCTGCGCCCACAAGACGTCCCGCAAAGAAGTCGCCGAAGCCCTGAACATTCTGGGGGCGTCGAAACTCGTCGGGCTGATCTTCAACAGCGACGACCGTCTGCTGAAATCGTACGCCTACGGCGCCTACTACCTGTCGCCGCAAAATCCTTAAGGACACCCGGACTCTCGACATGGTTGTGACCGCGGTGCTGCTCGAGACAGTGCTTTTCTTCGGGGTCTTTTCGACGCTGATCGGCTTGGCGGACGCCCAGACGCTCGGGTTGCCCGCGTGGTTCGGCGCAGGGGCCGTGCTCGCCTTCGTGCTGTCGGGATGCTGCGTGGGCGCCCTCTATCTGATGAATTTGTACGATTTCAAGGAAGTGCGCACGTATCCGCAGTTTCTCAGCCGCGTCCCCGGATTCCTGCTGGCCGCCGTGCTGGCCGCGGCCCTGCTGGCCTATGCCCTCTTCCCGCGGACGGTGCTGACATGGCCGGGTCTGGCGCTCGTGCCGTTGCTCATCCTCGCCATCGTGCTGGCCGCTCGAGCGGTCTGGTATCGCGTGCTCGCCGCCTGGCCCTTCGTGGAGCGGGTGCTCGTGATCGGGCGGACAGAGCTCGCGCGGACCCTTGCGGCGGAACTGGCGCGTCATCCACGCTACCGGATTCTCGACATCGTGGAGCCCGGCCGTCCGGGTCGCGTCGCGCGGGACGGAAGCCTCTTTCTGTATCCCGGGCAGCGCGCCATCCGCGGCGGGGTGAAGCCGGATCGGATCGTCGTGGCGATGAGCGAACGTCGCGGCCGCGTGCCGATGGAAGCGCTGCTGGACGCCAAACGGTTCGGGATCGCGATCGAGGATGGCCTGCATCTCTACGAGCGGCTGACCGGGCGCATCGCGCTCGACTGGCTGCAACCCAGCCATCTGATCTTTTCGCCGCGATACCGGCCCACCCAGCTCCAATGCTTTCTCCAGCGCGCCGTCAGCGTAACCCTGGCCGCCATCGGGCTCATCGTCGGCGCTCCGCTGTTCGCCCTCATCGCCGTGCTCATCAAGCTCGATTCGCGCGGACCGGTGTTCTTCGTTCAAGAGCGCATCGGGCGCTACGGGGAGCGGTTTGCGCTGGTGAAGTTCAGGACGATGCATCCGGCGGAGCAGCGGCCTTCCGAGTGGGTGGGGGACAACGGCAATCGCATTACCCGCGTCGGCTATTGGTTGAGGAAGTTCCGAATGGACGAACTGCCGCAGTTGTACAACGTGCTGATGGGGCACATGAATCTCGTGGGGCCGCGGCCGCATCCGGCCTGCAACTACGAGCTGTTCATGACGCACATTCCATTCTACGCCTTCAGGTCCGTGGTCCGGCCGGGGATCACCGGCTGGGCGCAGGTGCGCTACGGGTACGCCAACAACCTGGAAGAGGAGACGGAGAAGATGCGGTACGACCTGTACTACATCAAGCATCTCTCCTTGGCGATGGACCTGCACATTCTGCTGCTCACGATCAAGGTCGTGGTGCTGGGGCAGCAGCGGGTGGCGCCGGCCGTTCGCACGGCGGACCGCGAAGCCGAAGGCTGGACGAGACTCGACGTCGCGTGACGCCGCAGTTCCGAGAAGGAGCGAGATGAAGATCATCGTGATCGCCGGCGCACGTCCCAATTTCGTCAAAGTGAGCCCGCTGCTCCGGGCGATGCGGCGGCGCGATCGGATCAGGCCGGTGCTCGTGCACACCGGCCAGCACTACGATCCGCAGTTGTCCGACACGTTCTTCGCCGACTTGGAGATCGACCCGCCGGCCTACAACCTGGAGGTCGGATCCGGCTCGCATGCCGTGCAGACGGCCGAGGTGATGAAGCGCCTTGAACCCGTTCTTCTTTCCGAGCGGCCGGACCGCCTGCTGGTGGTGGGAGACGTCAACAGCACGATCGCGTCCGCGCTGGCCGCCGTCAAGCTCGGCATCCCCGTGGATCATGTCGAAGCAGGGCTGCGCAGCGGCGACCGGACGATGCCAGAAGAGATCAACCGGATCGTGACGGACGCGATCGCCGACCAGTTGTTCGTGACGGAGGACAGCGCCGTGAATAATCTGCTGCGGGAGGGTATTCGCCCCGAGCGGATCCATTTCGTCGGCAACGTGATGATCGACGCGCTCGACGCCTGCCGGGCGCGCTGGGAACGGACGGCTGTCCGCAAGCGCCTCGGCCTCTCGGCCGGCCGGCCCTATGCGCTGGTGACCCTGCACCGGCCTTCCAACGTGGATGACCCGCGCGCGCTCGCGCAGATCGTCGACGCGCTGCGCGAGTTGGCGGCGCGCGTGACGGTGCTCTGGCCGGTGCATCCGCGGACGAAGCCGGCGCTGCGCGCCTGCAACGCCGTGCGGTGGCATCAGCCCGGCACGCCGGTTGAAGAAGGACTCGTCGCCCTCGAACCGCTCGGCTACTTGGACTGTCTCTCGGTCATGAGCCGCGCGCGGATGGTCCTGACGGACTCCGGCGGCATTCAGGAGGAAACGACCGTCCTAGGCGTGCCTTGTCTGACCCTGCGGCCCAATACCGAGCGGCCGGTCACGGTGACGCACGGCACGAACCGCTTGATTGGCACCGATCCCGGGGCGATCGTCTCGGCCGGTCTCGAACTGCTGAACGCGCCGCTGCGGCGGATCGGGCGCCCGCCGCTGTGGGACGGACGCGCCTCCGAGCGGATCGTCGATGTACTGCTGGTGGGCCGCGCCGCTGCCGCGACGGCCGGCGGCCCCAAGACCGCGTCGGTGGCGGCCGCCCTCCCGTAAGGCCTCTCTCATGGAACGCACGCACGCCGACAGCTCCCCCGAGTGGTGGAGACCCGAGCCGGTCGAATCGGATTGGTGGTCCGCCCGTCGGGCGGCCGGTCAGTGGGTACCCCCGGCCAGCGCGGTCCCCTTTTGGGCGACCATGGTCTTTACCGCCGTGCTGCTCTTCTCGCCGCAGGCGTATTTCCCGGCGCTTGAGGCGGTGCGGCCGGCGATGATTCCGGCGGTCATCGGGCTGGGCGCCTATGTGCTCGACCGGTTCGGCCAGGAAGCGCCTTTCTTCATGCGGGCGCGGGAGTTGTGGCTGCTGTCCGCCTTTCTGCTCTGGGCGCTGATCACCGCGCCCCTGTCCATCTGGCCGGGCGGCAGCATCGCCTTTCTCGGCGGGCAGTATCTGAAGACGATTGCGATCTTCTGGCTGCTCAGCCATTCCGCCGTCACGCTCCAGCGGCTGCGCCAGACGGCGTGGTGCCTCAGCATCATGGCCGTCGGCTTGGGCCTGTTCGCCGTGCACAACTACGTGTCAGGCGTCTTCATCGATCAAACGTCCAATCAGGACCGCGTGGTCGGCAACGAAGGCGCGCTGACCAAGAATCCGAACGACCTGGCACTGATGGTCAACATCATCATTCCGTTGACGATGGCCCTGCTGCTGAGCAGCCAGCGCCCTCTGATCCGGATGACGTTGCTCGGCATGCTGGCCGTCGAAGGGCTGACGGTGTTCCTGACGTTCTCTCGGGGCGGGTTTCTGACGCTCGGCGCCATTCTCCTGACCTTCGCCTGGAAGCTGCGGCGGCGCGCCGAGCGGGTGTGGATTTACGGGGTGATGGTGCTCGCCCTGCTGGCTCTGCCGCTGCTGCCCGCGAGTTACTTCGAGCGGATGAGCACCATCATCCACACGGAAAAGGACGCCACCGGCTCGGCGAGCGAGCGGTGGACCGACATGGCCATCGCCGCCCGGCACGCGCTGTCGTCTCCCGTCGTCGGAGCCGGCGTGGGCATGAACGAGCTGGCGATGAACGAGGCGCGGGGCGGCGGCTGGCGGCGGGTTCACAACGTCTATCTGGAATTGATGGTGGATCTGGGCCTGCCAGGGCTGCTGATCTTCGTCGGCCTGCTCATCGCCTGTCTGCGAAGCACCGCCGAGGTGCAGCGCCGGGCGGCGGAGATTCCCGACATGCAGGACCTCGTCCATTTCGCCCAGGCGATTCAGATCAGTCTGGCCGCGTTCGCCTTGGCGGCCATGTTCCACCCTGTGACGTATCACCCCTACTTTTACTATCTGGCGGCGTTGGCCATCGCGGCCCACGCCGTCTCACGATCCATGAGGACGTCATGCCCGAGTGCGTTGCCGGCTCCGGTTCATCCGCAGGAACGTCCGCTCTGACGCCTCCCGTCGATGCGCCGGCGGTCGCACCCGGCGTCGGAGTCGAGGCCGCGAGCGAGCGGATCCGTCTGCTCAAGTTCGTGACGTTGTTCGCCATCGGCGGGACGGAGCGGCAAGTCGTCAATCTCGCCAAAGGAATGGACCGCGCGCGGGTCGATCTTCGTCTGGCCTGCTTGAATCGGGTCGGAGAGCTGCTGCCGGAGTGCGACGCGGAGGGATGGTCGATCACGGAGTACCGGATCCACCGGCTCTACGGGTATGAGACGCTGAAGCGACAGTGGGAGTTTGCGTGCCATCTTCGCCGGGACGGCATCCAGGTGCTGCATACGTACGGCTTCTATCCGAACGTGTTCGCCCTGCCGGCCGCGCGCGCGGCGGGCGTGCCGGTCGTCATCGGGAGTGTGCGGGACACCGGGAACGTGTGGTCGCGCTGGCAGCATGAGATTCACAAGATCTGCCTGCGGCTGGCCACGCATGTCATCGTCAACGCCGAGGCGGTCAGGCGGGATCTGATGCGCCGGGGCTATGCCGTGAAGGGCATCACCGTCATTCCGAACGGGATCGACTGTGAACGGTTCCGGGTGCCGGGGTCCGGTGAGGCGGTGCGGCGCGACTGGGGGATTCCGCTGAGAGTCCCGGTCGTCGGCGTGCTGTCGCGCCTCCTGCCGCAGAAGGGGCACGATTATTTTCTCCAGGCCGCCGCCGTCGTTGCCGCCCGGCACCCCGACGTCCGTTTCGTGTTGGTCGGCGACACCAAGATCAATGAGGCCTACCGCGACCACTTGAAGCGGCTCGTCGCCGCACTCGGATTGCAGGACCGGGTGCTCTTCACGGGATTTCGCATGGACGTGCCGCAACTGCTGCGAGCCCTCACCGTCTCGGTACTGCCCTCGCTCGGCGAAGGGCTCTCGAATGCGCTGCTCGAGTCCATGGCGGCGGGGGTACCCGTCGTGGCAACTACGGCGGGCGGCAATCCGGAAATCGTCGAAGACGGCGTCACGGGCCTTCTGGTGCCGCCGGCCGACGCAGCGGCGCTGGCGTCCGCCATCTGCCGGTTGCTCGAGACCCCTGCGCTGGCGGCACGGTGCGGGGAGGCGGGACGACGGTTGGTGTGGACTCAGTATTCGCTGGAGCAGGCGGTGATCCGCACCGAACGGCTGTATGCCGACTTGCTCCGCGAGCGATCGGGGCGGCGGTGGAGGCCGGCCGCGTGAGGTCTGGCGAGTGCTGACATGAGCGCCCTGACGCTGTACCGAATCGGCCATTGGTGCTACCGCCGGCGCATCCCGCTGGTCCCCGGGCTGATGTACCGACTCATCTATCTGCTGCATCGCGCCGTCATTCCGATGTCGGCCGAGATCGGGGAGGGCTGCGAATTCGCCTATTGGGGCATGGGGGTGGTGCTGCATGAGCGGTGCAAGATCGGCCGCTACGTCACGCTGGGGCATGACGTCACCATCGGCGGGCGCTCCCGCCGCTGGGGCGTGCCGGTGATCGAAGACCGGTGCGTCATCGGCGCCGGTGCGAAACTGCTGGGTCCGATTCACATCGGCGCCGCGTCGGTGATCGGGGCCAATGCGGTCGTGCTCGACGACGTGCCGGCGGGCACCGTCGTCGCCGGCACCCCGGCGCGGGTGGTGCGCAAGGACATCGACATCAACGACTACACCTGCCTGCAACCGCCGGAGGAGGCGGAAACCCACTCGTTTCGGTCGAGCGACAACCTGTTGGTCACGGTGATCGAGGATCCGGCCCGGCTGTCCCATCTGGAGGAGGAATGGAGGGATCTGCTCGCCGAGAGCGATGCCGACGGATTGTTTCTGACCAAGGAATGGCTGGGCGCGTGGTGGCGGCACTTCGGCGCGGGACGGACCCTGGCCGTCATCACGGTGCGGCGGCACAGCCGGCTCCTTGGCCTGGCGCCGTGTGCCATCCGCCGCGCGCGGTTCGGCGCCGTGATGCCGTACCCCTCGTTGCATTTCCTCGGCACCGGGCTGGCTGGATCCGATTATCTGGATGTCGTCATCCGGCGCGGATACGAGGCCCAGGTCACCCGGAGTCTGGCCGAGTACTTTCGCCGCCACCGACTCGTCATGACGCTGAGCCATGTCCGCGCGGAGGGCAGCATGGCGAGCCGGCTCGCCGGCGAATTGGAGGAGTATGGCTGGACGGCCGGACAGACGTTCGTGGACACCTGTCCGTACATCCCGCTCCGCGGTCATGGGTGGGAGTCGTACCTGGCCGCCCTTGGCTCCCAGCATCGATACAACTTCAACCGGCGGCTCAAGAACCTTCACAAGCTCGGCACGCTGGTGTTCGAGGCCGTTGAAAAAGAGGATCAGCGGCGCGAGGCGTTCGGCATCCTGCTCGACCTCCACCACCGGCGCTGGGACGAACGCGGAGGGTCGGGGAGCTTCCATGTCTCGGTGATGCGTCAGTTCCACGATGAATTCAGCCGGGTGGCGCTGGAGCGAGGCTGGCTCCGCCTCTTTCTCTTGCGCCTCGACGGGCGGCCCATCGGGGCGCTGTACGGCTTCCGCTACGGCCGGCGCTTCTATTTCTACCAATCCGGGTTCGATCCCGCCTTCCGGCAGCACAGCGTCGGCCTCGTGACGATGGGGTTGGCGATCAAAGCCGCGCTCGCCGAGGGGGTGGAGCACTACGATCTGCTGCACGGCACCGAAGGGTACAAGTTTCTCTGGGCGAAGGAGACGCAGCCTCTCGTCAGGCTGCAGCTGTTTCCGCCGAGTCTCGGCGGGCGCTTGTGCCGAGGGGCTGTGGCTTTGGACGAGCAGGCGAAACGCGTGGCGCGGCGCGCGCTGCCTCCCCAGCTGCTGGAACGCGCGGTGGCGTGGAAGCGGAGGGAAGCCTCGTAAGAAGACGTTTGTTTTGTTCATCGCTGCGCACCACTATCACCCCACATATGCTCAAGAGCGTCTTCAAGACAGGAGTGGCTGCCGCGCTGCATTGGAGCGGCGCAGACCGGGCCATCGGGGGGGTACGGCGGATGCGGACGCTGCCGCTCATCCTCGCGTACCATACGGTGGTCGAGGATCTCCGCCCGCATGTCGGGCGCGCGCTGCTGCCGAACTTGATCAGCACCAAAATGCTGGAGCGGCAGGTCGATTGGGTGGCGCGGCGGTACGACGTGCTCCCGTTGGACGAAATCGGCCGGCGCCTGGAGAGGGGAGACGAGCGGGGGCGTCCGGCGGCCGCCGTGACCTTCGATGACGGGTATATCGGGGTCCATGAGCGCGCGTTCCCGCTGCTTCAGCGAAAAGGCATCCCGGCCGCCGTCTTCCTCGTGACCGAAACCGTCGGGCGCCCGCAGCTGCAGCTGTATGACAAGCTGTATCTCCTGCTGCAGCAAGCCCTCCCGGTCTTACGGTATTCCCCTGAGCGCCTGACGGCGCTTCTGGAGACCAAGGACGTCCATCTCGGGCCGCTGGGCCGCCCGCCACTCCGGGACGCATTCGCGCTCATGCGCCGGCTGTTTACCACGCTGCCTCAGCACAAGCTTCGCCGGGCGGTCGAGGCGCTGGAGACGGTGGCCCCACTGCGGGACGGCGACTACCCCGACCTGCAATCGCTGTCGTGGGAGATGGTGCAGACCCTGGCGGCTGCCGGCTGGACGATCGGCTCCCACACCCAAACGCATCCGTTGTTGACCGAAGAAAGCCCTCGCCGGATCGTGAATCAGGCCGTGGGCTCCTTCAAGACGCTTCAAGACAGGCTCGGCCGTCCGGTCGAGCACTTTGCCTATCCCGACGGCCGGCACAATCCCGCGGTGGTGGAGGCCGTGGCGCGGGCCGGGTACCGGTATGGATACGGCACTTGCCTGTACCGGGACCCATGGCACCCGCTGCTCACGATCCCGCGCAAACTCATGTGGGAGCGCACGGCGCTCAATGCCGCCGGGAGCTTCTCTCCAAGCGTGATGAGCTGCCACGCGCGCCGGGTGTTCGACCTGTGGTCTCCCTGCGGACATGATCATCGCGGCGTGGATACTCCAGCCGCGCAACCGGACCGCGTCACGGCCGTTCGCTCTGCGCCCGTGGCGGGCAAGGTCCATGTTTAGGCCGGCCCTGACCATCATGGCGGGCCGGACGGTGGGATACGCCGTCCTGTTCCTCCTGCCGCTGGTGTTGGTGCGGGTCTTCGATCAGGAGCAATTCGGCACCTATAAACAGGTGTTCCTGTTGTACGGGACGATTCTCAATCTGGCGCAAGTCGGCATGTCGGAAAGCCTCTTTTATTTTCTTCCCGGGGCGTCGCAGGACGCTGGGCGCTACGTCGGCAATTCCTTGCTGGTGTTGGGCGCGGTCGGGCTGCTGTTGGGAGCGGTGTTCTACGGCGGGGCAGACGCCATCGCGCACGGGATGAACAATCCGGCGCTTGCGCCGCTGATGCCGCTGCTGGGCGTCTACTTCGTGCTGATGGTCGCCTCCTACGTGCTGGAAATCGTCATGACCGCCCGGCATCAATATAAGCTCGCGGCGGCGTCCTACGGCATCTCGGACGTGGTGCGAGCCGTGTCCATCGTCGTTCCCGTGCTCCTCTTTCGCACGGTGGAGAGCCTGCTGTACGGGGTGATCCTCTTCGCCGCCCTGCGGCTGGGCGGCACGCTCTGGTATTGCTGGCGG
The DNA here is from genome assembly GCA_040255845.1 of Nitrospiraceae bacterium. Lineage (GTDB taxonomy): Bacteria > Nitrospirota > Nitrospiria > Nitrospirales > Nitrospiraceae > Nitrospira_D. Next base: position 18,193 of record JBDZVU010000023.1, on the reverse strand, counting down.
CAGTTCGGCGCCAGTTTGCGCCCGCACCGGGCGCTGCTCTTCCGGCAGGCCGCCTACAGTCTGCCGTTCGCGTTCTACGTGATTTTTGCCACCGGGCAGGAATCCCTGCACCAGTATTTCGTCTCCTCATGGTTCGACGCCGCGACCTTCGCAATCTATTCGGTCGGGTGCCTGCAGATCCCGCTCGTCGACGTCATGAGTTCTTCCGTGGTGAATGTGATGATGGTCGGGATGGTGCAGGCGCTCCGCGAGGGGCGGGAGTCAGCCGTGGTGGCCATGTGGCATGACGCCGCGCGCAAACTCGCGCTCTTGTTCTATCCCTTGGTGGCGCTGCTGGTCGTGACGGCCGATGACATCATGACGCTCTTGTTCACGCCGGCGTACGCGGCGAGCGTCCCCATCTTCCGCGCCTGGTGCATCGCCATCGTCTTCGCCGCCATTCCGATGGACGGCCTGCTGCGCGTCTACGCGCAGACGCCGTTTCTGCTCCTCATCAATGTCGTCCGGCTCGGCATCGTGGCCGCCGGGATGTATTGGTTCGTCTCCGCGTTCGGTCTGCTGGGCGCAGTGTATGTCACGCTTCTCGCCATGGCGGCCGGTAAGGCGCTCGGATTGCTGCGCATGCGGCGCGCGTGGCAAGGAGGCGTGGCGGCGATGCTGCCCTGGGGGCAATTGGGCCTGATCGCCGCCGTCGCGGCGGCGGCCGCCGTGCCGACCTGGTGGGTCGCGACACAGATGGAGACGCATCCGCTCACGCGCCTGCCTCTCGCGACGGTCGTGTACGGCATCGCGTATGCCGCGCTGGCCTGGACGGCGGGCGTGATCAGGAAGTCCGAGCAGGAGTGGCTCACGAGCCGGATCCCGCCCGTCGTCTCTGGGTTGGTCGGCGTGAAAGTGCCCAGTCGAGGAGCGCCATGACGCGTCCGGCGGAATCGACATTGTCGCGGGTGGCCGTCGTCGCGCCGAGCAACCGACGGATCGGCGGCCAGGCCCTGCACGCGTCCTCCTTGGTCGAGTACCTGCGGAACAAGGGGTACGAGGCGTATCTCCTGCCGATTGATCCGGCGCGTCCCCGGTGGCTGTCGTGGACGGAGCGGGTGCCGTATCTGCGCACCGTCGTCAATCAGGCCTTCTATTGGCCAAGTCTCTTGCGGCTGCGGCAGGCGGACGTCGTGCAGGCATCCTCGGCGTCCTATTGGTCGTTCCTTGTGGCGCCGGTCCCCGCGATGCTCGTCGGCCGGCTGTTCGGCAAACCGGTGGTCCTGAACTATCACAGCGGCGAGGCGGCCGATCACCTGGCGCACTGGGGCTCGCTGGTCCATCCCTGGCTCGCGCTGGCCGATGAGATCGTCGTGCCGTCCGAATATCTTCAATCCGTCTTCGCGTCACATGGATACCGCGCCCGCGTCATCCGGAATACGGTGGACACGAGCCGGTTCGCGTATCGCCCGAGGGACCCGCTGCGGCCCAAGCTGCTCTCCATCCGCACCTTCGAATGGTATTACGGCGTGGACTATACCCTGCGCGCCTTCGCGCTGGTGAAGCGATCGTATCCGGAGGCGACGCTCGACATCGCCGGCACGGGAAGCCAGGAGCGCCGCCTGAAAGACCTCGCTGCATCGCTCCAGGTGGACGGGGTGCGCTTTCTCGGCCCTGTTTCGGCGGACGACATGCCGGCTGTCCTGGAGGGAGCCGATATTCTGGTCAATTCGTCGCTCGTGGACAATCAGCCGCTCTCGATTTTGGAAGCCATGGCTTCGGGCCTGGCCATTGTCACGACCGGCGTCGGCGACATCGGGAACATGGTGAAGGACGGGATGAGCGGGACGATCGTGCCTCAGCGAAACCCCGAGGCGACGGCCGAGGCCGTTCGGTCGCTGCTGCGCGATCCGGATCGCGCGCGGGACATGGCCCAGCGCGCCCATGCCGGACTGGACCGGTATCACTGGTCCACCGTGGGCTGCCAGTGGGAGGCCTTGTACGACGCGGTCCGGCGCAGAATGGAGAAACGCGGCATTGGGGCAGAACGGTCCACCGTGTAGCGGGGACTAGGGACCGGGACGGCTGAGCGGGCGAGCGCGGGGCAGGGCGATGGCGGGCACGAGAGTGAGGCATCCTATCGGCGCCACGATGAGCAGGATCACAACCAAGACGGACCGACACAGGAGCGGACATCGGTTCGACATCCACGTCGTGACCGAGTACCGGGAGTTTCTCGAGCTGGAGCCGGTGTGGAATCAGCTCGCGGACCAGGCCGCCATCGAATTTCCCTTCATCCGCCACGAATGGGTGCGCGCGTTGTGGGAGTGCTTCGAGCCAGCCGGCAGTCTCTATGTCATGGTCGTCGCGGAGCAGGGTCGGCCGATCGGCATCGCGCCGCTGATGCGCGACCGGACCAGACTCTATGGCATCCCAGTGCGCCGGATCCGGGCCCTGACGAACGTCTACAGCGAGCGGTTCGATTTTATTCTGCCGCTGCATGCGAAGGAGTGCAGCGCCGCCATCTGGGACTACCTGGCTGCGCATGCAGCCGAATGGGACGTCCTCGAGCTTCGCCAGCTGCCGGCCGGATCCCGGGTGCTCGACACGCTCCCGCACCACACGATTGAGCGCCGGCTGTTGCTCGGTGAATGGTCGTCCACGGCATCGCCGTTCATTCCCGTGCGCCAGCCCTGGGACGTGTATTTCAAGAGCTTGAAGAAGGGACATCGGGCCAACATCCGCAAGTCGCTCCAGCATCTCGAGCAGACCGCTCCGGTCGGGCTCGACGTCGTGGCGGGAGCCGACCGGTTGGATGAGGACATCGAGGAAGCGCTGACGCTGGAGGCGGTGGCCTGGAAGGACGAAGGGGGGACGGCGATCCGCAGCCGTCCCGACACGACGGCGTTCTACCGCCAGATCCTGCGCACGGCCGCGAAGCAGGGTTGGCTGCGGATCTATTTTTTGACGCTGGGCGGCAAGCGCATCGCGGTGCGGATGGCGCTCCTGTTCCGCAACAAAGTGTACATGCTCAAGTCCGGATACGACCCGCAGTATGCGGCCTACTCGCCCGGCCATCTCCTGTGTCACAAGATTCTGGACGAAGCGTGGCGCCTGAAATTTGAAGAACTCGACTTTCTCGGCAATGCGGAGCGCTGGAAACTCAACTGGGCGAAAGACCTGCGGAGCCACTCGTGGCTCTTCGCGTTTCCCAAGCGCTCGAAGCCCCGCCTGCTGCATGCACTGAAGTTCCGTCTGATCCCCCGGATTCGCAACAGCCGGATCTACGGTGCGCTGCGGGGCGCCGCGGCGAAGTTGGACGTCACCATTCAGAGCGACTGATCCCACGCGAAGCGAGGAGGAGGCCGATGTATCTGCCCGCATGGCCGGGTCTGGGATGGAGGGAGGTGGCCGGCCCGCCGAGGCCGGACCTGCCGTTTCCCTTGCGCGCCCCGGCGGTGACCGCCTTTCATACGGCACGCAACGCGATTTACCACCTCTTCGTGGAATTGGTCCGAAGCGGTCGACGGGTGGTGCTTGCGCCGGACTACCACATGGGTAACGAGGTGCGCGCGATGCGCGCCGCCGGCGCGCAGATCGTGTGGTACCCCGTGGACCGGTATTTCCAGATCGACCTGGAGCGGCTGCGCCGGTTGTGCCGCCAGCACGGCCCCTCGGTGTTGTTCGTGATTCATTATGCGGGATGGCCTCAGCCGATGGAGGCGCTCTCGCGCCTCTGCGCGGAGAAGGACCTGGTGCTGGTGGAGGACTGCGCCTTGGCGCTCTTCAGCGAGCACGGCGGCCGGCCCGTCGGATCCTTCGGAGACTACGCGATCTTCTGCCTGTACAAAACGCTTCCGCTGCCTGACGGCGGACTGCTCGTGCAAAACCGCCGGGTGTTTTCGCGGTTGCTCCGGATGCCGCTGCGGCCGAGCGGGCGGACGTTCGTGGCGGGGCGGATGGCGGAACTCACGCTGGAGCGGATTCGTAGCCGCCATCCGGCGGTCGGCCGCCGGCTGGCCGGGGCCAAGGCGGCCATCGGAGGGCTGTTGAACGCCATGCGGGTCGAACGGGTTCCCGTCGGGGACACCGGCTTCAACGTGGCGCACGCCGATCTTGGCATGGCGGCGGTGTCTCACGCCATTGCGGCGCGGTGCGACGCGAACCGCATCCGGCAGCGGCGCCGCGAGAATTTTCTTGCGCTTCGGCACGCCTTCATCGAAGAGGCTGCGGTCCGCGGCGACCTGCCGTCCGGCATGTGCCCGCTGTTTTTTCCGCTCCTGGTGGCGCACAAGCATGACGCCGCTCGGGCGCTGTGGCGCCGCGGGGTCATGGCCACGGAGTTGTGGAACGACGGCGACGATTCGGTGCGGGGACAGGACGGGGAGGATGCACGGTTTCTCAGGCGCCACGTCTTGGAGCTGCCGATCCATCAAGACATCACGCCGGGACAGATCGAGAGGATGGCGGGCGTGGTCCGCGAGTTGAACATCGTCCTGCCGTTTGCCGCAGCGCGCAGGGAGTGCCAGCCCGCATGAGGCCGGGCGGAATGGCCATCGGGATATCGGATGGAACGGGCCCAAACGATCGGGTAATCGGGGGATGGGTGAACACAGGAGGGAAGGGTTATGGACACCGCGACGGTGGCTCCGGGGGCGCAGGAGGTTGGGGAGATTCGCACGGCCAATGACACGACGCTGCGCGTCGAGTTGATCAAGGACTACGAGGTCTTCGTTCGGCTCGGACCGGTCTGGAATCGGTTGGTGGATGAAGCGGGGATTACCCATCCCTTCATGCGCCACGAGTGGATTCGGACCTGGTGGGATTGCTTCGAGCACGGCGGCGCCCTGCACATCCTGGTGGTGAAGCAAGGCGAGGATCCGATCGCGATCGCGCCGCTCATGCTGGATCGGGGGCGGGTCTACGGCCTCGCGGTCAGGCGGCTGCGGGGCATCGCGAACGTCTACACGGAGCGGTTCGACTTCATTCTGGCGCAGCGACCCAAGGAGGCGTGCCACGCGATCTGGGCCTACCTGGCGGCCGAGTCGTCGCAATGGGACATGCTGGAGCTGCGGCAGATCGCCGAAGGGGCCCGCGTGAAGGAGTACCTGCCGCTCTTCGCCTTCGGCGACAAATTTCTTCAAGGCAAGTGGCCGTCGTCGCACGGGCCCTATGTTCCGGTGAATCAGCCGTGGGAATCGTATGTGAAGTCGCTGTCCAAAAAGCACGTCTCCAACCTGCGGGGCCGCTCCAAGGGGCTGCGCCGGGCGGGCGAGGTGCGCCACGAGATCGTGACGGGCGGAGAGCAGTTGGAGCGAACGCTCGAGGAGGCCTTCGTGCTGGAAGCCGCCGCATGGAAGGGCAAGGCCGGGACAGGCATCATCAACCGGCCGGATCGGCATGCCTTCTACCGGCAACTGCTGACGCGGGCGTCGGAGCAGGGGTGGCTGCGCCTGCACTTTCTCACCTTGAAGGGGCGGCGCATCGCGGTGCAGATCGCGCTGCAGCTGCATAACCGGCTGTACATCCTCAAGTCCGGTTACGATCCGCAGTACTCCGCCTATGCGCCGTCGCTCCTCTTGTGCGAGCTGATGCTGCGCAACGCCTGGGAGCAACAGCTCGTCGAAGTGGACTTTCTCGGCGACGCGGAGCGCTGGAAGATGGAATGGGCCGGCCACACGCGGCCTCATTGCTGGTTGTTCTTTTTCCCCGACCGGCCCCTCACCAGACTGCTGCACCACGTGAAGTTCGGCCTCATTCCCAAACTGCAACACAACGCGGCGTACCGGATGGTGCGTTTCGGCTGGATGTGGTTGGGGCTCAAGGTCCACGACGAATAGCCGGCGGCCGGCGGAACTGTATCAGGAGCAATTGCGATGTGCGGCATTGCAGGCATCGTGAGCGTGACGGGGCGTCCCGTTCTGGAAGCGGAGCTGCGCGACATGTGCGCCGCGATGGTCGCGCGGGGACCCGACGACGAAGGCGTCTACGTGGGACCGGGCGTCGGATTGGCCATGCGGCGGCTGAGCATCATCGACTTGGAGACGGGTCATCAACCGGTCTCCAACGAAGACGGCACCGTGTGGGTCGTGCTGAACGGCGAAATCTACAACTATCAGGAATTGCGGGCGGGCCTCATGGCGCGCGGCCACCGGTTCGCTACCGCCACCGACACGGAAGTCATCGTGCATCTGTACGAGGACTTGGGCGACCGGTGCGTCGACCGGCTGCGCGGCATGTTCGCCTTCGCCCTGTGGGATGAGCGGCGGCGGCGCGTGCTGATCGCCCGTGATCGGCTCGGCATCAAGCCGCTGTACTACGGGTGCCTGAACGGGCGGCTGGTCTTCGCCTCCGAGTTGAAAGCCATCCTGCAACTCCCGGACGTCGAGCGGCGCCTGAATTGGACGGCCCTCGACCATCTGCTGGCCTACAAGACGACGCCGGTGGAGGACAGCATCGTGGCCGGAGTGCGCAAGCTCGAGCCGGGACACCGGTTGTGCATGGGCCAGGACGGCGGGCCCATGATCGAGCGCTATTGGGGCGTTCGTTTCGAGCCGGCGACGGGACGCTCGGAGGAGGATGTGGCCGAGGAGCTGCGCGCGCGGCTCCTCGAATCGGTGCGCCTGCACCTGGTGAGCGACGTGCCGGTGGGGGCCTTCTTGAGCGGCGGGACCGATTCCAGCGCGGTCGTGGCGGCCATGGCGAGAGCCGGGGCCGGGCGGCTGAAAACGTTTTCGATCGGGTTCCGCGACGAAAAGTTCAACGAGCTGCCGTTCGCGAGGATGGTCGCCGAGCGATACGGGACGGACCATCACGAGCTCATCGTGGAGCCCAACGTACTGGAGACGTTGACGGACCTGGCCTGGGACCTCGACGAGCCGTTCGGAGACTCGTCGGCCGTGCCGACCTACATGGTGTCGAAGCTGGCGGCGCAGCACGTCAAGGTGGTGCTGTCCGGAGACGGGGGCGACGAACTCTTTGCCGGGTACACCGAATACGTGGTGGAAAGCCGGGAGCGGCGCGCGCGCTTTCTGCCGACGCCGGCGCGGTGGGCGCTTCGAGCCGCGTCCGCGCTGCTGCCGGACGGCGCCAAGGGAAAGAACTGGCTGCATCATTTCTCATTGCCGGGTCCGGAGCGCTATCTGGATGCCGTCACACTGTTCAAGCGGCGCGACCGCGAGCGGCTGCTCACGCCCGATGCCCGCGCGCAGATCCGGGTCGGCGAGACGGAGCAAGGGCGCCTCGAGCGTCTGGCGGCGGGAAACGGCCATTGGCTCACGACGCTGCAGGCGCTGGATCTCGATCACTACCTGCCGCTCGATATTCTGACGAAGGTGGACCGCATGAGCATGGCCCATTCGCTGGAAGCCCGGGTTCCGCTCCTCGACCATTGTTTCGTGGAATTCGCGACCCGTATCCCGGTGGACATGACGTTCAAGGACGGCCGCACGAAACACATCTTCGTACGCGCACTCCGGGATTGGCTCCCCGACCGGGTCCTGGACCGGCCGAAGCAGGGGTTTGCCGTGCCCGTGGGGGCTTGGCTGCGGACGCGCCTGAAACCATTACTGGCCGACACGATCCTCTCGGACCGGTGCCGACGCCGAGGCATTTTGGACACGCGGTTCGTGGAGGAGCTGACGCGGCGTCACGATGCCGGGCGCGCGCTGGATTCCCATCTCTGGACGCTGATCTCCTTTGAGCTCTGGTGCCGCACCTTCCTGGACGGGCGTGCCGACGCGCGGCGCTCCGGGCGCGCGGATGCAGGCCGGACGCCGGGGCGCGGAGCACGCCGGCCAGCGGGGGTCGCTGGCCGTACGCGCCGTATTCACGGCAGAGCGCTGTGACTAGGGGACGACTGCCATCCATCGCGGCCTTGGCTCCACTGGAGCGTCACGGGCCTGCCATGGCCAAAGCGGGCACGCCTCTGCTCGAACACTCGGAACGGGCGCTGTTGATGGCGCAGCGCGCGCGGGCGCCTTTGAGCATTCACACGTGGGCGCATGTCCGGTTCCTGTGGAGCAAGGTCTATGGCGACCTGCTCTGCATCTCCCGGCGGTGCGCCGCGTAGCCGTCTCCGCGTCAACCGACTCGTGTGATCGCATGGACAACGCACGCCGGGCGAGCATGGAACCATGGATCCAGCCGTTCTGTTCACACGGGCACGCCAAGCCGTCTTCCGATGGATCGACCGGCGGAGTGCGCCATGGCGCCGCGGAGCCGTCGTGTGGCGGCCGTTTCGTGAGTTCACCGGAGAAGCCGTGCTGACGGACTTGCAGGGATTTCTTCGCATCGAAGACTACTGGGGCGCGGCGGCGACCCTCCGGCGGCACTACGCCGACGCGCTGCCCGAACGGTTCCTGCCCGGCGCGTTTGACGTGGCCCTGCCGGCGCGCCTCGATGCACGTCTTCCCGAGGAGCGACCCCGGCTGCTGGCCGAGGCGGCCGCCCTCTGCGAAGGACGGTTCGATCTCCTGGGGTATCAAGGCCTGTCGTTCGGCGATCCGGTGGACTGGCACCTCGATCCGGTGGCGCGGCGCCGCGTGCCCCTCGTGCATTGGAGCCGCATCGATCCCTATGACACTGCCATGTGCGGAGACAGCCGGCTGATCTGGCAGCTCAATCGCCATCAATGGCTGATCCGCTTGGGACAGGCCTATCGCCTCACCGGTGACGCCCGGTATGCCGAACGCTTCGAGGAGACGATTCGTGACTGGATTCGGGTGAACCCGGTCGGCATGGGAATCAACTGGGTCAGCAGCGAGGAAGTGGCGCATCGGTTGCTGGCGTGGTGCTGGGCGCTCGCCCTCTTCTGGCCGGCGGCGATTCTCACGGCCGATCTGCTGACGCTGATGGTGGACGAGATGCGGCTTCATGCGGCCCACATCGAGCGGTATCTCTCTTACGATCCCGCGCCGAATTGGCCCCTGACGGTACAGGGTCTGGCGCTGTTCTACGTCGGCTGTCTGTTTTCGGAGTTGCGGAAGGCGGAACGCTGGCGGCGCAAAGGCGCCGCCATCCTGACGCGGCAGATCGTGAACGAGGTGTCGCCGGACGGACGATGCCGGACCCTCTCCACCGCGCACCATCGGCGGTTCATCGAGGCTGCTCTCCACTTTCTCCTTCTCGCCGAGCGCAACGGCGAGCGGGTGCCGTCCGTGGTCCGCGAACGAGTCGGCGCCTTGTTGAACGCGCTCTTGCCGTTGCGCCGTCCCGATGGGTTGATGATGCAGATCGGCGAGGGCGACGGTGAGGCCCTGCTGCCGCTCGTCCCGCGGGGCCGCGACGACTGGCGCGGCCTCTTTGCGGTCGCCGGGGCGCTGTTCGGAAACAGCCATTATGCCTGGGCGGCCGGAGGTTTCTGCGGAGAAGTGCTGTGGTTGCTCGGCGAAGCGGGAGAGCAGACCTTCGACCGCGTCACTCCCCGCGCGCCGGACGAACCTTTGTCTCGTGAGGCGCTGCGGGGCGGCTACGTGCAGATGCGAAGCGGCTGGGAGCGCCGAGCCCACCAACTGGTGTTTGACATCGGCCCGTCCGTGGGCCGCCCGTCGGCCGGCCGTGATTTGTTGAGCATCCAATGCGCGGCGTATGGAGAACCGGTTGTCCTGGATCCCGACCTGTCGGGAGCCGCAGGCCATCGCGAGTGGCAGGAGTTCTTGGAGAAGACCAGCGCGCACAGCACGCTGCTCGTGGACGGGGTTGCGCCGGGTGCCGCGTGGGGCGACGGAGGGACCCGCCGTGAGGCGGCGCCGCGCGCCGTGCTGCGGCAGTGGAGCCGGAACGAGCGGTTCGAGCTGGCCGATGCCCAGCACGACGGGTACCGGGTGCTTCCGCAGCCCGTGCTGCACCGACGCCGGGTGTTGTTCGTCAAGCGGGCGTACTGGGTGCTGATCGACGACGTGCAGGGTTCCGGCCGGCACCGGTTCGACCTGATCTTCCAACTCGCGGGCCAGCATGCCCGCCTGGATGAGGGCCTGTGGGCCAAGGTGTGGAGCGCCGGCGGGCCAGGGCTTGCCATCAAGGCCTTTGCCCGGGAGACGCTCCGCGCCGAAATCCGGGACGGCGTCGGTCAGGCTCCCTCGCGCACCCTCGTGTATAGCGGCTTGACCGACGCGCCCCTGCGCCTGGTGACTCTCCTCTTTCCGCTGGAGGATGCCGAGTCGCCGTTCCCCACCGTGACGCCGTTTCATGACGAGCAGGGAGAATTGTCCGGTTTGACGATCGATGATCCCCCCGCCACCATTCTGTATTCGGATCATTCCGTGACGGTGGAGGCGGCGTAGCGAGAGAGGGCCCGCGGCGGTCGACGAGCGACGTGGAAGGAGAGACCGGAGATGTGTGGAATAGCCGGCATCATCAAGATGGAGCGGGGCGAGCGGGCCGAAGAAGATCGGCTCGCCCGGATGGGGCACGTCCTGCGCCATCGGGGGCCGGACGGGAGCGGGCTTTGGCTGGAAGGCCCGGTCGGTCTCGCGCACCGGCGGTTGGCGATCGTGGACATGGCGAGAGGGCAGCAACCCATGCCCAACGAAGACGAAACCGTGTGGATCGTCTTCAACGGCGAGATTTACAACCATCCGGAGCTGCGGCCGCGGCTCGAACGGGTCGGTCACCGCTATCGCACGCAAAGCGATACCGAAACGATCCTGCATCTGTACGAGGAGTACGGGGAGCAGTGCGTGGAGCATCTGCGCGGGATGTTCGCGTTCGCGATCTGGGACCGCGTCAAGCGCCGGCTGCTGCTCGCCCGAGATCGTCTCGGCATCAAACCCCTGTATTACGCCTGTACGGATCGGGAACTGCTCTTTGCCTCCGAAATCAAGGGCATTTTGGCGGCGGATGCGTTCCGCCCCGAATTCAACGACGGCGTCCTGCCGGAACTGCTCGCGTCGCGCTTCATCGCGGGCCAGGAGACGTGCTTCCGCCGCATCCGCAAATTGCTGCCGGGGCGGACGCTCGTGTGGTCCGCGGAGGAGGGATTCCGCGAACGGCGGTACTGGCGGCCCCCAGTGGCCCGCGACGGATCGCCGGCGGATCTCCACGAGCGGGCCCAGGACCTGCGGCACAGACTGGAGGCCGCGGTCCGCAGCCATCTCATGAGCGACGTGCCGGTGGGAGTGTTCCTGTCGGGCGGCCTGGATTCCTCGGCGCTGGCCGCATTCATGGCGCCGGCGGTGCGCGAGCCCGTGCACGCGTTCTCGGTGGGATTCGTCGAAGCCGAAGCCAACGAGCTGCCCTATGCCCGGCTGGCCGCCCGCGCCGTCGGCGCCGAGCATCATGAGGTGCAGGTGTCCGCCGAGCAATTTTTTCAGGCCTTGCCGCATTTGGTGTGGCACGAGGATGAGCCGATCGCGTTTCACTCCAGCGTGCCGCTGTATTTTGTCTCCAAGCTGGCCCAGCAGTACGTCAAGGTGGTGCTCACGGGCGAAGGGGCGGATGAGTTGTTTCTCGGCTACGACTACCGCTATCGCGTCACCGCGCTGAATCAGCGACTCGGGCGGTGGTACTGGGCCGCCGTCCCGGGCGTGGCGCAGCGAGGGGTGGCGGGGATGGTCCGTGCGTTGCCGCGGGCGCTGCGCCGCTACGCGGAGCGCACGTTCCTGGCCTATCCACCGGGGCCGCGCGGGCTGTTCTTTGACAACTTCTCGGTGTTTCCGACCGCCCTGCAACGGGAGCTGGTCCGCGACCGGTCGACGCTCGGCGCCTACGATCCGCACGCGGAAGGGCTGCGCTATTGGGACGAGCACGAGGAGGGCTGGCTCGAACGAATGAGCTACGTCGATCTTCAGACGCATCTGGTGGAGCTCCTGATGAAGCAGGACCAGATGAGCATGGCGGCTTCCATCGAAAGCCGCGTACCTTATCTCGATCACGAATTGGTCGAAGCCGTGGCCGCCATGCCCGGCGTCTTCAGGCTGCGTGGGTGGCAGACCAAAGCTGTCCTGCGGGAAGCAGTCGCACCGCTCGTGCCGCGCGGCATTCTTATGCGCCCCAAGATGGGCTTCCCTGTGCCGCTGGGACGTTGGCTCCAGGGACCGTACTGGCCCGTGGTCGAGGATTTGGTGCTGAGCCCACGGGCGTTGGGGCGCGGGCTGTTTCACCCGGCGGCGGTCCGGCGCCTGGCCGAGGAGCACCGGAGCGGTGTGCGCCTGCATACCGACCGGTTGTGGCTGTTGATCAACGTGGAATTGTGGCAGCGGTTGTTCCTGGACGGCGACGATCCCGTCACCTCTTCCTACGGGTTGGCGGCGGCCGCCGCCTGAGCGAAGGCGCGCCCCTCGGCGCGCGGTCCCCAACAATCATCGCAAGCGAGGTCTCCCATGGCGACGGTGGGTCCCAGCGATTGGCTTTGGAAGCAGGAGACAGGGTTCTACACGGGGTCCGCGGCGCAGTTGGTCCGCAACCCGCTGCTGCCCAACGAACGGTTCGTCCAAGATCGGCGGATGATGGAGCTGTTTCACCGGCACGGCGGTCTCGCTGAAACAACAGCGGCGCTGGAAATCGGTTGCGGACAGTCGCCGTGGCTGCCCTACCTGGCGCGGACCTACGGTTGCGCCGTGACCGGTTTGGACATCGAGCAGCATGCCGCGGATCTCGCGCAGGCCAATCTGATCGGCGCCGGCGTCACGGGAGAGATTTTCTGCCGCGACGCCTTCGATCCTGCTTTGAACGAGGACCTTGCCGGGCGGTTCGACCTGGTGTTCTCGCTGGGCGTCGTTGAGCACCTGCCGAATGTCTCCGACCACCTCGCCGTGCTGGCCGGCTATCTCAGGTCGGGAGGCCGTCTCCTTACGATCGTGCCCAACCTTCAAGGACTCAATTGGGCGCTTCAGCGGTTTGCCAGCCGGCGGGTCCTGGACGCCCACGTGGTCTATACGCCGGAGACGCTCCGCCAGGCTCATGAGCGTGCAGGGATACCGGTCGCCGAGACGGGGTATCTCGGGTTTCTGAACGGATTCCTCTCGTCGTCACTGGGAGCTCGTGGCGCGAGACAGCGGCTCCATACACTCTGCTGCCGCTCGCTGGCGATCGCATCGGCTGCCTGGAGCCGGACCGGACTCGCCACGCCGGAGTGGCGGTGGATGGCTCCGTTAGTCTACGTGGTCGGGCACAAAGCGCCGCCGCCGAACGCGAAGGACATGGTCACGGCAGCAGCGGGTCATCGTCAGGGGTAGACGCATGCTCACGATGCAAGGAGTGTCTTCATGATGCAGGGGCAGGCCATCATTTGCGTGACTCAGGACTGGCAGGGAGATCCAACGAGCAAGAAGCACATCATGCGCGTGCTGGCGAAGCGCAACAAGGTCTTATGGGTGAACTCCATCGGAGTGCGACGGCCCACCGTGTCGGCGTACGACCTGCGCCGCCTGCTCTACAAACTGCGGCGCATCGTCTCGGGGTGCCGCGAGGTTGAGCCGAACATCTACGTCATGGATCCGCCCGTACTGCCGCTGCCGGGTGTGCCGCTGGCCGAGCGGATCAACCGGTTCGTGCTGGCCGCGCGTCTGCGCCAACTGTGCCGCCGGTATGGCATGGAGCGGCCGCTCCTCTGGACGTTTCAGCCGAACGTGAATTGGCTGTTGGGCCGGCTCGATGAACGCCTGGTGATCTATCACTGCGTCGACGAGCATAGTCAACTGCCCGGAGTGCCGACGGACGTGATCGCCCGGATGGAGCGCGATCTCGTGAGGCGCGCCGATCTGGTGTTGACGACGGCCGAGAAACTGTGTGAGGAGCGCCGCGCTCTCAATCCGCGCACCTACTTCATCCCCCATGGCGTCGATGTCGCGCATTTCAGCCGGGCTCTGAACTCGGAGACCGCCATCCCTCCCGCGTTGGCGGCGCTGCCGAAGCCGGTCATCGGGTTCTTCGGTCTGCTCGCAGACTGGGTGGACGTGGACATGATCGCCGCGCTGGCGCGCGCGCGCCCCCAGTGGTCCTTTGCCTTGGTGGGAAAGGCGAACACGGATCTCAGCGCCGTGAAGGAACTGCGCAACGTCCACTTGCTGGGCCAGCAGCCGTATGAAGCGCTGCCGGGCTACTGCAGGGGGTTCGACGTCGGCCTGATTCCCTTCCGGATGAACGAACTGACCCTCCGCGTCAATCCGTTGAAACTGCGCGAATACCTGGCGGCCGGCCTTCCGGTGATCTCGACTCCACTCCCGGAAGTGGTCCGCTATCAGGGGCTGGTGCATGTCGCCGTCAATCGGGACGGATTTCTGCAAGCCATCGAGACGGCCCTCGCGGAGCGGTCCCCTGAGCGGGATCAGCGACGCGTGGACGCGATGCGGGCGGAGGGATGGGACGCGCGGGTCGCGGAGATGTCGCGCCTGGTCGAGGCCAGACTGGCGGAGGTGGGGAGATGACACATCGAGCGTTGAGTGTCTGCGCGGCAGTGTTCGTCCTCGGGTGTGCGCCGGATCTTGCGGCGAGCGCAGATTCGCACCACGGCGATGGGAAGGGGGTGGCGGCGCTTCCCCGGGAGTATGTGGACACCACCCTGAGTCCACCGACCGGGCGGACCATTGCCGTGCCGGCAGGCGGCGATCTGCAGGACGCAATCGACGGCGCGCGCCCGGGAGACGAGATCGTCCTGGAACCGGGCGGCGTGTACAAAGGTCCGTTCACGCTGCCGAACAAGAAGGAAGGAGCCGGCTGGATCATCGTCCGCTCCGGCGCGGCGGGCAAGGAGTTTCCCGGTCCGGGCACGCGGGTGCAACCCACGCACGCCGCCAAGATGGCCACGCTGGTGTCGCGGAGGGGTAGCGTGATCATCGCCGAACCGCGGGCGCATCATTTCCGTTTCATCGGTCTCGAGATCCGTCCATCGGACGGTGCCTACCTGCGCGAGATCGTGCAGCTCGGCGACAACAGCGCACGGGTCGTGGAGGACCTCCCGCATCACATCATCGTGGACCGCTGTTTCATACACGGTGATCCCGTTCGGGGCAGCCGACGCGGCGTGTTCATGAACGGCCGGCATCTTGCCCTCATCGATTCCTATGTCACGGACATCAAGGAGGTCGGACAGGATTCGCAGGCGGTGGGCGGATACGCAGGGACTGGACCGTTCAAAGTCGTGAACAATTATCTGGCGGGGGCCGGAGAAAACATTCTGTTCGGCGGGGGCGACCCGAGCATCCGCGATCTCATCCCTTCCGACATCGAGGTGCGGCGGAACACGGTGGTGAAGCCGCTGTCGTGGAAGCCGGGCGAGCCCGACTATGAGGGACAGAAGTGGCAGGTGAAGATCCTCTTCGAGCTGAAAAGCGCCCGGCGGGTGCTCGTGGAGGGTAACGTGTTCGAGAACAACTGGCTCATGCCGGGCTACGGCTACGCCATCACGCTGACGGTGCGCAATGAGAATGGCCAGTCGCCGTGGGCGGCGATCGAGGACGTCACCGTGGCGAACAACATCATCCGCCACAGCCCCAACGGCGTGAATATCCTCGGCCTCGACGACATGCATCCGCCGAGCGGGCGGGCCCAGCGCATCGTCATCCGGAACAACGTCTTCGACGACATCAACGGAGCGCGGTGGGGCGGCAAGGGACGGTTGTTCCAACTGCTGCGCGGCACCCGCGACGTCGTCATCGAGCATAACGTCGGCTTTCATACGGGGCACGTGCTGATGGTGGACGGGGAGCCTCACGAGGGCTTCGTCTACCGCTACAACATCACCCCGCATAACGAGTTCGGCATGGAAGGGGCAGGGACCGGCGTGGGAAAGCCTACGTTCGAGCGGCATTTGCCCGGCGCCGTGGTGACCGGCAACGTGTTGATCGGCGGCGGTTCCTACGCCGATCGCTATCCCGAGGGCAATACGTTTCCCGAGTCGATCGAGGCGGTGCCCTTCCTCAATCCCGGCGGGGGCGATTACCGCCTCGCGAGTTCGGTGAGCTCCGGGGCAGCGATGAAGGCCCGGGAGGTGCCCGGGATCGATGCGCAGGCGCTGTGCGCCTCGCTCGGGGACATCGGCCGGCTGCAGCCGATGTGCCAGCGCGAAGGAGGGGACGAAATCCACAGCAAGCCGCGCGCAGTGGAAGCGCGGCACTGACTCGGAGGGAAGCATGGCGGAACTGATGTCGACCACGACGGACACCGATCTACGGCACGTATCATCGGGCGAGGACCCGAGCGGGTTGCGTGAGTGGGAGCTGGCGGAGATTCGGCGGAGCGCGGCCGAGGCGGAACGGGTCGATCGGAACTCGCTCCTCTCGTCCGAAGCGAACGTCCGCCGGTATATGAATCCTCCGCCGGACTCCCTCTTCGATCTGCAGTACGCCTTTTATCTGTTGGGCAACGTAGCAGGGCAGGAGGTGTTGGAATACGGGTCGGGGTGGGGGGAGAACACCATTCTGCTGGCCCGCCGCGGCGCCCGCGTCCACGCCCTCGACATTTCGCCGGACCTCATCGAGATCAACCGGAAGCGCATGGAGGTCAACGGCGTGCAGGGCGTCCGGTTCAGCGTCGCCTCCGCCTACGAGGTCCCGTGCCCCGACGAGTCGGTCGACGTGGTGTTCGGCATGATGATCCTCCACCATCTGGATCTGGCGCGGGCCGCGCGGGAGGTGTTCCGGGTGTTGCGCCCCGGCGGCCGCGGCATCTTCGCCGAGCCCACGCGCAGCTCCCCCACGCTGCGCGCCCTGCGGAAGTTCATTCCCGCCCGGCTGCCGGCGCACGTGTCGCCGTACGAGCGGCCCCTCACGCTGGCCGAGCTCGATCAGTTCTCCACCGGCTTTCGGAAAGGCCGCGCCCGGAGTTTCGAACTGCCGTGGCTGCGCGCCGCCGCCCGCGTGCCGATCCTCCGGGACCATTTGATGCCCCTCAGGCGCTGGGATCAGTCGCTGCTTGCGCGGTTCCCCTCGCTTGAGTACTACGCCGCCATCCGCGTGTTCGAACTCTTCAAATAGCGCAATCGCGCGCCGTGTTCGTCGTGCCCCTGCAAGTCCGGTTCAATCAAGTAAGGAGTGTCCATGCTGGTTTCGTGGTTGGTTCCAGACTCGATCCCGGCGGTGTTGACGCTGACCGCCGTCGCGCTGCTGCTGTACACCTACGCCGGATATCCCATCGTCTTGTGGGCGATCGGCCGTATGCGCGGCCCGCGCAAGACCGTGTCCGGTCGTCCCGAGGACTGGCCCTCCGTCAGCGTCATCATCTCGGCCTACAACGAGGAGGCGGTGATCGGCCGGCGAATTCAGAATCTCCTGGAGCAGGACTATCCCAAAGACCGGCTCCAGATCGTCATCGGATCCGACGGCTCGACCGACGGCACGGCCGAGCAGGTCGCCCGCTATGCCCGTTTCGGCCGTATCCAACTCGTGGCGTTCGGGCAGCGGAGGGGGAAGGCCAGCGTGCTGAACGATCTCGTCGCGCGCGCGACGGGGGACTACCTCGTGTTCACCGATGCCGCGACCGTGTTCTATCCCGATGCGATCAACGCGCTGATGACCGGCTTTCACCGGTATCCCGGGGCCGCGGTGATCGGCGGAAAGCTGGAATTGCGGACCTCGGAAACCTCCCGGAACGCGGACGGCCTCTATTGGCGCTACGAGATGTTTCTCAAGGAGACGGAGTCCAGGATCGGCGCGGGACTGGGAGCGAGCGGGGCCATCTATGCCATCCGCCGCCGCGACTACCGGCCACTTCCGGCCGACACCATGGCGGACGACTTGCTGGAGCCGATGCTGGTTCGCCTGCATACGGGCGGCGATGTCGTGCTCCATGGCGATGCCAAGGCCTGGCAGTTGACGCCGCAGCATGTCACCGACGAATTCCGCCGCCGCATCAGGACGGGCGGAGGCATCGCGCATGCACTGACCAGCGCGCGGCCGCTCCTGTCACCCCGGTGGGGAATGGTGGCCTTTGCGTTGTGGTCGCACAAAGCCCTGCGGCTCATGGGTCCGTGGATTCTGCTGACGGCATTGGCCGCCAACGTCTGGTCGGCGCTGGAGGACGCGTCCTACCGCCTGGTCTTCGCCGCGCAGGCGGCGGCCTACGGAGCAGCCCTCGCGGCGGGATGGCTGCGCCGCATTCCGCGCGTTGGAAAGGCCGCCGCGGCCGCCCGGTATTTTGTGGTGCTCAATGCCGCCCTAGCCGTCGGCTCCCTCAAGTTCCTGTTCGGCGCGGCGACCCCGACCTGGGACCGCACACTGCGCCAGGCGGAACCGCTGCCGACCGAAGCCGCCTGGCCGGCGGCATTCGAGCTGGACAA